>JBPCRJ010000045.1:0-4868 GCA_050996975.1 Solirubrobacteraceae bacterium | reverse complement strand
TCCGGCAACGGACCCATCACCACCGCCGCGTCAAACAATCCCACCTGAGCCGACCGAGTCTTGAGCATGCCCCGAATGGTCTTAAACCGGTCGGACGGAACCCCGACTTTTTCAGTGGTCTTCTAGCCCCGCTGGTCCGGGCTTCTAGATCGCTAGCCGGGTCGCTCCGCCCCGACGGGCATCACGTCAGCCTACCTTTAGGAGGGACGCATGAAGGCAGTCGTCTACAACGGCCCGCGCGACGTCAGCGTCAGCGATGTCGCCGATCCACGGATCGAACGACCGACCGACGCGATCGTCCGCATCACCAGCACCAACATCTGCGGATCCGACCTGCACATCTACGAGGGTCGGGCACCGCTGGAGCCCGGCCAGTCGATCGGGCACGAGAACCTCGGCGAGGTCGTGGAGGTGGGCAACGGAGTGGTCAAGGTCAAGGTCGGCGAGATGGTCTGTCTGCCGTTCAACATCGCCTGCGGCTTCTGTCGCAACTGCGAGAAGGGCCTGACCGGCTTCTGCCTGAGCGTCAATCCGGCGATGCCGGGGGGCGCGTACGGGTACCCCAACATGGGCGGCTACCCCGGTGGCCAGGCTGAGTTCCTGCGCGTTCCGTTCGCCGACTTCAACTGCCTGAGACTGCCGGAGGACGCCCGGGAGAAGGAAGCCGATTACGTGATGCTCGCCGACATCTGGCCCACGGGCTGGCACGGCACGGAGCTCGCCGGGGTGAAGCCAGGCGACTCGGTGGTGATCTTCGGAGGCGGTCCGGTCGGCCTGATGGCGGCCCTCTCGGCGCAGGTCAAGGGCGCCGAGAAGGTGATGCTCGTCGATCGGCACGCCGATCGCCTGCGCCTGGCCGAGGAGATCGGCGCGATCGCGATCGACGACTCCAAGGTCTCCGCCGTCGACACGGTTCTCGAGCACACCCGCGGTGAGGGCGCCGCCCGCGGCGTCGAGGCCGTCGGCTGGCAGGCCCACGATCCCCAGGGTCACGAGGTGCCCAACTCGACGATCAATGACCTGGTCTCGTCGGTCCGCGCCGGCGGGAAGATCGGCGTGGTCGGCGTGTTCGTCCCGGAGGACCCCGAATCCTCCGACGAGCTGATGAAGGAAGGCAAGGTCGTGTTCGACATCGGCAACTTCTTCGCCAAGGGCCTGGGGATGGCGTCGGGCCAGGCGAACGTCAAGCGCTACAACCGGGAGCTCCGGGACCTGATCCACGCCGGCCGGGCCAAGCCTTCCTGGGTCGTCTCGCACCACCTCTCGCTGAGCGGCGCGGCGGACGCCTACGCGCACTTCGACGCGCGCGAGCACGGCTGGACCAAGGTCGTCCTGCACCCGAACGGGCGTTGACACCCCCCGGGCGCAAACCACGCGAGCGCCAGCGAGCGCATCAGAAAAAGCGCCGCGCGGAGGAAACCGGCCGCGGGGAGGATTTGCCGCGAAGCGCGGGCGCGCGGGAGGGTCACGCGCCGACCTGGCGCTCGTGACGGACGTGACGCGTTGCCGGCCAGCGGAGCCGGCGCCGGTCCGGGGCGCCGTCAAGCGTCCCGCCGCAGGGATCGTCCTCCCCCTCGCGGCGCACGGGGTCGAGCTCCGGGCGGTAGACCTCTCGCAGCACCAGGGCACACAGCGCGAGCACCGCCAGATCACGAACCGCCACGACGGTCAGGAACAGTCCCTCGCTGACACCCCCCTGGCCCGGGCCCAGCTGGTACAGCATCGTCGGCACCCAGACAAGCGCATCGACCGTCATCCAGGCCAGCAGCACCCGCCATCGGGG
This sequence comes from Solirubrobacteraceae bacterium, assembly GCA_050996975.1. Lineage (GTDB taxonomy): Bacteria > Actinomycetota > Thermoleophilia > Solirubrobacterales > Solirubrobacteraceae > Palsa-465. The sequence continues at coordinate 3,085 of JBPCRJ010000045.1, read as the reverse complement.
GAGCGCGAGCACCGCCAGCGGGACCAGCCAGAGCGAGTACTGGGGGCTGTAGACCTTGTTGGAGAGCAGGAACGCGGCTACGATCAGCAGACCGAGCTGCGCCACGCGAGGCCGCCTGGGCGCAGTCACCGCCACGCCGGCGATCACGCCGCAGGCTCCGATGAACAGGCCCGCGGTGACCGCGTTCAGCACTCCGGGAGCGTGGTTGGGGGGCAGGCTGCCGTCGAAGCCGCCCCAGCCGGTGAAGTGCGACGCGATCGTGTAGAGGGACTCAAAGCCGGCGCTGCGGGTCGTGTTGAAGCGAAAGAACTCAGACCACCCCGTCGGGTACAGCGCCGCGATCGGGGCGTTGACCACCGCCCAGCTGACGATCGCGGCGACGCTCGCCCGCCAGCCGTCTCTGAGCTTGCCCGCGCGCCAGCACAGCGCCAGCAGCGCCAGCAGCAGGAACATCGGATAGAGCTTCGCCGCCCCGCCCAGGCCGAGCAGCACCCCGGCGAGCACCACCCGTCGGCGCGCCCACGCCAGTATCCCCATGGTCGCCAGCGCGACCGTCAACGTGTCGAAGTTCGTGAACCCCTGCACGATCACCAGCGGGGAGACGGCCACCAGCAGCGCATCGGAGGGCCGACGCCGCGTCATCGCGCTCACCGCCTGCACCACCGCCAGCCACGCCCCCGCCAGCAGCGCCATCACGAGTTCGGCGTACACCACCACCGTCGGGCGCGAGGGCAGCACCCCGGACCGCGCCAGCGCGCCGTAGCCCTGCGCGAGCTTGGCCAGCACCCCCATGAACACCCCCGTCAACACGGGGTACTCCATGTAGCGCACCCGCTGGGCGGGTGTGCCGGCGTCCTGCAGCCAGGACGTCTCGTAGGGAAAGCCGCCCGGCCGATCGAGGCGTTCCGCGCCATACAGCGCAACCACGTCCGAGTAGCACAGGTGGCCGAACTGCCGCCCATGACGCCAGTCGAGCTGCAGCGCCCCGCGCGGGTCCCGGTAGGCGGCCAGGCACGGCGACCGGGCGACCCAGCCAACCGCCAGCGCCGCCAGCGCGAGCAGGGGCGCCAGCCACGATCGCCATGATGCCCGCAAGTCAAGCCCGCCGAGCCGCACGCTCGGACCCTACTCGACCCCCCACAGGCCAACGCGATAGTACGTGCGCGGGGGCGATCTGGATCACTTCGGAGTCGATTTAAATCACGGCGGTGATCCAGCGGCTCCCGGGCGCCGTACAGATGGTCGTACCCGGGCGAACGTATCCGGGCTAGAAGAAGGAGACCCGATGACCGATTCCGAGAGCAGGGAATCAGGCCAGCCAACCGGCGGCGTGGTGATGGAGCTTGCGCAGGACGCTTCAGAGCGCAAGAAGTTCCTCAAAATGGCCGGCAAGAAGATGGGCGCAGGCGCCGCCGCGACGGGGCTGGCCGCGTTCATCGCCGCCTGCGGCAGCTCGAGCTCCTCGAGCTCAAGCAGCGCCCCGGCCAGCACCGGCAGCGCCGCGGCGCCACCGCCGGCGACGACGTCGGGCGGCGCGGGCTCGGGCTCCGGGGATCTCGCGATCGTCAACTACGCGTTGACGCTCGAGTACCTCGAGGCGGAGTTCTACAAGAAGGTGGTCAAGAGCGGGCTGTTCGCGAGCTCGATGTACCTACCGGTGCTGAAGACCTTCGGCATGGAGGAGCAGGAGCACGTAACTGCGCTGCACAAGGTCGCGATGAGCCTCGGTACGCCGGCGGCCAAGCCGATGGGCAAGTTCCCGCTCAAGAGCGCGGCTCAGGTCACGAAGCTGGCGGCAGCGGTCGAGAACCTCGGCGCGGCGGCCTACCTCGGCCAGGCCGGGAACATCCAGAGCAAGGAGATCCTCGCCGCGGCACTGGCGATCCACACCGTCGAGGCGCGTCACGCGGCGACCCTCAACACGGTGCTGAAGAAGACACCGACGCCCGACGGCCCATTCGGCAAGCCGATGACGATGCAAGAGGTGCTCGCCGTCGTCAAGCCGTTCATCGCCTAGCCCCGACCGAACTTCAAGAGACTGCAAGAGAGGACTAACGAAGATGACAAGTTCTGAGATGGTCAGCCCCGAGCTGGCCGCCGTGGAGGTCCACGGCATGAGTCGCGCGAGCTTCATCATGCGCGGAGCGCTGGCCGCCAGCGCCGTTTACGGTGCGGGCGCGGTCGGTCCCTACGTCAGCAATGCGCTGGCAGCAGGCGGAGACCTCGCGATCCTCAACTACGCGCTGACGCTCGAGTACCTGGAGACCGACTTCTACAAGCACAAGGCCAAGACCGTCGGCCTAAGCGGCGAGGCGAAGTCAGCGGCGGCGATGTTCGCCCACGACGAGCAGCAGCACGTCGACGCGCTCGTGATGGCGATCAAGGGAGCGGGCGGCAAGCCGGTGAAGAAGCCGACGTTCAACTTCCCGGTGACCGACCAGGCGAGCTTCCTGAAGCTCGCCTACGCGCTGGAGAACACCGGCGTCAGTGCCTACAACGGCGCTGGTCCGATGCTCCAGAACAAGGCACTGCTCGCCGCCGCCGGCTCAATCGTGCAGGTCGAGGCACGCCACGCCGCGGTGATCGCGCTGCTCACGATGCAGAAGATCACCCCCGATGGCGGGTTCGACAAGCCCAAGAGCATGAGCCAGGTGCTCGCGATCGCCAAGCCCCTGATCAAGGGCTGATTGCTCCAACAGCAACTGTGATGGCGCACCCGCGCGGTTTCCTCCTCCCCGCGGGTGACGCCATCACATAGCGAGCATCCCACCTAATAATCCCGAGCAACTCACCCTAAGACCCCGAGCATCTCGCCCTAAATCTCTCCCGCCTCGAGCCTAGACTCTTTCCTCGCGTGTTCCGACCCCTTTCATCACGCAGCGCTCGCGGCGGCGACCTGCGAAGCCTGGCCGACGAAGATCTGATGCAACGCGTTCGGGACGGGGATGCGCGTGCGTTTGAAGCGATCTTCGATCGTCATGCCGGCGCCTCGTTCTCCCTCGCCTACCGGATGTGCGGACGGCGAGCGCTCACCAAGGACGTCGTCCAGAAGGCGTTCCTGTCGCTGTGGCGCAGTGGCGCGCGC
>JBPCRJ010000042.1:0-3161 GCA_050996975.1 Solirubrobacteraceae bacterium | reverse complement strand
GCGGGTTCCGGCGCATCAAGGGCCACCGCGACCTCCCCAAACTCGCCGCCGCGATCCGTCGAGAGCTCTCCCTTCCCCAGCCCAACAAGGCTACGACCGAGGAGGCCGCTACCGTCCACGCCGCCTGTCAATCACACCCGGACCGCCATCGAAGATCCACACCGTCCGGGACAACCTCGACGCCCGCCACGCTCGATGACGTCGTGCGGCGGGGCAGGCAATTGGCCAATATCGAGTGACGATTTCCAGCAACTCGCCAAGCGCTTGATGCTCCAGGACTGAATGCTCGTCCTCCGGAAGCGCTGGGCCGTTCGTCAATTCGCGGCGCGCGTCCTCGGGGAACGGGCTCACCACAGACGAGGGGTCGCGCGTGCTGATTGACGCTGGCGGAGGTGCCTTTGAGCGCCTCGGTCGCGCCGGGGTTGGCGCGGCCGAACCCGACCTGGTGCTGCTGACCGGTGCGCCACGCCTACGACGGAGAGCTGATCGTCGCCGAGGACCTGTGCGAATCACCGTCTGACCAGACACCAGTCGGTGACGGCGCTCAGAGGCGTCAAGCAGCCGGCCGCGGAGGGTCGGCCGAGCGTCGCTCGTAATCCTCGACCAGGTCAGTCATGACCCGATCAGGGTCGCCGACTCCCTCTGCGACCAGACGCGCCTCGAGCTCGGGAGAGGGATGCTCGGTTGGCTGACTGATGCGCAGCGTTACCACGACGACGACCGCGGTCGCGCAGAACAGGAGCGCGATGGCAGCGATCAGGACCCGGACCCCTCCGCTGGAAAGAATCACGATCGCTCCGACCAAGAGAAGGATCAACGCGAGGATGATCAGACCGAGGCGAAGTTCGATCACATCCCCGATGCCGGGTGCGTGCAGAGGGGTTCGGTAGGTGCACGAGACCAGCGCATCCGGGTCGCCGGTGATCTGCTGAAGCTCATGATCCAGCAGACGGTCCGTCTCGGGTGAGATAGCTTCCTGATCCGAACTGGTTGATCCGTCACTCATGGGTTTCCTCTTCTGAACGCGGCCGACGGGGCAACTTCACCGTCGCACGCAGGAACGACCGGTTCCAGTCCGACCGCACCGCAGCCGATTCCGCTACGGAATGGCTGGCTGGATTTCGCTTTCACGCGCCCGGCTCTCGGGCGTCGGTTCGCGACTCGCTGAAGCCGGCGTTGCCGCGCGTGCTTGGCTCCGAATAACGCCGACGCTTCGGTGCGCACCCCGGGCTCGGCGGGGCGGGCTTCACCTAGTCGAGCGGAGTAGATCGAGGGCGCGCCGATGATCCGGGCGAGCTCCGTGGCTTCCGTCACGGCCAGAAGCATCTCCACGATCAAGGTGTCCCCGTGCCGGGTGAGCTACACCGGCTGACTGCTTCCACGAATTTTCGGCAGTCTCACGAAGCCTCGCGAGACGGAGCGGTGCATAGGTAGGGTGCAACCCGGAGCTGGCCGCCCGTGGCGATCGCTATCGCGTGCACTCGATCGTCGGGGCGGCAGGCGAGTACCCGCTGCGCGATCGCTTTCAGACGGGACCCCCCTGGACTTGTCACGGCTATTCCCATTCCGCGATCCCTTATCTCCTCTCCCATGAACTTGTGAGCGGGTAGCAGAGCGGGCGAACCGGCACTGCTCCTGTCGGACAGGATCCGGCTCGGCCCGCGCTGAGACTCCCATCGCCGGCGCGCGGTTAGTGTTAGTGGACCATGGCCATAGGTAGGATCGTTCGCCAAAGCGATCGAAAGGCAGGCAGCACATGGCCGAGAGCGTTTACCGGGTCACCGAAGTGATCGGAGTGAGCTCGGAATCCTGGGAGGCTGCGGCGCGCAGCGCGATCGAGACCGCCGCGAAGACCGTCCGCGACCTCCGGGTGGCCGAGGTGGTCCGGCAGGATCTACGGATCGAGGACGGGCGGGTCACCGGCTTCCGGGTGCGCCTGGCGATCTCGTTCAAGTTCGAGAGCGGTGACTGAGGTTCGCGAGCGCGGACCAAACCGGATCTAGATGAGTAGTTCCACGGCCTGGGGTCCGGTCGTGGGGTCGAAGGAGTCATAAGGCAGCTGGTCGAAGTCGGCGGTGCTCAATGTCACCGCCGACCCCGTCAAGGAGGGGCCTCGATGCTCGCCGACCTCGACCTGCTGTTGATCTACGTGTTCTGCATAGCTGACGACCTCCTTCCCGAGAAACCGTTCAACCATCGCCGGAGTCTGACCGACGTGAGGTCGTCACCTTGGCGGTCGCCCAGCAGATCATGGGCATCCCCGCAACTATCGGTTCCTTCGCGCAGCGATCCGCCAGCTCGGGCGTCTGTTCCCCGGCCTGACTCAGCGGTCCGGGTTTTACAAACGCCGTGACCAACTCGCGGAAGTGATCGAAGGACTGATCGCGCGGTTCGCGATGCGCAGCCCCGGCGTTTCGGGTCGCCACCGCCAGGCCGTGGGCCAAGCCAGTCGCGGCGATCCAAAGGTCGTGCGCACCGATCACGTCACCGCGCGCGGCGAGTTGCGCCCAGACGTCGGCGTGCACTCGCGCGACGGGCTCGGTGATCGGAATCGCCCGTAGCCCCGCGAGCAGGTGCTCGACGAACGCACTTCGCCGCGCGCGACGCGCTCCGCTTGCCCGGTGTACTCCGTGCGGCAGCTCCCTGACCGTGATCACGCTGATGGCACGCTCCTCCTCGCCCAAGCGCAGCTCGACATCCCGGGCACCCACTCCCCGCCCGAGGTCGACGAGCAGATCGGTGTCGATCAGAACCGCCATGGCGGCGCGGCCGGTCCGACGGTCGCTCGCAGCGCTTGCATCTCGCCGGCGAGATCCTCGTCTAAGGCGGGGGCACTGGCGATCAGCTCACGAAAGCGCTCGGCTGAAACCAGCCGCGCCTTCGGCGCGCCGATCACGGCAACGGGGGCGCCGCTACGCGTGACCTCGATTTCCTCTCCCGCCGCCACGCGATTGAGCACCACGGAAAAGTTCCGCGCCGCCTCGGTGGCAGTCATCCTGGACACACCGAGAAGGCTTATCAGATAAATCAGATGCGACAGCACACCGCCAGACCCCGCCAGCCCCGGGTCGCCTGTCCTGGCGAACCCGGGCCTGGATCATCGACCCACGCGGATTGCGAAGCTCGCGCCCACGATGGCGTCACGGCGCCGGGGGTTAGTA
>JBPCRJ010000165.1:0-3579 GCA_050996975.1 Solirubrobacteraceae bacterium | reverse complement strand
CTCCGTGGGGCAGTTGAGCGAGCGAGGAGATAATGGCCACACAACTCTTGAGTGGAAGTACGGCAGTGAGCGCCACGATCAATGGCGAGCCGGTGGAGTTTCTCTGCGAGCCGCGGGAAAGTCTGCTGGAGGTGCTGCGGGATCGGTTGGGGTTAACGGGGAGCAAGGAAGGCTGCAACAACGGCAACTGCGGCGCCTGCAGCGTGACCATGGACGGGCGGCTGGTGAACTCCTGCTGCGTGATGGGAGTCGAGGCGCGGAACGCGAGCATTACCTCTATCGAGGGGATCGGCAGCCCGGAGGGCTTGACGCCGCTGCAGCAGGCGTTCCTGGAGGGAGCCGCGCTGCAGTGCGGGATCTGCACACCGGGGTTCATCGTCGCCGCCCACGCGCTGCTGCAGCAGAACCCGAACCCCACGGAGCACGAAATCCGCCTCTGGCTGGCGGGCAATCTCTGCCGCTGCACCGGCTACGATAAGATCATCCGCGCCGTCCAGGCCGCGGCTGCGGTGATGCGAGGATAAAAGCGATGGCTGTGGAAACAAAGAAGTACCGGGTGATTGGGACGCGGCCGGTGCGGCCGGATGGGGTGGACAAGGTGACGGGACGGGCCGTGTATGGGGCAGACGTGCAACTGCCGCGGATGCTGCACGGCAAGGTGCTGCGCAGCCCGCACGCCCACGCGCGCATCAAGGCGATCGACACGAGCAAGGCGGCGGCGCTGCCGGGGGTGCACGCGGTCATCACCGCTGCTGATCTGCCGTACCGCGGCACGACCGTCCGGCTCGCCGAGCAAGGGGACGTCGACCTGCACCGCATGAGCAGCAATATCCTCGCCCGGGACAAAGCGCTCTACTGCGGCCACGCCATCGCGGCGGTGGCGGCGAGCACTCCCCATATTGCCGCCGAGGCGATCCGCCTCATCGAAGTCGATTACGAGCTGCTCTCGCCGGTGCTGGACGTGCGCCAGGCGATGGAGCCCGGCTCGCCACTGCTTCACGACGACATCTTCACTAACACGGCGGGCGCGAAGGCCAGCCAGCCGAGCAACGTCGCCAGCCATCTCATCTTCGAAGAGGGCGACGTCGAGAAAGGGTTTGCGGCGGCGGAGATCGTGGTCGAGCGGCATTTCCGGACGGCGACCGTTCATCAGGGATACATCGAGCCGCACAACGCGGTGGCGGAATGGCGCAAAGATGGGCAGCTCACCGTCTGGTGCAGCACTCAGGGGGCCTTTCCGGCGCGGAGCCAGCTCGCGCAGCTCCTCGATCATCCGATCTCGCAGATCAAGGTGGTGCCGACGGAGATCGGCGGCGGCTTCGGCGGGAAGATCTCAGTCTACCTGGAGCCGGTCGCCGCCGTCCTCGCGCGCAAGACGGGACGGCCGGTGAAGGTGCTGATGGACCGGGCGGAGGTACTGATGGGCACGGGGCCCTCGCCGGCCAGCGATATCCGCATCAAGATGGGCGTCACGAAAGCAGGGCGGATCACGGCGAGCCAGGCGGACATCGCTTTCGACGCCGGCGCTTTTCCGGGCTCGCCGATTGATGCCGGCTGTATGACCGTCTTCGCGCCCTACCGACTGGAGAACGTGCGCATCGACGGCTACGACGTGCTCGTCAACAAACCCAAGTCCAACGCCTACCGGGCGCCGGGCGCCACCGTCGCGGAGTTCGCCTGTGAGACGGTGGTCGACGAAATCTGCGAGCAGATCGGGATGGACCCGCTGGAGTTCCGCCTGCAGAACGGCGCCAAGGAAGGCGATTGGCGCGCGGCCGGGCCGCCCTACCCGCGGGTCGGGAACCTGGAGTGCGTCCAGGCGGCGAAATCCTCGCCCCACTATCAGGCGCCGCTGGAGCGCGAAGGCCCGGACGGCAAGCGGCGGGGACGCGGCGTGGCCAGCGGCTTCTGGTTCAACATCGGCCTCACTTCCAGCGCCATTGGGCGCCTCAATTCGGACGGGACGGTGACCCTGCTGGAAGGATCGACGGACATCGGCGGCAGCCGGGCCGCCATCGCCATGCAGTTCGCGGAGGCGCTGGGAGTCGAATACGCCGACGTGCACCCCGTGGTGGCCGACACGGAGTCCGTGGGGTTCACGGAGGTGACAGCCGGCAGCCGCGTGACTTACGCGACCGGCTATGCCGTCTACGAGTTGGCCCAGGAGATGAAGAAGAAGATTATGGCCGCGCTGGCCGTGATCTGGGAGGTGCCGGCGGAGGCGATCCAGGTGGAGGGCGCGCGCTATTCAGCGAACGGCAAAACGGCGAGCCTGCGGGAAGTGGCGCAGCAGTTGGAGGAGGCCAGCGCGCAGATCACGGCTTCCGTCACCGTGAACCCGACCGGCGCCGGAGGCGCCTTCGCCACGCACGTCGCCGACGTGGAGGTGGACCCGGAAACCGGCAAGGTGGACGTGATCCGCTACACGGCAGTACAGGACGCCGGAACGGCCATCCATCCCTCCTACGTGGAAGGGCAGATGCAGGGCGGGGTGGTTCAGGGGATCGGCTGGGCGCTGTGGGAGGAGTATACCTATGACGAATCCGGCCGCCTGCGGAACTCGACGCTGCTCGACTACCGGACGCCGACGGCGCTCGACGCGCCGTTGATCGAGACGATCATCGTCGAGGTGCCCAATCCTGGCCATCCGTACGGCGTCCGCGGCGTGGGCGAGGTGCCGATCATCCCGCCCCCCGCCGCCATCGCCAACGCGATCCACGACGCCATCGGCGCGCGCCTCCGCGACCTGCCCATGAACCCGGGCAAGGTGCGCGCCGCCATTGAGGGGAGAGATTAGGGGGTAGATGGGCAGGCTCCATAGCGGCCCCCGACCGGCTTCTCGGTGAAGAATGGCTCCTGCATGTCATCACCATGGGAGTATGAAACCCGAATTAGAGCGCTCGGCTGGGACGATCTCCGGGCGCTTTGGAGCGCTATCGAACGGCGGGATACGCCCGGTTGGGAAGCAGGTAAAGCGCTCGAGTATCTGGTCATCCGAGCCTTCGAGCTCGATGGAGCACAGGTGAGGTGGCCGTACTCGGTTCAACTCTTCGGCGAAGACGTAGAGGAGATCGATGGCCTCGTCTACTCTTCCGGGCTTTCCTGCTTGGTGGAAAGCAAAGATCTGAGCGAGAATGTAGCGATCGGCCCGATCGCCAAGCTCCGCAACCAGCTTCTACGCCGACCCGCCGGGGCAGTGGGCTTGGTGTTCAGTCGAATGGGGTTCACAGACCCGGCGCGCTTCCTGGCTCATTTCGCGTTGCCGCAGGCCATTCTGCTCTGGAGCGGCGGCGAGATGCAATACGCCTTGGCACGGGAAAGAATGGGCGAATTCCTGATGATGAAATACCGGATCTGTGTCGAAGACGGCTTGCCTTTCTACGACGTGCGAGAAAGTGACATCCCATGATTGCTTATGTCCTGACCGAGGAGTCTGTAAACACCGATTCGCTCCGGGGGGCGTTGCCCAGTAATCTGCTGGAGGGGGTTGAGTTCATCGCTGCCGGCAGCATATCGAGTGTCAAGTCGTTGGCCTCTTCCCTACTGGTGAGACGCCGAGTGCCGGTTGCTCTTGTGATC
>JBPCRJ010000131.1:0-61216 GCA_050996975.1 Solirubrobacteraceae bacterium | reverse complement strand
AGACCTCACCACCCCTGGTTCGCTTTTCCGGCCCCCCCTGGGCCTGGATCATCGATCCGCGCGGATTGCGAAGCTAGCGCCCACGATGGCGTAGCGGCGCAGGGGGTTAGTAGTAGTGGCGTCGGCCCCCGACGGCGCGTCCCATCATGCCGAGAGCCGCAAGAATCAAGCCGACCACCAGCACGATGATGCCAACCGCCCAGAGGACGGCGAGCTTGGGAATCAGGACGGCGAGGATCAGCAGGATGATCCCTAACACGATCATAAAATCTCCTTACGTTTACCTAGATGCAGTCCCATCCGAGCGACGCCCGGCGGGTCGCAACCGCGCAGCGGATCTGCGACGACGCGATTATCCATTACCTATTACCCGTATCGGCAAATCGCCCCGACAGCTAGAGGCGGTCGCAGCGCCGGGTGGTCGGCGTGTTGGCAGCGACCGTTTATGTCGCCGAGAGATCGTCGTCCGAGACCCTCGCTACGCTGCTTCGTTCAGTCATGCCGAAGTTCGAGCTTGAAGCCGCCTACCGACCGACCGCCGACCAGCCGGCGGCGATCGACTCGCTGGCGCAGGGCGTGCAGGCTGGCGAGCAGTTCCTGACGCTGCTCGGGGCGACCGGCACCGGCAAGACGATGACGATGGCTTCGGTGGTCGAGGCCGTGCAGAAGCCGACACTCGTGATCGCCCACAACAAGACGCTGGCCGCCCAACTGTGCAACGAGTTCCGGACGTACTTCCCGCGCAACGCGGTTGAGTACTTCGTCTCCTACTACGACTACTACCAGCCTGAGGCGTACGTTCCGAGCCGGGATCTGTACATCGAGAAGGACTCGGCCATCAACCAGGAGATCGACCGCCTACGCCACTCGGCGACGGCGGCGCTATTCGCGCGGCGTGACGTGCTGATCGTCGCCAGCGTCTCGTGCATCTACGGATTGGGCTCGCCCGAGGTCTACGACGAGAACCTCCAGACCTTGCGCAAGGGGGAGTTCGTCGATCGCGACGCGCTGCTGCGCAAGCTGGTCTCGATCCAGTACACGCGCAACGACACGGCCCTCGGGCGCGGGACGTTCAGGGTGCGCGGGGACACGCTCGAGATCTTCCCCGCGTACGCTGAGACGGCGTTCCGGATCGTGCTCTTCGGCGACGAGGTCGAGCATCTGCAGCACTTCGATCCGCTGACCGGAGAGCTGATCGAGGACGACCTCGAGCACGTCGGCATCTGGCCGGCGAGTCACTACAACGTGCGCGAGGGGATGATCGACGATGCGGTGGCGGAGATCGGCGCTGAGCTGAACCAGCGCTGCACTGAGCTCGATGCCCAGGGAAAGCTACTCGAGTCCCACCGCCTGCGCCAGCGGACGCAGTACGACATGGAGATGCTGCGCGAGCTCGGCTTCTGCTCCGGGATCGAGAACTACTCCCGGATCCTTGACGGCCGGGGACCCGGCGACCGGCCGTATTGCCTGCTCGACTACTTCCCGGAGGATTTCGTCTGCTTCATCGACGAGTCCCACCAGACGGTGCCGCAGATCGGGGGCATGCACGAGGGTGACCGATCGCGCAAGCAGACGCTGGTCGATTATGGCTTCCGTCTCCCCAGCGCGCTCGACAACCGACCCCAGACCTTCCAGGAGTTCCTCTCGATCACGCCGCAGGTCGTGTTCGTCTCGGCCACCCCGGGAGGTTATGAGCGCAGTCACTCGGGGCGGATCGTCGAGCAGATCGTGCGGCCCACGGGCATCATCGATCCCGACGTCGAGGTGCGCGAGACCCGCAACCAGATCGACGATCTGATGAACGAGATCCGCGGTCGCGTGGACCGTGACGAGCGCACGCTCGTCACGACGATCACCAAGAAGATGTCCGAGGACCTGACCGACTACCTGCTGGAGATGGGCTTCCGGGTGCGCTACCTGCATTCGGAGATCGACACGCTCGAGCGGATCCAGATCATCCGCGCGCTCCGGCTCGGCGAGTTCGACGTGCTCGTCGGCGTGAACCTACTGCGCGAGGGGCTCGACCTGCCCGAGGTGTCCCTCGTGGCGATCCTCGACGCCGACAAGGAAGGCTTCCTGCGCGGGGAGACGTCGCTGATCCAGACGATCGGGCGCGCCGCGCGCAACATCGAAGGCACGGTCCTGATGTACGCCGACAGAGAGACCGCGGCGATGCGCGCCGCGATCGGGGAGACCGATCGCCGGCGGGAGATCCAGCGCGCGTACAACGTCGAGCACGGGATCACCCCGGAGACGATCGTGAAGGGGATCTCCGACATCGCCGAGTTCCTCCAATCGGACTCCTCCAAGGTGCCCAAGTCCCGCCGGCGCCGCCAGCGCGCCGCCGGATCGGTGCCACCCGCAGAGCTCGAGCGGACGATCGTCGAGCTCGAAGAGGAGATGCTCACCGCCGCCGAGGAGCTGAAGTTCGAGTACGCTGCCAAGCTCCGCGACGAGATCAGAGACCTCAAGCGGGAGTTCGACCAGGCCGTCGCGGCCGGGCACGCGTCGGACAGCTGAACCGGCGAGGCGATCACGAAGTCGAGCCAGGTCCGATACGCTGGCGCTGGTTCGCCGAGATCTTTTCTTTCCGATCCTTTGGAGGTAGTTTCGCGTGGCGCTCGAACGACAGAGCATTGAGAAGAAGGATTTTCCGATCGGACGCCGGGGCTATGACCCGGAGGCAGTCGACGCTCATCTGAGCGCGCTGGCGGACGAGGTTGACGAGCTCAAGCGCTCCGCCCGCCGCCGCAGCGAAACGCTCGCATCGGCCGCGAGCGACCAGGTGCAGGCGATCGTCGAGGCCGCGGAGACGAGCGCCGCCGGCATCCAGCGCCAGGCCGAGGAGGACGCGCGGGAGATCCGGGCCGACGCCGACAGCGCGGCGCAGGCGGCTCGTGAGCAAGCAGCCGCGCAGGCGCGCGACTACGTCGGCAAGGTCTCAGAGTCCACCGCGGTGATGTCCGAGCGGCTCGACGCGATGGAGAGCGAGCTGAGCGCGCTGATCGAGTCGCTACGGACGGGGTCAAACCGGTTGAGCGCCGATCTCCAGCTGCTGGAGGGCAACATGGCCGAGGTCACCCAGGCGGTGACGCCGAGACGGCGGTTCGAGCCCGAGTCGGACCCAGCGGCCGTCGAGCAGGCGCCGCCGACGGAGGAGCGCGACCTGTTCGAGGAGCAGGTGGAGGACTACCCCACCGACCTTACCGCGGCCTACGGGGAGCCGTTGGCGGAGCAAGAGGGCGCGCCGGCGCTAGACCCTGTCGAGCCGTCGACGGCGGGCACAGAGACTGCTTCTGGGCAGTCGCTCCGGACCGAGCCTGGCGATGGATCGGACGACACTGAAGGTGCCCGCTTGATCGCCCTCAACATGGCGCTCAACGGCACCTCCCGTGAGGAGACAAATCGCTACCTGGCTGAGAACTTCCAGTTGCCCGACCGCCCCGGGCTGCTCGACGAAGTCTACGCCTCGGTAGACGCCTGAAGGGCGAGAGCGACCCGGGGAACGGGGCCATTGCCCTAGAACGTCTGTTCGCTCCACTAGACTCGGCCGTAAGTGGACCAGCTAGTCGTCTCCGGCGCCCGGGAGCACAACCTCAAGGACGTGACCGTCTCGATCCCGCGCGGGTCGCTGACGGTGATCACCGGGCTGTCGGGCTCCGGGAAGTCGTCGCTCGCCTTCGACACGATCTACGCGGAGGGGCAGCGTCGTTACGTCGAATCACTGTCGGCCTACGCGCGCCAGTTCCTCGGCCAGATGAACAAGCCCGATGTGGACTCGATCGAGGGGCTATCACCGGCGATCTCGATCGACCAGAAGACGACCTCGCGCAATCCCCGCTCGACCGTCGGCACGGTCACCGAGATCTACGACTATCTACGGCTGTTGTGGGCGCGGATCGGCCAGCCCCACTGTCACGTCTGCGGGCGTCCGATCAGCGGGCAGTCGGCAGAGCAGATCATCGACCAGGTGATGGAGCTGCCGGAGGGCACGCGGTTCATGGTGCTGGCTCCGATCGTCCGGGGCCGTAAGGGGGAGTACGGCAAGCAGCTCGAGGAGCTTCGCGGCGAGGGCTTCAGCCGGGTGAAGGTCGACGGCGAGCTGCGCCGGTTGGATGAGCAGATCCTGCTCGACAAGAAGTTCAAGCACGACATCGCAGTCGTGGTCGACCGGTTGGTGATGAAGGGAGAGCTGCGCAAGCGGCTCGCTGACTCGGTCGAGACGGCGGTTTCCCTGGCGGACGGGCTCGTCCAGGTCGAGATGGTCGACGAGGAGCGAACGCTCACGTTCTCGGAGAAGTTCGCCTGCCCCGTCCACGGCCCGAGCCTCGTGGAGCTCGAGCCCCGGATCTTCAGCTTCAACTCGCCCCACGGAGCGTGTCCGCGGTGCACCGGTCTGGGCTCTCAGATGGAGATCGATCCCGAGCTCGTCGTGCCGGATCCGGCGCTGTCGATCGGCGAGGGCGCGATCGCGCCGTGGGCGGTCAGCGCGTCGGACTACTACGACCAGCTGACGCAGGCGATCGCCGAGCGTTACGGCGTCGACCTGGAGACGCCATGGCAGGACCTCCCTCCCGAGTCGCGGGACTTCTTCCTCCATGGGACCAACGGAAGCCGGGTCCAGGTCTCCTACCGCAATCGTTTCGGCCGTCGGCGCTCGTATGCCACCACGTTCGAGGGGATCGTGACCAATCTCGAGCGTCGCTACCGCGAGACGGAGTCGGACTTCTCTCGCGAGAAGATCGAGGAGTACATGACGTTGCGCCCATGCCCGGAGTGCAAAGGAGCGCGGCTGCGACCCGAGTCCCGTGCCGTGCTGGTCCAGGGCACGCCGATGCAGGATCTCACGGCACTTCCCGCGCGGCGCGCACTGGAATGGGTGCGAGGGCTTGAGCTGAGCGATCACGATCGCCGGATCGCTCGCCTGGTCCTACGAGAGATCGAAGAGCGCCTCCAGTTCCTGGAAAACGTCGGCGTCGGGTATCTCTCGATGGAACGCGCGGCGGCCACGCTGTCGGGTGGCGAAGCGCAGAGGATCCGTCTGGCGACCCAGATCGGCTCCTCGCTGGTGGGCGTGCTCTACATCCTCGACGAGCCGTCGATCGGGCTGCACCAACGCGACAACGAGAAGCTGATCGCGACGCTGGAGCGGCTTCGCGATCTCGGCAACACAGTGCTCGTGGTCGAGCACGACGAGGGCACGATGCGCGCCGCGGACCATGTCGTTGACATGGGCCCCGCGGCCGGCGAGCACGGCGGCCACGTGGTCGCGCAGGGGACGGCCGTGGAGATCGCGGCGGTGCCCGAGTCGTTAACCGGCCAGTTCCTGGCGGGCACGAGGGTGATCGACACCCCGCGCCGGCGGCGCAAGCCGTCGGGCTTCATCGGGATCGAAGGCGCCTCGCAGCACAACCTGCAGGGGATCAACGTGAAGATTCCGCTCGGAGTCATGTGCTGCGTGACCGGGGTCTCGGGCTCGGGCAAGTCGACGCTGGTCAACGACGTGCTGTTCAAGGCGCTCGCCAACCGGCTGCACCGCGGGAGGCAGCGAGCCGGCGTCCATCGCCGGATCTCCGGGATCGAGCAGCTCGACAAGATCATCTCGGTCGACCAGTCGCCGATCGGGCGCACGCCACGGTCCAATCCGGCCACGTACATCGGCCTGTTCGACCAGATTCGCGAGCTGTTCTCAAAGACGCAGGAGGCCCGCGCGCGAGGCTACAAGCCGGGACGATTCTCGTTCAACGTCAAAGGCGGGCGGTGCGAGGTCTGCCGGGGCGATGGCCAGATCAAGATCGAGATGCACTTCCTCCCCGATGTCTACGTCCCCTGCGAGCAGTGCGACGGTAAGCGCTACAACCGCGAGACGCTCGAAGTTCGCTTCAAGGGCAGGACGATCGCCGACGTGCTCGGGATGCCGATCGAGGAGGCGCTGGGGTTCTTCGAGCACATCCCCAAGATCCGCCGCCGCGTGCAGACTTTGAATGACGTCGGGCTGGGCTACATGCGGCTCGGCCAGCCGGCCACCACACTCTCCGGGGGCGAGGCGCAGCGCGTCAAGCTCGCCGCGGAGCTGTCCCGGGTCGCGACTGGACGCACGATCTACATCCTCGACGAGCCCACCACCGGACTGCACTTCGCCGACATCCAGAGGCTGCTCGAGGTGCTGGCGCGGCTCGTCGACGCCGGCAACTCGATCGTCGTGATCGAGCACAACCTTGACGTGATCAAGGTCGCGGACCGGATCATCGATCTTGGACCCGAGGGGGGTGACGAGGGGGGCCGCCTGATCGCGACCGGCACCCCGGAGCAGATTGCGCAAGTGGAGGAGTCCTACACGGGGCGATTCCTCCAGACAGTGCTGCCGGTCCGGGCGAAGAGGACTGCCAGCAGGTCCGTCCCGCGTCGCCGCGCCCCCGCCGCCGCGGGCTGACGCGCTCACGCGCGGTCGCCCACCCCCGTCGCCGCGAGCTGACGCGCTCGCGCCACGGTGCGTTACCGTCGCGCGCGTGGCCTCGAGGCTTTCGTTGTGGGCGCAGAAATGGCGCTGGTACGAGCGCAACTCAATGCCGTGGAACCGGGCGCAGATCCACTGGGAGATGATGCGTCGCCAGGCTTTCGTGCGCTGGCCGATTCACGGCAACGTGCTCGAGGCGCTGCGTGAGGGCCGCCTCGAGGTCGGGGCTCAGACGCTGCTCGAGCCGGGTGTGTGGCTGACGGCTCCGGGATCCGCCCGGATTCGAATCGGGCAAGGCACGTTCCTCAACCTAGGGGTGATGATCGCGTCGCTCGAGCTGGTCGAGATCGGGGACCACTGTATGTTCGCCAACGGCTGCCTGATCACCGATGCGGACCACCGCTTCGACGATCCCCGGGAGCCGGTGCCGTGGCAGGGCTTCGCCAGCAGGGGGCCGACCCGCATCGGCGACAACGTCTGGTGCGGGGCGCACGTCGTGATCACCAGCGGCGTCAGCATCGGAGAGCGATGCGTGATCGGAGCCAATTCCGTCGTGCTGTGCGACATCCCCCCGTTCTCGGTGGCCGCGGGGGTGCCGGCGAAGGTGCTGCGGAAGGTCGAGTATCCCGAGGAGACCACATTCCCTCGAAGCTCCGCAAACGTCTGGCGTAACCGCTCGAATGCGGGTTTCGGCGAGTAGTCGTCGTGGAGGATCCCGAATCGATGGACACCACGCGAGAGGAAGACTCGCGCTATCACGAGTTCTTGATCACGATCCCTTCGAGGATGTTCGCCACGTGCTCGGCGGCGTCGATCGCGGCTTCGAGGCGCTCGAACAGGTCCTTCCAGCGGATCACCACCATTGGGTCGATCCCCCCGTTGAACAGGGACGCCACGGCTTCACGGGTGATCCGATCGCCTTCGTTCTCGAGCCGGTGGACCTCGACCGTATAGGTCGAGATGTCCCTGAAGCCGCGGAGGTTCGGGATCGCCTCGGCAATCTGGTGTGCCGCCGCCTTGAGGACGGCCGCCAGCTTGATCGCCTGGTCCATCGGGGCCTCGATCTGGTACAGCCCGAGGTAGTCGGCGACCTCTTCGGTGTAATCGACGATGTCGTCAAGCGCGGAGGCGAGCACGAGGATGTCCTCACGGTCGACCGGCGTAACGTAAGCGTGGTTCAGCCGGTCATAGATGTCGTGGGTAATCCGGTCGCCGTCGTGCTCGCAGTCAAGAATCTCCCGTGCGAGGTCCTTGCTGTCGGGGTAGTCCGACAGCATGCGGTCGAGCAGATCGGCTGCCTGCAGGACGTTCTGCCCCGCCTCCTCAAACAGCTCGAAGTAGACGCGGTCCCGCTGAGCAAACACATTCGAGAGGCGCGGCATCATTGGCGATGGTAGTCCCCTCCGGTCCTGACGGGGGAGGCATTTTGTGATCATCGCTAGTTGTTCGCCACTCCGGGCGCGTCACTGGCCACGCGGTGGCTCGAGGACGTTGACCTACAGGAGCATCGCCGGGCACCGATCCCAGTGGCTCGAGGACATTGACCTACCCGAGCATCGCCGGGCACCGATCCCAGTGGCTCGAGGCCGTTGACCTACCCGAGCGTCGCCAGGAACTGATCGAGTTCCTCCTCGTCAATCGAGTAGCAGTGCTCGGGTCCCGGAAACGCGGCGGCGCGTACCTCAGCCGCATACTGCGCAACCCCGGCGAGCATCACCGACCGAACGTCGGCGTAGTGCTTGGCGAATCTCGGTGCGTGCCCGTCGTAGATGCCGAGCAGGTCGTGGAAGACGAGCACCTGACCGTCCGTCCCCGGACCGGCCCCGATCCCGATCACCGGCACCGAGATGCGCTTCGTCAGGGCACTGGCGACGGCCGCCGGAATCGCCTCGAATACGAGCGCGAAGCAGCCGGCCCGCTCGAGAGCCAGCGCCTCGCCGGCCAGCTGCAGCGCGCGCTCCGCGGTGCGGCCCTGGGCGCGATACCCGCCGAGCGCGGTCGCGGTCTGGGGCGTCAGGCCCACGTGTCCGATGACCGGAATTCCCGCCTCGACGATCGCGCGCGCCCGCTGCACGCTCGTACCTCCACGCTCGAGCTTGACGGCATCGCATCCCGCTTCCTTGACGAATCGCTGCGCGGTCGCGATCGCCTGCACGTCGGACCCCTCGTAGGAGCCGAAGGGAAGATCGCCCACGAGCAACGGCGTCTGCAGCCCCCGGCGCACAGCGCGGGCGAGCATCAGCATCTCATCAACCGACACCGGCACCGTGGAGGGGTAGCCGAGCACCGTCATCGCGCCCGAATCGCCCACCAGCACGACGTCGACGCCGGCTTCTTGCGCGACTTGGGAGGACGGATAGTCGTATGCGGTGAGCATCACGATCGGTTGACCCAGGCGCTTGCACTCCGCCAGCCGCGGAAGCGTCATCGGCACCGGGGCATCGAGGTTCTGTGCGACGGGGCTACGCGGAATCGAGGACATGGGTGTCGGCTCCTCTATTTGGCCAAGCGCCGAGAGCGGGTTGGCTGCTCGCCGGGAACAACGTCGCCACCTCGCAGTCGACGCCCAGGATCTCGTTGCGCGCGTCTACTTGGACGACACGCGGCTTGTAGTGCTCAAGGTCGTCAGGGTCATAGCTCGCGTAGGAGATCACGATGATCGTGTCCCCTCGATGCACGAGCCGCGCCGCGGCGCCGTTGATCGTCACATCACCTGAGCCGCGCTCACCGGCGATCGTGTACGTCTCGAAGCGGGCACCGTTGTCCACGTCCACCACGGCGACCTGCTCGAACTCCCGGATATCCGCAGCCTCGAGCAGGTTCGGATCGATCGTGATCGAGCCCACGTAATGAAGATCGCATTCGGTCACCGTCGCTCGATGGATCTTCGACTTCAGCATCGTGCGCTGCACATCTCCTCCTCCTGTTGTTCGTGTTGGACTGGGCCGGCGTGAATCAGCTGGTTGTCGATCAGCCGTGTCGCGCCCACCCGAGCGGCAACCACCGCGAGCACGTCGCCGTCGATCCGGTCGACCGGCGTCAGCGTGTCAACCGCGACGAGCTCGAGATACTCCGGCTCGAGATCCGATGAGCTCAGCTCCGCGCGCGCACCCGCGATTACCGGGGCGGGGTCGGCCTCGCCGGCGTCAACGGCCTCCTGCACGGCGCGCAGCGCCCGATGAAGCGCCGCCGCTCGAACCCGCTCAGCCCGCGACAGACGCGCGTTGCGGCTTGACATCGCGAGGCCGTCGGGCTCGCGCACCGTGGGACAGACCACGATCGCCACCGGCAAATCGAGATCCGCCACCAGACGCTTGATCACGAGCGTCTGCTGAACGTCCTTCTGACCGAAATACGCAATCTGCGGTGCGACCATGTTAAACAGCTTGGTAATGACGGTGCTGACGCCGTCGAAGTGCCCGCGCGCGCGATGGGCGCCCTCGAGCGTGCCACTGACGCCTTCGACTGTGACCGAGGTGGCGAAGCCCGCCGGGAAGACCTCCTTCACCGGCGGCGCAAACAGGTGGTCGGCACCGGCCTGGGACGCGAGCGCCGCGTCACGCCGCTCGTCGCGTGGATAGCCGGCGAGGTCGGCGGGCTCGCCGAACTGGATCGGGTTCACGAACAGCGACACGACCACCTCGTCACAGTCCGCGCGGGCACGGCGGATCAGCGATAGGTGCCCGTCGTGCAGCGCGCCCATCGTCGGAACCAAGCCGATGACGCGGCCGGCACGGTGGGCCTCGGCCAGCGCCGAGCGAAGCTCAGCGACGGTACGCAGAGTCCTCACGGCCGGACCGCCTCCGTGCGCGACTGCCCTCGGCGGACGGTTGCCGAGCACGCGCAGGCGGGTGGATGAGTAAAAAAGTGCCGTTCCAGTTCTCGCATCGAGATACCGGTCGGTGATGAAGGGGAGGATTGGTGTCGAGGTCCGTCCCTTGAAGGTGACGGCCTCACGCGGATGATACTTCGTCTGGCGTGCGGGCTACCATCACCGGCATGAGCAGCGTCGGCGAGCACCACCGGCCATGAGCAGCGTCGGCGAGCGCCGCGAGATGCTGAAGACGGTCTACCAGCAGGCGCGAGGCTGCGTGCGGTGTCCGCTGCATCAGACCCGAACCACGGTCGTGTTCGGCGCCGGAGACGCCAACGCCGAGCTGATGTTCGTCGGCGAGGCCCCGGGTGCCAACGAGGACCGCACGGGGCTGCCGTTCGTCGGACAGGCGGGCAAGCTGCTCGACAAGCTGCTGGGCGAGATCGGGATCGAGCGCCAGGCCGTATTCATCGCGAACACGGTGAAGTGCCGTCCCCCGGACAATCGCGATCCCCACCCGCACGAGCTCGAAGCCTGCGCTGAGTATCTGCATCGCCAAGTCGATCTGATTGAGCCGAGCGTGATCTGCACGCTGGGGAACTTCTCGACCAAACTGATGCGGGGCGATACCACCGGAATCTCGCGGTTACACGGACGCGAGGAGGTACGGATCATCGGATCCCGTGCGGTTCGGCTGTTTCCGCTGTACCACCCGGCGGCCGCGTTGTACACCCCCTCCACGCTCGAGATGCTGCGGGCTGACTTTCATCGCCTTCCCGCCCTCCTGGCTCTGGGTGCTCCGGAGCAGCCGCCCTCCGTCGAGCCGATACCCGCGGCGCAGGATGCACTGCCCGAGTTGGCCGCGCCCCCACCGCCGATCAGCGATCCCGCGCCGCAGCTGGGCCTGTTCTGAGGCTCGAGAGCCGTTTACGCCGGTTCCGGGCGGATCGCGGTCGCGGGCACCCCATGGCCGCGTCGCAGGGCGAGCGCGAACGCGACCAGCGCTCCAGCGGCCTGCACCGCCAGCACGACAGCTGCAAATCCCGCCGGCTTGTTGGAGGCCTGAAGCAGGAAGACCGGCTCCAAGACCGCAACCGCACCAATCGCGATCAGGAACCACGTCCGCTTCAGCGCCAGCATGTACTGGATCGCCAGGTAGGTGGCTGCGAGCACGGTGAACGCGGCTCCGAGCGGGAGCAGCGAGGCGTAGGCCGAGGTGCGCTTGGCGCCAAACGCAAGCTTCAGCAGCAGCTTGGGCTCGAAGCCGAAGATCAGCAGGCAGGGGACAGCGCACACGAAGATGATCGCCAGCGCCTGAATGAGCACAACTCGCGTGTCCTCGCCCGCGGCCCGGCGGCGTGAGACCTCGGGCACGAGATAAAATCCGGCGCCCATCGCTACCCAGATCACAACCTTCGCGGCGGTGGCGGTGACGGCGTACGAGCTGGCGACGTTCTTGCCGAACTGGTGCTTGGCGGCGATCACGTCGATGTTCTGCAGCACCGCGATCACGATCAGTCCGGCGATCGGAGCCCACGCACGCTTGACGTGCGTCCATAGTCCGAGCGCCGCGGTGACCAGGGTTGGGCCTTGAGGGACGACCGAGCTCGGGGAGCGGGCGCCCCCGACGTCCCCCAGCAATCGGCGACGCAGCCGCCACGCGCAGTAGGCAGACATCGCCACGTAGGAGAGCAGCGAGCCGAGATACGCCCCGGTCACCGAGAGGCCCGCCAGCACAAGCGCCGCGCCCAGCACGAGACGGGCCGCCTGCTCGCCGATCAGGCTGAGCCCGACGCTCTTGTAGTCGCCAATGCCCTGCAGAGCACCCCGGAGGATCGAAACCTGTAGGTACAAGCAGCCCGCCGGCAGACCGACCGCAGCCGCCCACTCGTCCTTTCGAACACCCACGAGGGACGCGATCTGGTGGCGCAGCAGAATCGAGACGACGGTCAGCACCAGCGTGAACAGCAGCAGTGACTTGGCCCAGCGCTCGAGTGTGGCGATCAGAGCCTTGCCGACACCGAGATGCCCAAGCACACCCTCGCGGGCGGTGGCAACCTGCATCGCCTGGCCGGCGACGGTGAGGATCAAGAGATAGCTGATCAGCGCGCCGAGCGAGCCGTAGTCGTCGATCAGGCGCGCGAACACGAACACCGAACCGAGCGCGATCACGTTCATCACGATCATCGCGCCAGCGAGCCCCGCCGCCTTGGCGGTGTCGGACGACCGAAGCTCCGCGATCGACGGTATGCGCCGCCTCAGGGCGGCGAAGCGGCCCGGGGCCGGCTCACTCGCGGGAAGGCTCATCGCGTCAATGACGGTACCGGACCGCCTAACGCGCCGCGTCGTTCTCTAGAGTATCGCGGCAGCGATGTCCCGTACCTACCCAGCGGTGATCCTGATCGCCTGTGCCGCACTGCTCGTCTCCGGCGGTACAGCGCTCGCCGCGGGCCTGGTCAAACGGGATCTCCAGTTGCAATATGTCTCGCTGGCCCATGCGGCACGGGCATCGTTCCGCGAAGCCCGCGACGTGAGCTTGACTCCGATGCCCCCTGTCCCGCTTCCACATCGTCAGGCGGTCCAGCCCGAGAGCGCTCCCCCGCCGAGTCGATCGAGCACCACACGCGCCTCAGAGCGGCGATCTCCATCGAGCCGCTCGTCCACCGCACCGAGCAGCCGGCTTCCGCGCACCGGAACCAATGTCGCGCTTGAAGCGGCGATCGCGATCGGGCTGCTGATGGTGGGGATGACACTGAGGATCCGCGTGGCCAGGCTCCGCACCCGCTACTCCGCCGTCTCCGCCGGCAGTGCTTACCGGCGTTAGGGACGGACACCCGCGTGCCGCGCCGCTTCGAGATCGGCGGCCGCCACGGAACCAGCGGCCGCTTCAAGACCGGCGCCCGCCACGGAACCAGCGGCCACTTCGAGACCACCGGCGCCCCGGAGACCGAAGCCCTCGGGGCGGGGCTCGCCGCAACTCTTAGCGCCGGGGAGGTTGTGCTCGTCGAAGGGGAGCTCGGCGCGGGAAAGACGACTTTCGTACGTGGCGCATGTCGCGCGCTCGGGGTGCGGGGTCTGGTCACTAGCCCCACGTTCACGATCGGTCAGCGCTACCGCGCGCCCGTACCGGTCTCCCACCTTGATCTCTTCCGGGTCCCCGGGCTGGTCGGAGAAGATCCGGACCTGCTGGCCGACTACCTCGGTCCCGACACGATCACGTTCGCCGAATGGCCTCAGGGGGCGGAAGAGCTGCTCGCGGGCTTGGCCCGGATCGCCGTCCGCGTGCGACTCGAACACGGTGGTGGCGATCGCCGCCTGGTGCAGATCGCACCGAGCGACGTTGCGGGCGCGTGAGGATCCTCGGGCTGGACACCGCGACGCGCGCGAACGCGGGCGCACCGTGCGACTTCGGCGTGCCCTGCGCACGGGACGGAGGGGACGCATCGCAGAGCGACGGATTCGAGCTCGAGGCGCGCGATGATCCTCCCAGCGGCGATCGGCCACGGCACGCCACGCGGCTGCTGGCCTGCATCATCGAGTTGCTGGCTAGAGCTGGAAGTGAATGGGACGAGGTCGACCGGATTGCGGTCGGCTTGGGTCCGGGGAGCTTCACGGGGCTGCGGATCGGGGTCGCGACTGCGCGGGCGCTGGGCCGAGCGCGGGCGATCGACCTCGTCGGCGTCTCGACGCTCCAGTCCCTGGCGCTGGCTGCGCAGCGTCACCCTCTGTCCGCCGGCACGGACGTTGTCCTGGCCGTCCTCGACGCCCGCCGGGGCGAGGTGTTCGCCGCCGGCTGGCGCGCCGGCGGCGCTGATGGCGCAGGCGCGATCACGCCCACGCGACCGCCCGACCACACAGCTGCCGGGACCCGCGCGCAGCGGCTGCTGGCACCGCGGGCGCTGACCCCGGAGACGCTCGCGGAGCGGCTCAGCGAGCTCGGTCAACGCGTACTGATGGTTGGCGATGGGGCGGTGGCGTTCCGCTCGATCCTCGCCGGCGCGGGAGCGAAGATCCCGCCAGACAGCTCGGAGCTTCACAAGGTCACCGCGATCTGCCACTGCCACCTGGCACGCACCGTGCGCGCGAGTGCTACTGATGAGATCCTCCCTGAGTATCTCCGTCTCCCCGACGCGGAGATCGCCCGCCGCTCCGCGAGCCGAAAATGACGAAAATGACGACCAGGCGCTTCACGATCCGCACCCTCTACTACTCCGATCTCCCGCAGGTGATGGCGATCGAGCGGCGCTGCTTTCCCACCCCGTGGTCGCTGGCGATGTTCTTGCTGGAGCGCTCCAGGCCGTCGGGCATATGCCTGGCGGGGACCGAGGGCCAGACGTTGACGGGCTACCTGATCTGCGCACGCTATAACGAGACCTGGCACTTGATGAACCTGGCCGTCGACCCACCCGTCCGGCGCCGAGGCCTCGCGCATGAACTGCTCGAGGAGATGCTCGAGCGCGGACATACTGACGCGCTCTACATGCTCGAGGTGAGAACGTCGAACCGCGACGCGATCGCCCTCTACGAGAGGTTCGGGTTTCGTCCTGCCGGTACCCGGCCGGGCTATTACCTCGACACGGGCGAGGACGCGATGATCATGCTGCGCCCGGCGCGGACACATACGAGCACGGGCGCGCCGGGGTGATCCTGGCGATCGAAACGAGCTGTGACGACACGTGCGCCGCCGTCGTCACGGCGGACGGTGAGATCCTCGCGAACGTCATCTCCTCGCAGGGCATCCACGACCGCTACGGCGGCGTCGTGCCCGAGATCGCCTCCCGCCATCATCTCGAGCTGATCGGGGCCGTGCTCGACGACGCGCTCAGCCAGGCCCGAACGTCGCTGACCGAACTCGAGCTGGTCGCCGTAACCCGAGGTCCCGGACTCGTGGCGGCGCTGCTCGTCGGCGTCGCCACGGCCAAGGCGCTGGCCGCTGCCCATCGCCTGCCGCTCGCGCCCGTCGACCACCTGCACGGCCACATCGCCGCGAGCTTCCTCGGTTGCGCCCCGTTCGAGCCCCCGTTCCTGAGCCTCGTCGCCAGCGGAGGTCATACGCTGCTGGCACGAGTGGAAGGTCGTGGCCCCCGGTTTCAGATTCTCGGCCAGACGCTGGACGACGCCGCGGGCGAAGCGTTCGACAAGGGAGCACGCCTGCTGGGGCTCGGATACCCGGGGGGGGCGGCGCTCGAGCACCTGGCCCGCGACGGTGACCCGGCGGCGTTCGTGTTCCCGACCGCCAGCCGCGTCGCTGGGCTTGACTTCTCCTTCGCCGGCCTGAAGACCGCGCTGCTCTACCGGGTGCGCGACCTCGGCGAGCGCGAGGCCGACCGCTGCCGCGCCGATCTGGCCGCCTCCTATCAACGCGCGATCGTCGAGTCGCTGGCGCTGCGTGTCGAGCGGGGGCTCGCGCAGACAGGACTGCGCCGGCTGGCGATCGGTGGTGGCGTGGCCGCGAACGGCGTGTTGCGCCAGCGTCTGAGCGGCCTCGGCGTGGAGCTCGATCTGCCCCCGGGAGACCTGTGCACGGACAACGGCGCGATGATCGCGAGCGCCGCTCGCTACGTCCACGCGCTCTCGTATCCCGACTACTTGGAGCTCGATGTGTACGCCACGGGCGAGCGCGAGCTGGCGCTCGCGGCGGGATGAATACGGTCGTCCTCTACGAGCGCGAGGGCTGCTGCCTGTGCGATGACGCCCGGACCGTCCTCGAGCGCGTGCGCTCCAGGCACCCGTTCACGCTGGTCCGGTGCGACATCGACCAGCACGATGACCTGCACCGCGCCTATCTCGAACGGATTCCGGTCGTTACGCTCGACGGAGTGGAGGCGTTCGACCTGTTCGTGGACGAGGCCGAGTTCGAGCGCAGGCTCGGTAGACTGCCCACCGGATGAGCTCCACGGTCGGCCCCGACCCGTCTCTGACTCAGCCGGGCGCCGATCCGCCGGGGGTTGACAGTCCAGCCGCGGAAGTGAACCAACCGGCCACGGGCATTGCCCCGGAGAAGCTTTCGCTCGGCG
Source organism: Solirubrobacteraceae bacterium (assembly GCA_050996975.1). Lineage (GTDB taxonomy): Bacteria > Actinomycetota > Thermoleophilia > Solirubrobacterales > Solirubrobacteraceae > Palsa-465. The sequence goes on along the minus strand of JBPCRJ010000131.1, from coordinate 44,928 downwards.
TCGCCGCACGACTGTCGCGTTACCTGCAGGTGCTCACCCAAGCGCGCAAGATGGGCCGCGAGACGATCTCCTCTCAGGAGCTGGCCGACTACACCCACGTGAACTCGACACAGATCCGTCGCGATCTCTCCGGGTTCGGAAAGTTCGGCAAGCGTGGGGTCGGCTACAACGTGGAGTCCCTGGTGAGCCAGATCCGCAAGATCCTGCGCACGGCCGGTCAGCACAACATCGCGCTGTTCGGAGCGGGACATCTCGGGACCGCGATCGCAACCTCTGACATCTTCGCCGACCACGGCTTCCGGGTGGTCGCCGTGTTCGACGTCGACAGCGACAGGGTCGGGAACGCGATCGGGCCGCTGCGGGTGCGCCACAACTCCGAGCTGCGGGCTGTCGTCGAGCAGGAGGACATCGTCGTGGCGGTCCTCGCGGTGCCGTCCGGGGCGGCTCAGACCCTGGCGGACGAGCTCGCCGAGGCGGGCGTGAAGATCGTGTTCAACTACTCTGACGCCCTGTTGCAGGTTCCGCCTGAGGTTACGGTGCACACGTCGAGCCCCGCCGTCGACCTGCTCTGCGCGCTGTACTTCTATCTCACTTAGCCGCATCTAGCCCGGCTTGGAGCACCGCCACCGTGAATCTCGACCTGAACAGCGCGCTGGCCGCATTCGAGCACTCGACCGACTTCACGGTGGGGCTCGAGGAGGAGTTTGCGGTGCTCGACCCGGTGACCCACGAGCTTGTACCGCGATTTGCGCAGCTGATGGACGGCGCGGCGAATGACCCGCTCCTGTCGAGCTCGATCGCCGGAGAGCTGATCTCCTCCGAGATCGAGATCCGGTCGGGTCGGGGGGTGAACTTCGCGGCGGCGATCGCCGCTCAGCGCGAGCACCGGCGACGGCTGTTCGCGCTCGCGGCCGACCAGGGCCTCGCCCTGGGCGCGACCGGCACGCATCCGTGGTCTGACTACCGCGAGCAGCAGATCATCCAGACCGAGCATTATCGCCGGGTGGAGGAGGGACTCAAATACGTGGCGTGGCGCAACAACACGTTCTCGCTCCACGTGCACGTCGGGATCCGGGGCGCGGACCGCGCGGTGCTCGTCTGCGACCGCCTGCGCCCCGTGCTGCCGCTGCTGCTCGCGATCTCAGCCAACTCGCCCTTCCTCGACGGGCGCGACTCGGGTCTACACAGCGTTCGCAGCCAGATCTTCACGCGCAGCTTCCCGCGTTGCGGGATCCCCGACGCGTTCGGAACCTGGAACGCGTTCGCCGACTACATCGACTTTCTGGTGCGCACCGAGTCGATCGTCGAGTACACCCAGGTGTGGTGGTCGATCCGGCCCCACCTCGGCTTCGGGACGGTCGAGGTCCGGATCTGCGACGCCCAGTTCACCGCGGGGGAGTCCGACGGCCTGGCGGCGCTGATCGTCGCCTGCGTCGCTCAGGCGGCTCGTGACCTCGACGAGGGAACCCCGGTCACGGACCTCCCGGGACGGATGCTCGAGGAGAACTTGTGGCGGGCGGTGCGCTACGGGCTCGACGGCGACCTGCTCGATTACCAGCAGGGCGAGCGTTACCCGGCGGCGAGCGCGCTGGCGCGTCTGCTGAGCTGGTGCGCCCCCGTCCGGGCGGAGCTGGGGATCGAGGTCGCGCTCCCAGAGCTCAACGGCGCCCAGCGCCAGCGCCGGATGACCGAGGCGGGGATGACCCTGCGCGAGGTCTTTTCTGCCACGCTCGAGGAGACCCGCGACACGTATGCTGAGGGGATCGGAACGACGGCAGAGGTCTAGGGAGTCGATCCCGGCCCAAGCGTCATCAGCCATAGACTGCAGTGAGATGAGCACGCCAGAGCCAGAGCCCACCGAAGCCGAGCTGCGCGCCGCGTACGAGGCCGAGATCAAGAAGATCCGCGTCGAGCAGGTGCTGCTCGAGCAGGTGGTCACGCTGGTGAACCTCGGGATGAGGCGGACGGGCCTCGCGCCTGGAACCGAGGCAGAGCGCGACCCCGAACAGGTCAGGCTGGCGATCGACGCGATCCGCGCCCTGCTGCCGATGCTCGAACAGTCCGCCCCCCAGCAGATCCCCCCGATCCGAGAGGCACTCTCCCAGCTCCAGTTCGCGTTCGTAGAATTGGGACAATTGGGACAATTGGGACAATTGGGACACCAGGTCGGGGGGGAGGCGGCTCACGCTGGCGCGGCGACCGCGCCCGGCGCCGGCGAGGCTCCACCCGGCACGAGCGAACCCGCCAGCGAAACCCCACCCGGCGCCAGCCAGGCCCCGCCCGAGTCGCCACCCACCCCGAGCGAACCCCCAGAGCCTGGTCAGCCGGGACCGGCGCAGCGCAGCGGACGGCTCTGGATCCCCGGCCAGTAGCCCCGCGGATGCCTGCGGATCCGCAGGCAGGGGGTACCGGGCCGACGCGAGCCACGTGCGCCCGCTAGACTCCCGCGCCGTCTGACTTCCAGGGCCTCCGCTCGAGCGTACGGGTGGTGGCCCTTTGCAGTTGTTTGGCAGCGCTTCGGCGCGCCCTGTCCCGAACCGACAGCTTCTCCGGAGGATCTTCTTGTCCAGCTTCCTGACGCACCATGGCGTCGTCGTCGCGCTGGTCTGCGCGGGCGCCGCAATCGTCTACGGCGCGCTGACCTCGCGCGCGCTGCTGGCGCTGTCGCCCGGCAACGAGCGCATGCGCACGATCTCAGCCGCGGTGCAGGAGGGCGCCTCGGCGTACCTCAACCGCCAGTACACCACGATCGCCGGCGTCGGCGTGCTGCTGTTCTTCGCGCTGATCCCGATCCAGAACATCCGCGTCGCGATCGGATTCGCGATCGGAGGCCTGTTCTCGGCCTCGGCCGGCTACATCGGCATGAACGTGTCGGTGCGGGCCAACGCCCGCGTGGCCGAGGCCGCGCGGGGCGGTGTCGGGGGCGCGCTCGACGCCGCGTTCCGCGGTGGGGCGGTCACCGGCATGCTGGTCGTCGGACTGGCGCTGATCGGCGTCGCCGGCTATTACGGCATCCTGACGGCGGTCGCGGGCGAGAGCCAGCGCCACGCCGTCGACGCGCTGATCGGCCTGGGCTTCGGCGGCTCGCTGATCTCGGTGTTCGCCCGCCTCGGCGGAGGAATCTTCACCAAGGGAGCCGACGTCGGCGCTGACCTGGTCGGCAAGATCGAGGCCGGCATTCCCGAGGACGATCCCCGCAACCCCGCGGTGATCGCCGACAACGTCGGTGACAACGTCGGCGACTGCGCCGGAATGGCCGCAGACCTGTTCGAGACCTACGCCGTGACGGCGGTCGCGGTGATGCTGCTGGGGGTGCTGCTGTTCCGCGAGCAGTCCCCGGTCGCGCTCTACCCGCTGGTGCTCGGCGCGGTGTCGATCATCGCCTCGATCATCGGCACGTTTGCGGTCAAGTCGAAGGCCGGCAACGTGGAGCGCGCGCTCTACCAGGGCCTCGCGCTGTCGGGCTTTTTGGCGGCGCTCGCGTTCATTCCGGTCACCAAATGGCTGATGGACGGAGTCACCTTCAAGAACGGGACCCACGGACCGCACTGGTGGAAGTTCTATCTCTGCGCGCTGATCGGAATCGGCGTCACCGCGTTCCTGTTCGTGATCACCGACTACTACACCTCGACGCGGTTCTCGCCGGTCAAGAAGACCGCGGGAGCGTCCCAGACCGGTCACGCCACCAACATCATCCAGGGCCTCTCGCAGGGCTACCAGGCCACGGCTCTGCCCGCCCTCGTGCTCGCGATCGGCATCTTCGGCGCTTGGAAGCTCGCCGGCGGCGGCGGCCAGGGGATCTACGGAATCGGCGTCGCGGTGATGGCGCAGCTGTCGCTCACCGGGCTGATCGTCGCGCTCGACGCCTTCGGCCCGATCACCGACAACGCCGGCGGAATCGCCGAGATGGCCGAGCTCCCCGAGGAGGTGCGCAACGTCACCGACAAGCTCGACGCGGTCGGCAACACGACCAAGGCGGTCACCAAGGGGTACGCGATCGGCTCGGCGGCGCTGGCCGCGCTCGTCCTCTTCAACGCCTTCCAGCAGGAGCTCACCGGCCGGGGCAAGAACGTGGATTTCACGATCGGCAGCCCCCCGGTCCTGATCGGCCTGCTGATCGGCGGCCTGATGGTCTACCTGTTCGCCGCGCTGTCGATGGAGGCCGTCGGTCGGGCGGGCAGCGCCGTGGTCGAGGAGGTCCGCCGTCAGTTTCGCGAGCACCCGGGGATCATGGAGGGCACCGAGCAGCCCGAGTACGGCACCTGTGTCAGCCTGGTCACCAAGGCCGCACAGCGGGAGATGATCATCCCGGCGCTGATCCCGATCGTGTTCACCGTCGTCGTCGGGTTGATCAGCATCCAGGCGCTGGGCGGCCTGCTGATCGGCGTGATCGTGGTCGGCGTGTTCGTGGCGATCTCGATGACCGCCGGCGGCGGCGCCTGGGACAACGCCAAGAAGCTGATCGAGGACGGAGCCTACGGCGGCAAGGGCTCGGAGGCGCACGCGGCGGCGATCACTGGTGACACGGTCGGCGATCCCTTCAAGGATACGGCCGGCCCCGCGATCAACCCGATGATCAAGGTCGCCAACATCGTCGCGCTGCTGATCATCCCGCTGATCACGTAGCCCGGCGCGGGGACGTCGCGCAGCGCTACGCTCGCGGGAGATGTCGCTGTCGGTCCAGCTTGGGCTCGTGCTGGCGCTCCTGACCGCGTTTGGGTCGGTGGCGGGCTTCCTGTACAAGTTCCGCGGCGCGCGCCAGGCGCCAGCCGTGCAGCTGACCCACCCGATCAGCAGCTCGGTGGCGCTGTTTCGCTCGCCGCTGTACACGCTGGGGATCGTGATCGCGCTGGTCTCGTGGGGGTTTCACGTCGGCGCGGTCGCGCTCGCGCGGACCTCGCTCGTGCAGTCGGTGATCGCCGGCGGCCTGGTCCTGCTGACCGTGGTGGCCGACCGCTTGTTCGGGATCGAGGTGACCCGGCGCGAGTGGATCGGCGTCGGCATGACCGCCGCGGGCCTCGCCTTCCTCGCGGCCACGCTCGGCGCCGGGGCGCGGAGCGCCCATTCGCGCTATGACCCCGCGACGCTGGCGATCTACATCGCGGCACTCGGCCTCACCGGCCTCGTGATTGCCGCGCGGTCGCGGCGCGGGACCACGTTGGCGCTGGGCGCTGGCTTCCTCTGGGCAGCGTCTGACACCTCGATCAAGGCGCTCAGCTCCCACCTCGGGCATCTGGGCATCGGCGTGCTGGTGCATCCGCTCGCGTTCGTGATCCTGGTGGCCTCGCTACTCGGGCTGCTCGTCTCCGCCCGGAGCCTCCAGCTCGGTGAGGCTGTGCCGGTGATCGCCCTCACCAGCACCGCGGCCAACCTGACCACGATCGCCGCGGGCCCGATCGTTTTCGCCGAGCCGCTCCCGACGGGACACCTCGCGCTGGCCGTGCGGGTACTGGCGTTTGCGCTGGTGATCCTCGCCGCGGCGCTCACTCCACCGCCGATGCGCTCCGCATCGCCTCGCAAACCCTTAGAGTCCAGCGCATGCTGATCCTGATCGTGGGAGCCGGACGGGTCGGTTCGGCGGTGGCCAAGCGCGCGCTCGCGGGGGGGCACGAGGTCTCGGTGCTCGACAGCGATCCGCTCTCGCACGAGCGACTCGACAAGGACCAGTCCACCACCTGGGAGGACTCTGGCGGACGGTTCACGGTCGGCACCGCGCTCGAGGTCGAGGGCCTGATCGCCGCGGGCATCAACGAGGCTGACGTGTTCCTGGCTGCCGCGCGCGGCGACAACACGAACATCGTGATCGCGCAGATCGCTCAGAAGCGCTTTGAGGTCAAGCGAGTGGTGGCGCGGATCTCAGACCCTGGTCGCGCCGCGTGGTACTCCGAGCAGGGCCTGCTCACGATCTGCCCGACCCAGGAGGCAATCGACCAGGCCGAGCGGGTCGCCCTCGGCGTGATGAGGGAGCGCCGGGGAACGCGCCGCGCCCCGCCATGACCCGCCCCGCCATGACCCGCCCCGCCATGAGGGAGGATCCAGACCCATGTACGTGATCATCGCCGGGGCGGGCAAGGTGGGGTTGAACCTCGCCCGCGAGCTGAGCGCCAAAGACCGGGAGGTCACGCTGATCGAGTCCGATCACCGCCGCTTCCGCGTCGTCGAGCAGGAGCTCGAGCACGTGGTGCAGTACGGCGATGCGACCGAGCTGTGGGTGCTCGAGCGCGCCGGGATCCGGCGTGCCGATCTCATGATCGCGGTGACCGGCTATGACCAGGTCAACATCGTCATCTGTCAGGTCGCCAAGGAGAAGTACGGGTGCCAGCGGATCGTCGCCCGCGTCAACAACCCCCGCAACCTCGAGCATTTCAAGCTGCTGGGGATTCAGCCGGCGGTGTCGGCGACCGACCTGATCCTGCGCCTGATCGAGCACGAGGTGCCCGAGTACGGGCTCGTCCAGCTGCTGGCACTCGAAGAGGAGCACCTCGAGATCATCGAGCTCGAGGTCGAGCGGGGCTCGATCGCCGCCGGCCGGCGGGTCAGGGACGTAGCCCTCGCCGACGGCTCGCTGATCATCTCCGTGCTGCGTGGCGGCAGCGGCTTCGTACCCAAGGCGGACACGGTGATCGAGCCCGGCGATCACGTTCTGCTGATCCTCGACCCCGGGCTGGAGGGTGCGATCACCTCGCAGTTTGCGCTGGGTCAGGCCACTGCGGTCGGCGACCGCGGCCGCTAGATGGCTGACCGGCACGTCGATTACGCCCTGATCGGGGGTGGGCTGGCCGCCGCGAACTGCGCCCGCTGGCTACGTGAGTCGGGTGCTGAGGGCTCGATCCTGCTGATCGGACGTGAGCCGGATCTGCCCTACAACCGCCCGCCGTGCTCCAAGCAGTACCTGCAGGGCAGCGAATCTCGATCAGACACGCTGTTCCGTCCGGCTGAGTGGTACGCGGAGCAGGGCATCGAGGCGCTGACGCGCGTCTCGGCGTTGAAGCTCGACCTGGCCCAGCGTACGGTGAGGCTCTCGGACCGCCAAGAGATCGGCTTCGACAAGGCGCTGATCGCCACCGGCGCGAACGTCCGCCGGCTGAACGTCCCCGGCGCCGAGCTCGAGGGCATCCACTACCTACGAACGCTCGGCAATAGCGACGCGATCCGCCAGCAGGCCGCGGGCAAGCGGGTGGTCCTGATCGGCGGCTCCTACATCGCCACCGAGGTCGCGGCCTCGCTGACCGAGCTTGGCGCCTCGTGCACGATCGTGATGCTCGAGCCCGTGGCGCTCAGCGGCGGCTTCGGCATCCAGGTCGGGCGGTTCTTCCAGTCACGACTCGAGCAGCACGGCGTCACCGTCCACGGCAACGACGGGCTCGAGCGCCTGGAGGGCTCCGGCGGAAGCGTGACCCGCGTGATCACCAAGACGGGGCTCGAGCTCGAGGCCGACGCCGTCGTGATCGGCACCGGCGCGATCCCCGACGTGACGCTCGCCCGCGGCGCCGGCCTGCCCCTCGGCGAGCGGGGCGGCGTCGCGGTCAACTCCCGGCTCCAGAGCAGCGCTCCCGGCGTCTACGCCGCCGGCGACATGGCCGAGTACGAGAGCGTCGTCCACGGCGGCCGCCCGATCAGGGTCGAGCACTGGGACGTCGCCCTGAACCACGGCAGGACCGTCGCACTCAACATGCTCGGGCACGATCAGCCCCACGACGTGGTCCCGTACTTCTTCTCCGACCTGTCGGACTGGGCTTCGCTCGAATACGTCGGTCCGGCCTCCGAGTGGGACGCGGAGGTCATTCGCGGCTCGATCGACGCCGGCGAGTTCAGCGTGTTCTATTTACAGGGGGGCCGCCTCGGGGCGGCCCTTTCGGTAGGTCGCTCCGGCGACCTCGAGCACGCCCGCAGGCTGATCGTCGATCAAACCGTGCTCGCAGGGCGCGCGGAGGTGCTCGGGGATCTCTCGAGTGATCTGGGGGGACTATACGAGCCGACCCATCCCGGATCGCACTAGCTGCCCTGCGGGCACTACCGCGCCGGTCCCGGACGGCTGATCGCGCCCCAGACGCCGGCGCGGTGTGCGCCGACGTAGTGGCGGCGGCGACACTCGGCGATGGCTCGGCCGGCCCAACGGCGGTCACGAGTTGTCGATCTTCTTGCCCGACGGAGCGAGCACGTACCAGCCCGCGCCGAACAGTTTGCTTCCCTGGCCATAACTGTCGCCGGCGTCCTTGTCCTTGATGTACTGGTAGAGCGGATGGCCCCTGTAGGTAACCTGAGTTGTGCCATCAGACCGGGTGATCGTGCCCAGATCGGAAGTCGTGGCTGCGCCAGCCGCTTGTGGTTTGCCGATCACCGGCGGCCAGACCTTCGCGCATTCACCTGAGCAGCTTGAGGCCGAGCCCTTGTCTGCTTCGAACAGATAGACAGTCAGCTTCTTAGAGCCCGTCGCCAGGATCGTCCCAAGCTTGGCGTGTTTGGTCGTGATCAGCGCCACTGGCGTGCTGCTCGGTGTCGAGCTGGTCGCGGCGGGCGCCGACGATGTCTGCGTCGGGGCGCTCGCCGCCGGGGAGCTCGTTGCTGTGGAGCTGCTTTTGCTGCTGCCGCCGCAGCCCGTTAGCAGGACTGCGACGACGATCGGCAGGGCAGATGCAATCCTGGCTCTGTTCACTTAGCCTCCGGACGATTTCGGGTTTACAGATCAATAGGACACCCCGAAAGCGCATTTCCTTCCCCCCGTCCCCCATCCGACCGCGTCTCGCTCAGCGACCCCCACCGAGATTGACCGAGGACGTCTCGAAGGCAGCGAGCCCGCGGATGGAACGACGCCTAATCCGCCGCGTTCCTCGTGAATAGGGAAGGCGGGAAGCGGGAAGCGGGAAGCGGCTGTCCCGAGTGCTTCCTGAGGGCACGCCCGCAGGCTGATCGCGTTTTCGACGGTCATTTCTCGTGTAGTTGAGACGAACGTATGTTCTCATCACTCGCGGACGGACCTGCCTATACTGAAATTCGCTCAGGAGGCAGTGCTCAACACCCTGGGGAATGGTGTAGTGGAAGCACGCGACACTCTGGATGTCGAAGCCGAGGTTCAAGCCCTCGTTCCCCAGTTCAAGCGGCGACACTGATCTACGGCGCCGCGCTGCCTCAGCGATCCTGTTCGAGCCCCGCCCCCGGCTTGATCTGCGCCCGGGGATGCGCATCGAAGTACACATCGCGCAGCCGATCGGTGGACAGATGGGTGTACATCTGGGTGGTGCCGATGTCGGCATGTCCGAGCATCTCCTGCAGGGAGCGCAGGTCGCAGCCGCCGGCGAGCAGGTGGGTGGCGAACGTGTGTCGGAGCGTGTGTGGGCTCATCCGGTGGGCGAGTCCCGCGTTACGGGCATGGCGTTGCACGATCTTGTACAGCCCCTGCCGTGAGAGGCCTTCTCCCCGCAAATTGACGAACACGCGCTGCTCGTCGCGCAGGCCGACGATCCGCGGTCGAGCGTCGAGCAGATAGGCCTGCAGGGCTTCGGTCGCCACGCGACCGATCGGCACGAGCCGCTCCTTAGCCCCCTTACCCCGGGCCCGCAAGATCCCGGCCTCGAGATCGAGCTCGGAGAGCTCGAGGCCGATCGCCTCCGAGGCCCGGAGCCCGCTCGCGTACATCGTCTCCAGCAGCGCGCGGTCGCGCAGCGCGGCAGCGGAGTCGCCGCGCGGCTGGGCCAGCAGGAGCCGCACCTCGTCGCGGCTCAGGACCTTGGGCAACCGTACGCCGAGGCGCGGTGGACGTAGCTCGGACGTCGGATCATGGTCGAGGATCTGGTCGCGTCGAAGATGACGGTAGAACGAGCGCAGGCACGCGACCTTGCGCTGCAACGTGGCGGGCGCCACCGGAGATCTCTCCTCGCGCCCGGCGGCGAGCTCGGACAGGAACGCCGCCAGGTCCGCGTGGGCGACCTCGAGTGGATCGAGCTTCCGGCGTCCGAGAAACTCGCCGTACTGCTGCAGGTCGGAACGGTAGGCCTCGAGCGTGTTGCGTGCGAGTCCGCGCTCGAGCTCGAGGTAGGCCAGGAAGTCGAGGGTCAGGTCTGTCAGCCGCGACGTGCGGACCTCGGCATCGATCGCCGTCATGGGCGTCATAAGTGGGTGTTCGCCGGGTTGAGCCCGATTCCTGCCCTTCTTGGCCGCTCATGCCTCTCGTCGTTCTTGCCTGTTGTAGTGCGCCCGCATCGGTGACAATGGCGCGTCTCGTTATTCCCACACTTGGAGGATGTCTTGCTGAGCACCCCTCGCCGGTTCGTGCTGATGCCGTTCGCGGTCCTGATTGGGATCGCCGTCGCAATCGCCATCTCAACCACGTCGCCCGCGTCGGCCGCGCCCGCGGCGCCAGGCGCCAGGCCATTGGCCAAGCCGGCGAAGCTCGCCGTCGGTGTCGAGGTGCTGCGGTTCGCCACCGCGGGAAGGTCGATCCGGGCAAGCGGACTGGTCACCGCGCGCCTGACCGACAATGCCGGTCACACCAACACCGTCCGCACCAGGGTCGCACTGACCGCGGCCACCGGCGGGCACTGCCGCGTGCTGCACCTGTTCCTGAACGAGCTGACGCTCAATCTGCTCGGCCTCAGGGCCCACCTGGACAAGGTCATGCTCGACGTCACCGGCAACGCCAGGGGCGGCGTCCTGGGCACGCTGTTCTGCCGGCTCGCGCGGGCTCGCGTGGCGTCGGCGCGGGTCGCAGCCGCCCGAGCGCTGACGGCGGGAGTCAACGCTCATCCCGGGCACGTGCTGCGCTTCACGGCCTCCCTCAATCCCACCGCGACGACCGCCGCGGCGCCGACTTCCACCTGCCAGGTGCTCGACCTGGTCGTTGGGCCGCTCAACCTGCAGCTGCTCGGACTCGTCGTCGACCTCAACCGGGTACACCTCGCAGTCACCGCCACGCGTGGACAGGGCGCGCTGGGTGACCTGTTCTGCAAGCTCGCGGACAACCCACCTCCAGGGAGCCCCGGGGGCTTGTCGGCGCTGGGTTAACCGGACGCCTTGATCGGGGGCGGCGCCGCGCCGGCTCGGTGCCGCGCCACGCCGCCCCCGATCAGCCACAGCAACGCGATCAGTGACTTGGAGTCATCGCACTCGGCGATCGCGTCCTCGAGGCAATCGAGCGGCCAGGGCACGATCTCGATCCGCTCGTTCTCCTCGGGCTCGGCCCCGGCCGACCCGGGAGCGGGCGCCCCGGGATCGGCCCCGCCGGCCTGGGCCCCCGGCGCGGCCGACAACTCCTGCGCCAGGTACAGCCACACGCGCTCGTCGCTGAACCCGGGGCTCGTGTAGAAGACCTTGATCTCCTGCCAGACGGCCGCCCGCTTGCCGATCTCCTCGGCCAGCTCGCGCTTGGCGGCCGCGAGCGGCGGCTCCCCCGCAACGTCGAGCTTGCCCGCGGGGACCTCGAGTGAAGCGCTCGCCCGAACCGTCTCGCGCGGCTGCCGGGTCAGCCACACGTGGGTGGCGTCGAGCGCCACGATCCCGACAGCACCGGGATGCCAGACCTTCTCACGCGTGACCTCCTCGCCGTCGGCGTGGCGAAAGCGCTCCGAGCCCACGCGGACGATCGTCCCCTCCCAGTTCGTCTCCTGACCGAGATACTCGAACTCGTTCACGATCCGCTCCTTTCGTCCGGTCCGCCGCGTCCAGCCTTCCCCTCGTCCTCGGGCGGGCCGACCTGGCTTCCCCGGGGCGTACAACTCCTCCATTCCCCCGGCCTCATGCACCAGCGCCGTCGCCACCCGCAGCATCCCCTCGAGCGCGTCGAAGCTGATCCGCTCCCCCGGCTCGTGGTTGCGCTCGGTGCCGTCGGCGAGGTTCGCACACGGAAAACCCTTCGCCTGAAGGGCGTTCGCGTCCGAGCCCCCACCGGTGACGATGTGCTTGGGCTGATACCCGCAGGCGCTCAGCGCCCGCTCCGCGAGCGTGATCTGCGCCGCCCCGGCCCGCGTGCGGTAGCCCTTGAACAACCGTCGCGTCGTCACGTCGAGGTCACACTCGGACGCGTCGGCGGCGTCCTGAAGATGGTCGACCATCTCGGTGACGAGCGCTTCGACGCGCGACTCGTCGAGGCTGCGGGCCTCCGCTTCGAGGCGGCAGCGCTCGGGGACCACGTTGGTGCTCGTTCCTCCGCTGATCGTGCCGACATTGGCGGTGGTGTGCGCGTCCAGGCGTCCGAGGTGCATGGTCGCGACCGCCCTCGCGGCGGCGACGATCGCGCTACGACCGTCCTGCGGACGGATCCCCGCATGGGCGGCGCGGCCCTGGAAGTCCGCAACGATTCGGTGCAACGTGGGTGAGCCGAGCACGACCTCGCCGATCGGCGAGGCGTGATCGAAGACATAGCCCAGGCGACTGCGCAGCCTGGCGACGTCGAACTCGCTCGCTCCGCGCAGCCCGACCTCCTCGCCGACTGTGAACAGCAGCTCCACGCCGACCTCCGGTGGCTCAGGATCCCCAGCGAGTGCGCGGGCGAGCGTCAGCATCACCGCGACCGCCGCCTTGTTGTCGGCCCCCAGGATGCCCTCGTGCGCGTTCTCCCACCCGCCGTTCACGCATACCGGCTCCACCGGCGCGCTCAGCGCAACCGTGTCCAGGTGAGCGCAGAGCAGGATGCTCGCCGAGCCCCTCCCAGCGATCCGGGCGAGGAGATTGCCGGCATCCGACCCGGCCGCTTCACCGGAGTCGTCCTCGCTGACCTCGACTCCGGCTTGACGTAGCTCTGCGCTCACCCGGTCAGCGCAGACGCGCTCCCGTCCGGATGGGCTCTCGATCCTGCACAGCGCGGTGAACGTGGCGTGCAGCTGCTCGCGCTGCGCGTCCCCGGCGAGCCTCACCGCACGGTGGGGTGCGAGGTGCTCACGTCGCCCTCGACGGTCGCCAGGCCCGCCGGCTCGAGCTCCCGGCGCGCCAGCGCGGCGCCGACGAACTCCCTGAACAGCGGCGCCGGGCGCTCGGGCCGGGACTTGAACTCCGGATGGAATTGGGAAGCGATGAAGAACGGGTGCAGGTCGCGGGGCAGCTCGATCGCTTCCACGAGGCGCTCGTCAGGCGAGGTGCCCGAGCAGATCAGCCCTGAGGACTCGAGCCGGCGGCGCAGGTGGTTGTTGACCTCGTAGCGGTGGCGGTGGCGCTCGTAGATCACCGCCTCTCCGTACAGGTCGCGCATCCGCGTGGCGTCGTGGAGCTTGACCGGGTCCGCCCCCAGGCGCATCGTGCCGCCCATGTCGGAGATCTCCTTCTGCTCAGGGAGCAGATCGATCACCGGGAACGGTGTCTCGAGATCGAACTCGGTCGAGTTCGCCCCCTCCATGCCCGCAATCTGACGCGCGAACTCGCACACGGCGATCTGCATCCCCAGGCAGACCCCGAGGTAGGGGATCTTTCCCTCTCGAGCAATCTGGGCGGCGCGGATCTTGCCCTCGATTCCGCGCCCGCCAAAGCCCCCGGGGATCAGGATCCCTCCCGCGCGCTCGAGGGTGGCCATGACCTCGGAATCGTCCCCCACCGCTTCGGAGTCCACCCAGTCGATCTCCACCTGGCACTCGTGGTGCACGCCGGCGTGCCTGAGCGCCTCAACGACCGACAGGTACGCATCCTTGAGCCTTACGTACTTGCCCACGAGCGCAATCCGCACCCGGCGCGTGGCAGCGCTCGAGCGGCGCGTGATCGTCTCCCAGTTGCCCAGGTCAGGCGGGGGCGCCTCGATCCCGAAGTGCTCGCGGAGGATGAAGTCGTCGACGCCCTCGTCACGGAACACGAGCGGCACCTGATAGATGTCGGGAACGTCGCGTGCGGACACCACCGCCTCCATCGGCAGGCTCGCGAACAGCGCGATCTTGCGCCGGATCTCGCCCGAGAGCAACGACTCCGATCGACACACGACCATGTCAGGCGCGATTCCGATCCGGCGTAGCTCGTTGACCGAGTGCTGGGTGGGCTTGGTCTTGAGCTCACCCGCGTGGCCGATGTAGGGCACGAGCGTGAGGTGGATGAACATGCAGCGCCGACGTCCGACATCGACCGGAAACTGGCGGATCGCCTCCAGGAACGGGAGCGACTCGATGTCGCCGACCGTCCCGCCGATCTCGGTGATCACGAAGTCGGCGTCGCTGGAGGCGGCCATCAGCTTGATCCGCTGCTTGATCTCATCGGTGATGTGGGGCACGACCTGGACCGTCGCGCCGAGATAGTCACCGCGCCGCTCACGCCGGATCACGCTGTTATAGATCCCGCCGGCGGTCACGTTCGAGGCGCGGCTAGTGTTGGCATCGGTGAAGCGCTCGTAGTGACCCAGGTCAAGGTCGGTCTCGGCGCCGTCCTCGGTCACGAACACCTCCCCGTGCTGATAGGGCGACATCGTCCCCGGATCGACGTTGATGTAGGGATCGAACTTCTGCAGCTGGACGTCGAGCCCGCGCGCCACGAGCAGTCGACCGATCGACGCGGCGGAGATCCCCTTGCCCAGTGAGGAGACAACGCCGCCGGTTATGAAAATGAAGCGCGTTTCGTCCTGGCTCATCGATCGGATCCTCGCTGGTGAAGTCTATCCTTGATCACTCGTTGCTACCGTAGCGCCGCCGGCGGACGAGGACATCAGCGCGAACGAATAAGAGCGGTGGGAACCGCCAAACCTACGCCGCTCGCAGCAGCTGGCGGGCGTGCTGACCGGCGGCCGCGTCGCCTTCGCCGGCGCCCAGCATCCGCACGATCTCGGACACGACGGCGTCGCCGTCGAGCTGCGTGACGGTCGTGCTCGCGGGTACCGTGCCGGCGTCCTTGACGATCGTGAAGTGGCGTGCGGCGAGCGCGGCGACCTGGGGCAGGTGGGTGATGCAGAGCAGCTGCCGTCCGCCAGCCAGCCGGCGCAGGTGCTCCCCGACCGCGCGGGCGGTGTGACCCCCGATGCCGGCATCGATCTCGTCGAACACGAGCAACGGGCGTGAGGCGTCGTTCCCGTCGTCGCCGTGAGCGACGCTGAGCAGCGCGAGCATCACCCGAGAGAGCTCGCCTCCGGAGGCGATCTCACGCAGCGGCCCGGCCGGGAGCCCGGCGTTGGGGGCGATCAGGAGCTCGACGGTATCCGCCCCCCGCGGGCCGCAGCCATTTGGCCGCGGCTGCACGTCGACCTCGAACCGCGCTTCCCCCATCGAGACTTCGGCCAGCCGGCTTCGCACCGCCGCAGCCAGCCGGGGCGCCGCCGAGCGCCGTCCAGAGCTGAGCTCCCGGGCCAAGCGATCGAGCTCGGCGCCCGCCGCGGCCAGCTCGGCCTGCGTCGACTCGAGCGCGACGTCGGCGTGCTCCAGCTGGTCGCGTCGCGCCCGGCAGCGCTCAGCGTGGCGCAGGACGTCCGCGATCCCGCCGCCGTGTTTGCGCTGCAGGCGGTGCAGCAGCGCCAGGCGCTCCTCCAGCTCATCAAGGCGCCCCGTCCCCCCGGCTTCGCTGGCGCTGCTTTCCTCGTCGATACCGAGCGCGTAGCGGTGCAGCTCGACGCCGAGGTCCTCGGCTTCGTAGCGAAGCGCGTCCAACCGCTGGGCGATCGCGCCCAGCTCAGGATCGGCCTCGGCGCCGGCCGCCAGCGCGCGGGCCGCCTGCGCGAGGAGCTGGTGGATACCGCCCCCGGCCTCGGGAGCGATCGCCTCAGCCCCCGTGGCCGCCGCGAGCCTCAGGGTCTCGTGGTGACGCAACCGATCCCGCTCCACCCTCAGCGCCGCCTCCTCCTCATCGGTCGGTGCGGCGGCCTCGATCTCGTCGAGCTCGAACGCCAGCAGATCGAGCTCACGCTCGCGCGCTCCCGCCAGCGCACCGAGCTCGGAGACCCTCTCCTCGAGCCGGCGGACCTCGTCGTAAGCGCCGGCGACGCGCCCGCGCAGTCCGACCTGCGCGCCACCGCGGTACGCATCGAGCACCTCAAGCTGCACGGCCGCGAGCATCAGCTTGCGGTGCTCGTGCTGGCCGTAGAACGCGAGCAGCCGGGGGCCAAGCTCGCGCAGGTCGGCGAGCGTCGCCGCGCGACCGCACAGATACGCCCGGGTGCGCCCGTCGGGCCACACGCGTCGGGCGAGGACGACGTCCTGCGCGTCCGCAGGGATCTTCTCAGCCAGGCTGGAGTCAAGCTGCCCTGCGCCCGCCGACCATGCGGGCGGAAGCGAGAACACCCCTTCCACGTAGGCCTCGGCCGCCCCGTGGCGCACGATCCCGCGCCGGGCGCGGCCGCCGAGCAGCAGATCGAGTGCATGGGCGAGCAGCGTCTTACCCGCGCCGGTCTCTCCGGTCAGCACGTTCAGGCCCGGTCCGAGCCGGAGCTCGGCGCGCTCCATCAAGAGCAGGTTCTCGACGCGCAGCTCGTGCAGCATGTGCCACGGTGTATCAGGCGGGCCCGACGGATCGCCGCGGCGAGGAGAGCCGAGGCGGGCGCCCAGCGCAGCGGCGAGGGTCAGCTATGGCGCGCTCGCGAGCCGGCCGAACTTCTCCCGCAGGCGCATGTAGAACGTCGTCCCGGCGATCTGCGCCAAGCAGCCCTGGCGATCCGCGAACCGCGCCTCGATCTGTTCCCCGGGCGCCAGTAGGCACACCGGCCGCCCGTCAACGGTGACGTCTACCGGCTCCTCCCGCGAGCGGTTGTGGACCGTGAGCACGTCTCCGGGCGCCACCACCAGCGCGCGAGCGGTGAGCGAATGCGGCGCGATGAACGACACCACGAATCCCGCGACCCCCCACGCCATCACGGGGCCGCCGTTGGCGAGGTTGTAACCGGTCGACCCGGCGGGCGTTGCGACCACCAATCCGTCGCAGCGCACCCGCCCGATCTCATCGAGGCCGACCGCGTACGCCAGGTCGGCGACTCGCTTGCTCGGCTGGCGGTGCATTGAGACATCGTTGATCGCCAGCCAGCCGGGGCTCCCCTCGCGCCGGCCGGAGACGGTGATTCCAGGCAGCGACAGGACCTCGAAATCCCCGGCGAAAGCGCGCCTGAAGCCCGATTCCGCCTGTTCGCGGTCGACTGTCGCCAGGAACCCGATCTCGCCGAAGTTGATCGCGAATACTGGTGTTCGCGTGCCCGCGTATGTGCGCAGCGCCGTCAGGATCGTGCCGTCGCCTCCGAGCGCGAAGCAGATGTCTACGTCAGGTCCGGCGCTCGCATCGAGCTCGAGACCATCCGCGGGGCACAGCTCGTGCTTGCGGGT
The DNA here is from genome assembly GCA_050996975.1 of Solirubrobacteraceae bacterium. Taxonomy (GTDB): domain Bacteria; phylum Actinomycetota; class Thermoleophilia; order Solirubrobacterales; family Solirubrobacteraceae; genus Palsa-465. The sequence goes on along the minus strand of JBPCRJ010000131.1, from coordinate 27,730 downwards.
CTCCTCAGGATCGAAGCAGAGCACCGCGTCCGCCGAGCGCGCCAGCTCGAGCAGCTGCGCGATCGCCGGACCGGTCTCCGCCGGGCGCCGGTGGGTCAATACGGTTGCTCGGCGCACCGCGTTCAAGGCTCAACCTCGCAGACCGCGTTCAGCCCGACCTTCCGCACTGCGTTCAAGGCTCGACCTCGCGCGCCGCCCGCTCGAGATCGGCGACTCCGCCCCGCGCCCCCTCGGCGATCCACGCGAACGTCTCGAGGTTCCCCTTCGGCCCGGGTAGCCCGGAGCTCTCGTAGCCGAGCACCGCCGCGCCGAGGTCACGCGCGGCCTGACCTACCTCGATCAGCGCGCGACGGCGCAGGTGAGGCTCGCGGACGACGCCGCCCTTGCCGACCTGACCGCGTCCGACCTCGAATTGCGGTTTGACCAGCGCCAGGCAGTCAAAGTGCGCGGCCGCGCACCCCAGCACGGCCGGCAGGACCTTGCTCAGCGAGATGAACGAGACGTCGATCACGATCAGGTCGGGGGCGTACGGAAGCTCGGCCCGGCGCAGCGATCGCGCGTTGCGGCGCTCGATCACGCTCACCCGCTGATCGCAGCGCAGGCCCCAGTCCAGCTCGCCGTAGGCGACATCGACCGCCACGACATGCGCGGCACCATGGACCAGCAAGCAGTCGGTGAAGCCTCCCGTCGACGCCCCGACGTCGAGCGCCAAGCGATCGCTGACCTCGAGCGCGAGCGAGCGCAGCGCGTTGGCGAGCTTGATTCCCCCACGGGAGACGAAGGCGGGGGTGTCGTCGAGCTCAAGCTCGACATCGCCGGGCACGAACTGCCCCGGCTTCTGCGCCCGCCGACGCTCCGGGAGCAGCAGCACCTCGCCGGCCAGCACCGACGCGGCGGCGCGGGAGCGCGACGGAAACAGTCCCCGCTGCGAGAGCAGGCTGTCGAGACGGACGCGCTTCACGATCAGCGCTCAGCTGCTTGTGCTCGTGATGCCGGTGAGGTCGGTGACCGCCGCCTCGATCCGCGCCGCGATCCGCTCGGGGGTGAAGCCGACGTCCTGGTGCAACTGCTTCGGCGTGCCGTGGGTTACGTATCGGTCGGGCAGCCCGACCCGCAGGATCCTGGCGGCGAGCCCGGCGTCGGACAGCGTCTCCCACACCGCCGAGCCGAACCCGCCCGCAAGCGTGCCCTCCTCGATTGTCACCAGCAGCTCGTGCTCCGCCGCGAGCTGGGCCGCCAGGCCGGCATCGATCGGCTTGGCAAAGCGCGCGTCGGCAACCGTGGCCGAGATCCCGCGCTCGGCCAGGAGCTCGGCCGCCGCGAGGGCCTTGGCAACGCCGGTGCCATAGCCGAGCAGCGCGACGCCACCGCCCTGCGCGCCGGTGTCGCCCTCGAGCAGAATCTCGCCGGTCCCGATCTCGATCGCCTGCGGCCGGCTGGGCAGCGCGACGCCCCTCCCCGCGCCGCGGGGATAGCGCAGCACGATCGGCCCGTCGTCGTAGCTCAGCGCGGTGCGCAGCATGTGCACGAGCACCGCCTCGTCGCGCGGGGCCATCAGGACGATGTTCGGCAGGCAGCGCAGGTAGGCGATGTCGAACGCCCCGTGATGAGTGGGTCCGTCGTCGCCCACCAGCCCAGCGCGGTCGATCGCGAATACGACGTTCAGCTTCTGCAGGCAGACGTCGTGGACAATCTGGTCATACGCGCGCTGCAGGAACGTCGAGTAGATCGCGGCGACCGGCTTGGCGCCCTGAAGCGCGAGCCCCGCGGCGAGCAGGACCGCCTGCTGCTCGGCGATCCCGACGTCGAAGTAGCGATCGGGCAGCTCGCGCTGGAGGATGCTCAGACCGGTGCCGGAGTTCATCGCCGCGGTGATCCCGAGCACCCGCTCATCTCGGCGGCACTCCGCCAGCAGCGCGTTGCCGAACACCTGGGTGTACTGCGGGGGGACAGCCTTGGCGCCCCGGACCGGCGGGACGATCGCCGCCGGCATACGGCCGGAGATCGACTTCGGCTTGGCCGCGTGCCACAGCTCCATTCCCTCCAATCCGCCGTCTTCGGCCGCCGCAAAGCCTTTGCCCTTGACCGTGGCGCAGTGGACCACGACCGGCCGCTGCGCCGCCAGCGCCTCGTGCAGGGCCACGCGCAACTCACGCACGTCGTGCCCGTCGATCACGCCCATGTAGGCGAAATCGAGCTCCTCCCACCATAGCCCGGGTGCCCAGAAGGCCTTCATCGATTCCTTGAAGTGCGGGCCGAGCCGTTCGAATGCGGCGCCGATCCCAGCCGGAAGCTTGGTCAGCCCGCCCTCGACGCCCTCGCGCGCGTGCCACAGGCGCGGGCTGAGCCGTACGCGGTTAAAGTAACGCGACATCGCGCCGACGTTCGGCGCGATCGACATGCCGTTGTCGTTGAGCACGACGACGATCGGCGTCCCGCTGCCGCCGGCCTGGTGCACGGCCTCGAAAGCGACGCCCCCGGTCATCGCCCCGTCGCCCACCACCGCCACGACGTGGGCGTCCTCGCCGTGGCCGCGCCGCATCGCCTCCTTGATCCCGACCGCGTACCCGATCGCCGTCGACGCGTGCCCGGCGCCCATCGTGTCGTGCTCTGACTCGTTGATCGCACAGAATGGAGCCAGGCCCCCGTAGCTGCGAATCGTGGCCAGCTGGTCGCGTCGCCCGGTGAGGATCTTGTGCGGGTAGGCCTGATGACCGACGTCCCAAAGGATCTTGTCGCGCGGCGAGTCGAGCAGCGAGTGCAGCGCCACCGCGATCTCGCAGCTGCCGAGGTTGGCGCCGAAGTGCCCTCCGATCTCGCCCACCGTATCGATGATGTGCTCGCGCACCTCCTGGGCGAGCAGCTGTAGCTGCTCGTCGTCCAGGGTGTGCAGATCCTGGGGCTTATCAATCCGAGGTAGGAGTCTTGACATCGGGATCGGCGGTTTCAGTAGCTTCGGTTCGCGATGAAGTCGGTGATCTGCTCGAGCTGGAGCGCGCCCGCCGGCGCCGCCCGGGCGAGCGCGGCTCGGGAGCTCACGTAGGACTCGGCCGCGAGCCTCTGCGCCCCGGAGAGGCCGAACTCAGTGACGTAGGTGCGCTTTCCCAGTCGCGCGTCACTGCCACCGCGCTTGCCGAGCGCCTCCTGAGAGCCGGTGACGTCGAGGATGTCATCGACGATCTGAAAGAGCACGCCCAACTCACGGGCAAAGCTGCGATACAGACCGATCGTGTCATCTTCATCGCACCCCGTGAGCAGCAAAACGCACTCGATGCTGGCCGCGATCAGACGCCCGGTCTTCAGCTCATGCAGGCGACGCAGGCCGTCCGGCGTCGCCGGCGCGGTTCCGGCGACGTCGACGTACTGTCCCCCGACCATCCCCTGAACACCGGTCGCGTCGGCGAGCTCGCGGGCCGCCGCCAGCAGGTGTACGGGTTGCGCCCGCTGGTCGGTGAGCAGCAGGCGGAACGCCTCGGCGTACAGCCCGTCTCCGGCGAGGATCGCCACATCCTCTCCGTGGGCGCGATGGCAGGTTGCCCGGCCGCGGCGCAGATCGTCATCGTCCATCGCCGGGAGGTCGTCGTGGATCAGCGAGTACGTGTGGATCAGCTCGATGGCGGCGGCCAGCGGAAGCACTGACGCCGGTGGGCGACCGATCGCCTCGGCCGTCGCGAGCGCGAGCACCGGTCGAATTCGCTTCCCCTCCGCCAGCAACGAGTACCGCATCGCCTCCTCGAGGCCGCGGCACGCTGCCTCGGCCGAGAACCGCAGGGCTTCCAGGTACCGTTCCACCTCGGCGCGCAGATGCTCTGGATAGGTGATCGCGACGGGAGCGGGGCGCACCGTCGCCAGTAACGGGTCCACGGCTAAGCAGCCGAGAGCGGGAGCTGACCGGGCAGCTCCGGCAGCGGCTCCATCGCGGCACGCACCCGTTCGTCCACCTCGGAGCTGGCCTCCGAGGCCAGCCGGGCGCATTCCTCGATCGACACCAGCGCTGATTGGGGTGGGAGCTCGCCCGCCCGCAGACGATCAGCGGTCTCCCGCAGCCGGGCACTGAGCTCGATCAGGGGATCGCTCACCTCAAGCAGGGTAGCGACTCGCGAGAGTTCCCTTACAGGATGGCGGAGCCGGCGCTGTGCCCGCTCCGGATCTCCTCGGCCGTGCACTCGGTCCAGCGGTCCCGGTACGTGCCACTCATCTTCGCCCGTCCAACGCGGCGTTCACCAGCGCATCAGCCCGGGCGTTCTGCGCCCGCGGGACGGTGCGGATCTGCCAGCGGTCGAATTCGCGCAGCGCCGCGATCGCCTCCTGGTGCAGGGCCTTCATCGCCGGATGCTTGACCTTGTAGGCGCCGGTGATCTGGCGGGCGATCAGCTCTGAGTCGCCGACGATCTCGATCTCGCGGGCACCGAGGGAATGCGCACGCTGCAGCGCGCGCAACACCGCGCGGTACTCGGCGACGTTGTTCGTCGCGATGCCGATCGTCTCGGCGACCTCGTCGAGCACCTCCCCCGTCGGGTCACAGACAACCACCCCGATCGCCGCCGGACCAGGGTTCCCTCGTGCTCCGCCGTCGACGTGAACGACCACTCGTCGCGCCAACGTCAATCGCGGGCCGGGTCCGGAATCTCGCCCCGCTCGCCCCGCTCGCCCCGCTCGCCCAGCTCGCCCAGCTCGCCCAGCTCGCCCACTACCCGCGGACGCCGGCGATCACGCAGCTCACGCTTGCCCCCGCCGGAGGAGCCGCGGTCGCGGCGAGAGGACCGGCGGCGGTCGAGGATCACGGTTACGGCGGGATCATCAGCGTAGTACTCGGTGAGCTTCTCGAGCAGCTCGCCGGACAGCGCCTCGGGGACGACGCAGTAGATCACGGCACGGATGCTATTCGACGGTCGGCCAGGATCGACATCGAACGTTCGTCGAGGGACGTTCAGCCCTCGAGAACCGAGAGCGATCCGCGCTCGTCGGCCACCGCATTGGGTTGGCGCTCCTCTGCGGCCAGCTCATCGAGCTCGTAGCCCTGGCCAGCGACGCGGACGCTCGGCTGGTCGTCTGAGAGGTCGACCTCGTAGCGGTACCAGCACAGCTCCCATGAAACGACGATGTTCACGACGCTCGGACGGACCTCCGTTGGACGCAGGAAAACCGCCGGCATGCCCAGTGAGCGCGCGACCCCCGAAACCGTACGCCGGTGCTCGGAAACGTTGAACAGCTCGGCCGCCGAGGCGATCTTCTGCTCGGCGCTGGTGGGGACCGCCCGCACGTGACGAGGCTCGCGAACCCGCCGCGCACCGCCGTCGGTGTCCGCCGCGGCGGATGGCCGCGCCCGCGAGGCGAAGGACTTCGCCCGCGACGAAAACGACCCCACCGACCCTGTCGAGTCGGGTGACTCCGCGAGCGAGCCGGGCGGCTCCGAAGCGGGCGGCGGCGTGGAGCGCAGCGCGCGCAGCGAGCGCAACGCGCGTGACCCACGGGGATCTTCGTCGAGCGCGGGTGCCGTGGGCTCGACCGACTCGGAGTCGCGCCGCGCCAGCAGGCGACTCCGCAACGAGCGCCGCCGATCCGACGACGAGCCTCCGGTGTCGTACGCGAGGTCGCTACCCTCGCGAACCCATCCCTCCTGCAGGGCGCGGGCCTTGCACAGCTCGCACACCGACTGGCGCGCGGTGCCGTTCACGTACACCTCGGCATGCTCGCCACGCAGCAGGCTACGACCGCACACGTCGCAGTCGGTCTGCGGAATGAATGTCCGGATGTCGCGCGTGTTCACCGTTCGAGCCTAGCGAAAAACGGCTAAGCCCTGACTGACTCCCGCTCGGTCCGGGCTTCCTCGACGACCTTTCCCGCGAGATGACCGGGCACCTCCTCATAGCGCACGAACTCCATCGCGAACTCCCCCTGACCGCCGGTGATCGATCGGAGGTCCGGCGCGTAGGATCGCATCTCGGCCATCGGCACCTCCGCTTTGACCTCGGTCATCCCGGGTCCGGCGGGCTCCATCCCGAGTGGTCGTCCCCGGCGGGAGTTCAGATCGCCGATCACGTCGCCGACGGCATCGTCGGTGGCCGACACGCTGACGAGCATGATCGGCTCGAGCAGCACCGACCCCGCCTGCTCGAGCGCCTGCTTCATCGCCAGTGAGCCGGCAATCTTGAACGCCATCTCGGAGGAGTCGACCGTGTGGTAGGAGCCATCATGGAGCCGGACGCGAACGTCCTTGACCGGATAGCCGGCGACCACCCCCTCCTCCATCGCCTCGAGCACCCCCTTCTGCACCGCGGGAATGAATCCGGTGGGGATCACACCGCCCTTGATCTCGTTGACGAACTCGAACCCCTCGCCGGAGCCCAGCGGCTCGATCGCGATGCGGCAATCGCCGAACTGGCCGCGCCCGCCGGACTGCTTCTTGTGGCGTCCGTGCGCCCGGGCGGGCCTGCGGACGGTCTCCTGGTAGGCCACGCGCGGGGGCTTGAGGTTGACCTCAGCGCCGAAGCGGGTCCTGCACCGCTCGATCGTCACCTCGACGTGGACCTGCGAGAGCCCCGCGATGATCTGCTCCCCGGTCTGCTCGTCGCGATGCAGGTCGATCGTCGGATCCTCTTCCTGCAGGCGGCGCAGCGCGGCGAAGACCTTCTCCTCGTCACCCTTGCTCTTGGGCTGGATCGCGAACGCCATCACCGCGGCCGGGAGCTTGATGCTCGGCATCCGGATCGGCTCGTCGCGCGAGGCCAGCCAGTCGCCGGCTTTCGTCTCCTTGAGCTTCGCCACGGCACCGATGTCACCAGGGCCGAACTCCGTCGTATGGCCGGTCTGGTGACCCTCGAATCTCACCAGCTGGCCGATCCGCTCCTTGGCGTGCACGCGCGTGTTCAGGACCTGCGAGTCCTGCCTCAGAACACCCTGGTAGACCCGGAACAGGTTGATACGCCCGGCGAACGGGTCCGCACGGGTCTTGAACACGTACGCGAACAGCTCCTTGTCCGCCAGCGGCTCGAGCGTCACCTCGCCGACCTCAAGCCCGCCGTGCTTGACCGGCGAGGGGAGGTCCTCGACGATCGCGTCGAGCAGCCGGTTGATGGCGAGGTTATGAGTGGCCACGCCGCACGTCACGGGGAAGATCGCGCCGTGGTTGGTGCCGTCCTTGAGCGCCGCGACGATCTCCTCGTGGGAGATCGGATCGCCCTCCAGGTAGCGCTCCATCAGCGCATCCGAGCTCTCGCTGACCTCGTCCATCAGCTTCTCGCGATACTCCTGCGCCTGAGCTCGCAGCTCGTCGGGGATCGGGATCTCGGTGCTGTTGTCCTGTCCGGCCTCGGCGGGCGGCCCATATTCGTAGGCCTGCATGTCGACCAGGTCGATCACGCCCCGGACCTCGTGCTCTGATCCGATCGGGATCTCGGTGGCGACTACGTGGGGACCGAAGGCGGACTTGAGCGACTGCAGCGCCCGGAAGAAGTCGGCTCGTTCGCGGTCCAGCATGTTGACGAACACGAGTCGAGCAAGATCGAGCTCGCTCGCGCGCTGCCAGAGCCGGATGGTCTGGACCTCGACGCCCATCACGGCGTTGACGACGAACACGGCCGACTCGCAGACGCGCAGCGCCCCGAGCGCGTCGGCGACGAAGCTCGAGTCACCCGGAGTGTCGATCAGGTTGACCATGCGCTCCTGCCACTGGAAAGAGGACAGCGCGGCGGAGATCGACATCTGGCGGGCCTTCTCGTCCGCGTCTGAATCCGAGACGGTCGTTCCGTCGGCGACCGATCCGAGCCGGTTCACCACCCCGGCCTGGTACAGCAGCGCCTCGTGCAGCGACGTCTTACCGCTGCCGCGGTGGCCGACGAGCGCCACGTTGCGGATCCGATCCGCGGCCTTGAGCATGCCTGGTCTCCTCTCGCTCGGTTCCGGAGGGGCGACGATATCGCGTCCGCCAGCGCTTTCCCAGCCAGGACCGAAACCGGCCTCGCCATCGCACCCCGTGGCGCCCGAGGTGCGACGTCGTTTGATCGGGCGGGGCTCAACTCAACCCGGCTGGGCGGAGCCCAGCCCTATACCTAAACCGGATCCAGGACCCGCTCCAAGATGTTGTCTCCACCCAGCTTGGAGCGCAACCGCAGGACGGCCTTGGTGTGCAGCTGCGAGACCCGCGACTCGGTCACGCCGAGCACCTCGCCGATCTCGCGTAGGGTCAGGTTCTCGTAGTAGTAGAGGGCGATCACGAGCTTCTCCCGCTCGGGCAGCGCGGCGATCGCGTCGGCGATCCGGTCGCGCAGCTCACTCTGATCGACGAGCTGGTGGGGATCGGGTGCCCGATCGTCGGCGATCGTGTCCAGCAGCGAGAACTGATCGCCACTGGAGTCCGAGCCGCTCCACAGCTCGTCGAGCGCCACGATCGTCGAATTGGAGATCTGCAGCAGCGCGGCCTGAAAGTCCCGCAGGCTGATCGCGAGCTCGGCGGCCATCTCCTCGTCAGTCGGCGCGCGCCGCAGGCGTCCCTCGAGCTTCACGTTCGCGCGCTCGATCTCGCGGGCCCGGGAGCGGACCGAACGAGGCACCCAGTCAAGTGTGCGCAACTCATCGATGATCGCGCCCCGGATGCGCGTGATCGCGTAGGTCTCGAACCTGATCTCGCGCGAGAGATCGAAGCGTTCGATGGCGGAGATCAGTCCTCCGAGGCCGTAGGAGATCAGATCCGCCTCCTCGACGTGGGCCGGCAGGCCCGAGCCCATCCGTCCCGCGACGTATTTCACCAGCGGCGAATAGGCGACGACGAGCCGCTCGCGCGCGCGCTCGTCATCGAAGGCCTTGTACCGCCTCCACAGCTCCTTGAGCTCGACCGCCTTGACGTTGGTGTTCAATGTTCAATTCTCTCCCGCACGGTCGGTTGCGCCTACGCGCACGGTCCGCTGCGCCTACGCGCGAGGATGCGCTCGGGCGTAGGCCGATCTGAGGCGCGCGGACTCTACCCGAGTGTAGACCTGCGTGGTCGAGATGCTCGCGTGTCCGAGCAGCTCCTGGATCGCTCGGAGATCCGCCCCGCCCTCGAGCAGATGCGTCGCGAAGGAGTGGCGCAACGCGTGGGGATGCGCGTCGGCGAGCGCCGGAGCGTCGGGACTCGCCCGCCGCGCCCATGTCCGCATCCGGCGCCTGACATCGGAGGTTCCGAGCCTGCGCCCGGACCGGGTCAGGAACAGGGCGCGCTGCGAGCGCTCGCCAGCCAGTGCCGGGCGGCCGCCGGAGAGGTAGCGGCCCGCCGCCCGCAGGGCAGGCTCGCCGGCGGGCACGACGCGCGTTCTGCCGCCCTTGCCCAGCACGCGGACGCTCTCGGAATCGAAGTCGATCGACTCCACCTCAAGGGTCACCAGCTCCTCGGCGCGCAGCCCTGACGCATACGCGAGCTCGAACATCGCCCGGTCCCGCAGCTCTAGGGGACTGCCCGCCGGGATCCGGTCGAGCATCGCCGCCACCTCCCCGGCCTTGAGCACGCGCGGCAGGCGCTGGGATCGCTTGGGCGAGGTGAGCAGCTCCCCCGGGTTCTCGGCGCGCTCGCCGAGCTCGACCTGAATGCGGAACAGGCCCCGCAGGGAGGCAAGCTTGCGCGCGACGGTCGTGGGGGCGTGTCCACGCTCGGACAGGCTCGCGGCATATCTCCTCAGCGTCCGGATGTCGATCGTGGCCGGCTCCATCTGCTTGGAGGACGCCCAGCGCGCGAGCTGCACGCTGTCGATCCGGTAGGCGCGCCGCGTCTTCTCGGCCACTGCGCGACGGATCAGATCCTGATCGAAGGCCTCGATCGCCACGCGCCAGCGGGGTGTAAGGCCGGCGACGGCGGAACCCGAGCCTGGTGGAGCCACGGCGACGCCGGAATCAGAGCCTGGAGCCGCGGCGACGCCCGAATCAGAGCGTGTAGGGGACAGGGCGCGCCACTAGCCGACGTTCACGAGCGTGCCGATTGGCGTATACGGAAATACCTGACCCGCCGGTCCGGTGGCCATCTCGACGCAGCCGAGGCTCTGGGGAGAGCCGTACTGGGCGCGCGTGAACGCGTGCAGCGCGTCACCGCCGTTGAAGTAGCTGATGAACTGGATCCCCGGATCGTTGTAGTGGCTCCCGTCGACGTTGGTCCCGCTCATCGTCCCGGAGGCGATGTGCTCGTAGACCGGGTAGGTGCCGGTGGCCGTCGGAGCGGCAGCGACTCCCGTATTGACGGGCGTGGTCACAACGGTGTGGCCGCTGTGCCAGAGGCTGAGCGACTGCGAGCCCACGTTGACCGACACGAACGAGTAGCCGGAGGTCGAGCCGTGTCCTGCGAGCGCCGCCGCGATCAGCGCGCGCCACACGGTGGCACCGGCGAGTCCGTCGGCGGTGATGCCGTGGTCGTTCTCGAACGCCATCACGGCGCCCCGCGTCAGCACCCCGGCGGAGCCCGGCTGCCACATGCCGCGCAATGCCGCCGGCGTGTTGGCGTAGCGCCACGTGAAGCTCCCGGCGGGCGGATGGATCGCGGCGGTCTCCTGCGCGTCGGCCGTGAGCGCCGGTCGCGGGCCCGCGTAGTCGACGCGGAGCGGGAGGTAGCCGAGCCCGGCCAGCAGCTGCTGCAGGCGCAGCGTGGTGCCCGCCGGAACCTTCCAGCTCCCGCCGCCGCTCGATCCAGTCTTCGGGTCGCCGACGAGCCCGACGTCGCGGGGCAGCGGGACCCTCACGGTGGTTCCCAGGCCGTAGCCCGCCCCGGCCGGCTCGAACAGGATCGCGTGGCTGTTGACCGTGCGCCAGGATCCAGAGCCGGCGGGAGAGACGGGCGGGGTCGAGGAGCCCAGCGCCTGATCGACCGGCTTGGAGAACGTCAGCAGAATCGGCGTGTGGGGCAGGATCGAGCTCCCCGGCGCCGGCGAGGCGATCACGCTCGTCGCCTGGCCGGCGGGGAACCAGCTCACCAGCGCCGGCTTGGAGCTCTCCCAGGTTCGTGGCACAGCGGCGACCGCGATCGAGCCCGCGTCGGAGGCGCGCTGCAGCGCGACCTGGCTCTGCGGGGTCGCGAGCACATGGCGTTCCAGGTGCCCGGGAGGACCGTAGGAGATCGCCTTGACCGGCGACTTGAAGCGCAGCCGCAGCGGAGCCCCCGGCGCGAGGGTCAGATAGTGCTCGCTCAGGCTCGCGCTCGGAGTCGTCAACGTCAGCCGCACCCGATCCGAGCTGCCCGCGAGCCAGGAGATCCAGCCGGGACGCTTGACGACTACCTGGATCGAGACGAGCTCGTGCACTCCGACCGTGGCGCTGGGCCAGATCCGCTGACCACGAAGCTCGACGGGGATCCGCTGGCTATGCGGACCGCTCACCACCGTGACGCTCGTAATGCGCCCGCCGCCGGAGGGCAGGCCGACCTTCGCCAGCGCGCTCGAGTCGGCGCTGAGGCTGGCGTGCGAAGAGGAGAATACGAGCGCACCGGCCACGATCACCGCGACCACCAGCACCGCGACGACGCCGAGCCCATACCACGGTGCTCTAGATCGGTGACCCATGAGACGAGATGCTAGCGAGCGGCCAAGCCCGGCCCGCCGGTCCTGCGGACGGTCGCGATCCTGCACGGCATATTTCACGGCCGCTCGCGATTGGCGTGCGCAGAACGCTCCCTCTACCGGGTGACGGCGCCGTCGGCGGCACTGGAGACGAGCTTGGCGTACTTGGACAGAGCGACGCCGGGATACGGCCGCTCGGGGGGACGGAAGGCGGCGACCCTCCGGGCGATCTCGGCGTCTGAGAGCGCGACGTCCAGGCGCCGGGTGGCGACGTCGAGGGTCACCTCGTCGCCGTCGCGCACGGCGGCGATCGGCCCATCGCGCGCGGCCTCGGGTGCCACGTGCCCGACCATCAGACCGTGCGTGGCGCCCGAGAAACGGCCGTCGGTGATCAGCGCCACCTCCTCCCCGAGCCCCTGTCCGACCAGCGCGGCGGTGACTCCGAGCATCTCCCGCATCCCCGGACCCCCCGCCGGGCCCTCGTTGCGAATCACGATCATGTCGCCGGCGCTGATCATCCGCGCGGTGACCGCCGCCATCGCGTCCTCCTCGGATTCGAACACTCGCGCCGGGCCGACCTGCTGGGTCCGCTCGTGCCCTGCGAGCTTGACCACGCAGCCGTCGGGGGACAGATTGCCGCGCAGGATCGCCAAGCCCCCGGTCGCCTTGAGCGGATCGTCGAGCGGGCGCACGACCCGCTGACCCTCGGTCTCCTGGGCTTGCGCCGCGTGCTCGCCGATGCTCACCCCGGTGACCGTCTGGGCATCGCCGTGCAGCAGCCCGGCATCCTGGAGGCGGCTGAGGACCAGCGGCATTCCGCCGGCCTCGTAGAGGTCCGGAGCGACATACCGTCCACCGGGCTTGAGGTCGCACAGCAGCGGTGTGCGCTCGCTGATGCGGTCGAAGTCGTCGATCGACAGCTCGATCCCCATCTCGGTGGCGATCGCCAGCAGGTGCAGCACGCCGTTGGTCGAGCCGCCACTGCAGGCGATCGCGGCGATCGCGTTCTCGAGGCTGTCGCGGGTGATGATCTCGCTCGGTCGCTGCCCCCGCCTCAGCACGTCCATCACCAGGCGTCCGGCGTCGGAGGCCACTTCCGGCTTGCGGGGATGGGTGGCGGGAACCATCGAGAAGCCGGCGGGCGAGATCCCCAGCACCTCGAACGCCATCGCCATCGTGTTGGCGGTGAACTGGCCGCCACACGCCCCGACGCCTGGCGAGGCGGCCTCCTCGAGCTCGGTCAGCTCCTCGTCGGTGATCTTTCCCGCCGAGTGGGCACCGACGGCTTCGAACACCTCCTGAATCGTGACCTGGCGCCCGCGGAAGTGACCGGGGAGGATCGAGCCGCCGTACAGCATCAGGCTCGGGAGGTTCAGACGGCACAACGCCATCACGGTCCCGGGGAGCGTCTTGTCGCACCCGCTGATCGCGATCACGGCGTCGAACAGGTGCGCGTCGCAGACGAGCTCGATCGAGTCGGCGATCACCTCGCGACTGACCAGCGATGCCCTCATCCCGGCGGTCCCCATCGTGATCCCGTCCGAGATCGCGATCGTGTTGAGCTCCATCGGCGTTCCGCCGGCCGCCGAGATCCCCTGCTTTACCTTCGCCGCAAGCGCCCGCAGGTGGAAGTTGCACGGCATCGTCTCGATCCAGGTGTTAGCCACCGCGACGAGCGGGCGCGCGAGCGCGTCGGCGCCATACCCGATCCCCTTCAGGTATGCCCTCGCCGCGGCCCGATCTGGGCCTTCGGTGAGCGCGCGGCTGCGGTGCTTGAGATCGAACGGCTCGGCTGTGACCGGCCTCCCAGGCGCTGGCATCGGAACTGGGCCGACGGCCACCGCGTCGGCTACGGGATCGAACGGCACCGTGGTGGTCAGCCGATAGTCGATCCCGTGCGGCCGGCGGCGTCGCGCATCCGCGCGCGCTCCCACTGCGTGAGCCGCCACAGATCACGCGTGACCTGCGCGGGGTCGAGCTGGCGACCGGGAAGGTGCATGTTGGCGGTGGAGATCAGCCGGCGCTCGTCGCCCGTCAGGGCCATCCACTTCGCCAGCACATCGTCGGAGTCCGGGAGCCTCGTACTACCGTACGGACGTTCGTGATCGGGGAACGTCACGCAGTACTCACTCAGCAGCCGGTGGGTCTGCGCGAGGTAGGCGACGATCGCCCGGTGGGGATAGATCAAGTAGGCGTAGGCCGCTCCCCCCGTCGGCCCCCCCTCGTCGGGGCCGGATGACTGCGAGCCCCACACGCGGATGAAGCCGAGGTCGCGATACATCGCCCATTCCTCGTCGTTTACGCACGAGCGCAGCAGGACGCGCGCTCGCTGTTCGGCGCGTCGCTCGCGCCCAGGGTCATATGGCATCTCGGGGGTCCGGCGCCGGCGCGCCCGATGCCGGCGCCAGGCCTCCACCAGACGCGGGGCAATCAGGTCAGACAGAAGCGCAACCGCAACCAGCGCCATCGCGACGAGCGCCAGCAGCACTGTCCTACCGGCGCCTATCGTCCGCCCGCCGCACGCGGAAAGAAGATCACGCGGTCGGCGTCCCGGGGGATCTCCTCAAACGAGCGGACCATCCGAGCCTGCCGTCTGCCCGCCGTACCGGTGAGCGGCACAGCGGCCCAGAGGCCCGCGTCCAGTTGGCGGCGAAACTCGATGATCAAGCGCTCCTCGTCCTGGGCGAGCTCGATCTCGCCCTCGGTGATCAGGACCTCACCGTGCCCAGGCTTCATCCGCAGGAAACGCACGCTTGGATTATGTCAAAGGTCTCAAGATTCGGCGTCGATGTGGTCCCCGGCCCAGGCCGCGTCTCAGGCTTCCCGGCGGCCAATCGGGTTCCCGGGTCCCGGCCGCGTCTCAGACTCCCCGGCCGCCGATCGAGTTCCCGGCCCAGCCCGAGCACGTTTATCGGTCCCGGCCCAGCCCGACCACGTTTACCGGTCCCGGCCCAGCCCGAGCACGTTTACCGGTCCCGGGCCGGCACCGATCTCACGCAGTCCGTCCCTCACCGCCGCCGCCGCCAGCTCCTTGGCCATTCTCGCCGCTTGCAGCGGCTCGTCCCCCCAGGCCAGACGCGCGGCCAGCACCGAGGAGTGCGTGCACCCGGATCCGTGCGCGGCACCATCGTAGTGGCGATCTCCCGGAAGCTCCACGGGCATGCCGCCGTCGAAGAACAGATCGATCGCCCGATCGCGGTGACCCCCGGTGATCACCACGGCCCCTGGACCCAGTGCGTGGACGGCCCGCGCGAGCTCGGCGACATCCGCGGGCGGAGCCCCGCGAGGGTGCTGGGCTGAGGCAGCGCCACCGGGCTCGCGGGCTGAGGGGGCGCCGGGGGCGTCGGCCGACGCAGCGCCACCGGGCACGCCGGCCCCGACCAGCACGCGTGCCTCGGGTATGTTCGGGGTCGCCACGGTGGCGAGTGGCAGCAGCAACTCGATCAGCGCGGACCGGGCCGATGGCTCGAGCAGGTCGGCCCCCGACTCGGCCACCATCACAGGATCGAGCACGACCGGCGTCGCTCGGGGCAGCTCGCCGAGCGCCCGCGCCACCGCCTGGATCGTCGCCCGGTCTCCGAGCATCCCGATCTTGACGGCGTCGACACCGATGTCCCCCGCTACCGCCCGGACCTGCGCCAGGATCATGTCCGGTGGAACGTGGTGAACGGCGCTCACACCGGTGGTGTTCTGCGCGGTGATCGCGGTGACAGCCGTCATTCCGTGCACCCCGCAGGCCGCGAACGCCTTCAGGTCGGCCTGGATTCCCGCGCCACCCCCCGAGTCCGATCCGGCGATTGAGAGCACGCGGGGAATGCGAGCGGGTGGACCCATCCCGGCGAGCTTACGGCTCGCGGCGACCCGGTCCCGGTCCCCGTGCGGACTTCAGGTCCGGGCGGCATCCTGCCGCAATCCAGCTCTCTCCATCAGCCGACGCGCGTCGAGTTCGCGGACTGATGCCTTTTTCGCCCACCCCTCGGGTTAAAAGGCGTCAGTTCGCGGAAACCGGATAGGCACTCGGGCGGATTCAGGGCACGACCACGAACCGGCCTCCCGGCGCACGGCGGACGTAACCGGCGAGCTCGAGTGAGACGAGGGCGCCGAGACATCGTTCCGCGGCGAACCCAGCCTGCGCCAGCGAAGCGGCGCTGTCGTGCCCCTCGGCGATCGCAGCCAGCAGCACTCCCAGCTCGGAGCTCAGCTCTGGTCTATCGTCGCGCGGCGCGCTTCGGACACCCGCTCCGTACAGCTGGTCGAGCACGTCCTGAGGCCCCCGGACGAGCTGCGCCCCGTCGGCGAGCAGCCCGAGCGGACCGTGGGACAGCGGCGCAGAGACGCGGCCCGGCACGGCGCCCACGGCTCGGGACAGATCGTTCGCGAAAGCGGCGGTGAGCAACGCGCCGGAGCGCTCACCGGCCTCCACGACAACGGTCATCGCGCTCAGCCCGGCGATGATCCGGTTGCGCGCCGGGAACGCCCACCGCCAGGCGTTCGCACCGGGGGGCAGCTCCGACACCGCGGCTCCGTGGGTCTGGATCTGGCGCAGAAGCGAGCGCCGGCTCGGCGGGTAGGGCCGATCGGCGCCTCCCGGAAGCACCGCTACGGTCGGGGCGCCGGCGGCGAGCGCACCAGCATGAGCCGCCGAGTCAATCCCGAGCGCCATGCCACTGAGGACGGTGATCCCCGCGCAGCCGAGCCCGCGTCCCAACGAGCGCGCGACCTCCAGGCCGTAGGCCGATGCCCGTCGCGCTCCGACGATCGCCACCGGCTCCCCGGCCATCAGCTCGAGGAAGCGCTTCAGGCCGCCCGAGACATAGAGCACCGCCGGCCGGCTTGGCGCGAGCGCCAGCCGCGCCGGATATTCCGGATCACAGCGGCAGATGGAGTGCACTCCGGCACTGGCCGCCGTGCGGCGGAGCCCGCCGACGTCGAGCGCCGAACGCTGCCGCCGCACCGCGTCTTGCTGCTTGCCGGCGACGGCGGTGATCAACTCCTCGTCGTCAAGCCTCAATACAGGCTCGATCCGACCCCGCACCAGGTCCAGGTGACCCGCCAGGCGCGCCAGCAGCCAAGACCGCGACAGGCATCTGTCGCAGGCGCGGACGGCCGCGGTCATGCCGCCAGCGCCCCGTCCGCTCCCGCGGCTGGCCGCCCGCTCGCCATCCAGGCTCGCATCATCGGGCGGCCATCGCGTCGTCCGGCGTTTGGCGCAGGGCGAGCGCCGTCAGCAGATCGGCACGCGTCACCTGGTCTCGCCCCTCGATGTCGGCGATCGTCCTGGCCACGCGAAGCACGCGATGACGACCGCGCGGGCTGAGCGCCCCGGAGTCGTAAGCCTGTCCGAGCGCCCGCTCCGCCGCGCGGTCCAGCGAGACATGCTGGCGCACGAGTGGCCCGTCCATCTCGCCGTTGCACCCGGCCCCGGCACCAACGAGCCTCGCCTGCTGGCGCTCACGGGCCTGCACGACCCGCGCCCGGGCGTGGCTGGAGGTGATCCGCGGCGGCGCGCGGAGCTCGGCCTCCGCGGGCCGTTCGACGTTGACGAGCAGGTCCATGCGGTCGAGCAGCGGTCCGCTGAGACGCCGCCGGTGACGGCGCAGATCGGCTTCGCCACACGCGCAGCGGTCGCCAACGCCGGCGAAGCCGCACGGGCAGGGGTTCGTCGCGGCCACGAGCATGAAACGCGTCGGGAATACGAGCGCGCGCTGACCGCGGACGATTGCCACGCATCCGTCCTCGAGCGGCTGGCGCAGCGCATCGAGGCTCGAGCGCTGAAACTCCGACAGCTCGTCGAGGAACAGCACGCCGTGATGGGCCAGCGTCGCCTCGCCTGGTCGGGGCAGCGTTCCGCCCCCGACCAGGCCTGCAGCCGAGATCGTGTGGTGCGGCGCGCGGAAGGGGCGAGCGGAGATCAGCCCGTCGGCATGGATGCCCGCCACGCTCTGGATCCTCGTCACCTCGATCGCCTCCGCCCGCGTCATCGGCGGCAGGATCGACGGCAGTCGCCGGGCGAGCATCGTCTTGCCTGTGCCGGGCGCTCCTTCGAGCAACAGGTTGTGGCCTCCGGCGGCGGCGATCTGGAGCGCGAGCAGCGGCGCGGCGTGGCCGCGCACGTCAGCCAGATCAGGCTCCGAGCGGAAGGGGGAAACGCTCGCCGTGGCCGCAGTCCTCGCATCCGCGCTCGCGCCCGCGCGGTGCGCGACCCCCAGTGGCGGCGGCTCGGCGCCCATCACGACCTCGATCGCCTCGCGCAGGCTCGACACCCCGGCGATCGTCAGGCCCTCGACCAGCGCCGCCTCACGCGCACGCTCGCGTGGAACGATCAGACGCAGCAGGCCCGCGCTACGCGCGCCCTCGGCGACCGCGAGGGCGCCGGCACAGTCGCGCAGCTCCCCCCCGAGCGACAGCTCGCCGAACACGGCGTAGGTGCCCAGCGCCCCCCTTGGGAGCTGGGCGCTGGCGGCGAGGATGCCCAGCGCGACCGCCGCGTCGAATCCCGGCCCGACCTTGCGCAAGTCGGCGGGGGCCAGGTTGGCGGTGATCCGCCTCGCCGGGAAGTCGAACCCGGAGTTCAGGATCGCGGCGCGGATCCGGTCTCGGGATTCCCGCACCGCGGCGTCGCCGAGACCCACGATCGTGAACGAGGGTAACCCCGAGCGAATGTCGACCTCGACCCAGATCCGGCGTGGATCGACACCGTCGATCGTGAAAGTCGCCACCCGCGCGAGCATGCCTTGACGCTACGTGCACTCGTGTTACACGTGGGTCACAAGATGGGGAAATTGTGTACACGGCGGCGCTGAAAAGCTGCCGGCGGTCTCGTGACGCGCCGTCGCCCGCGGGCCTGCACGCCCGCTGGCCTGCACAATTGTCACACACGCGCACCACCTGTGACGCGAATCGCCGTAGCGTGATCGGACATGAGCAGCGACGTCCGCCAGCGGCTCGGCCAGGTCGGAGAGCAGCTGGCCTGCGAGCACCTCGTCCGGCGCAGCTTTCGGATCGTCGAGCGCAACTACCGCACGCGCTGGGGAGAGCTCGACATCGTCGCCTTCGATGGGCGAACGCTGGCGTTCTGCGAGGTCAAGACGCGCCGCGGGCTGAGCCGTGAGAGCACCCCCTTCGACGCGATCGGTGCCCGTAAACGCACGCGGGTGCGCAAGATGGCCGGCAGCTGGCTGATCGAGCGAACCGAGCGGCCGCACGCGAACGTGATCCGCTTCGACGCGATCGGGGTGACCCTCGACCAAGCCGGAAGTCTCGTGCGCCTCGAGCACCTCGAGGGTGCGTTCTGAGGCCGTCCCGGGCTGGAGACTGGTCGAGAAGCCGGAATATATGACCGGTTTCACGACCACCCCACCACTCGCACGATCGCACGACGACCACCCCACCACTCGCACGACGACCACCCCGCGAGCCCCCGCGGAAGCGGGCTCAGAGGGTCAGCTGCTGATACGCCGCCGAGCGGAACGACAGCCTGTGCAGCGGCGAGACCCCGAGTCGGGAGATCGCGTCTCGGTGCTCAGGCGTCGCGTAGCCGACGTGCGAGGCGAACTGCCATCCGGGATGTGCGGCGTCGGCCCGTCGCATGTACCGATCACGGGTCTCCTTCGCGATCACCGATGCGGCCGCGATCGCCGCGCTCTTGGCGTCGCCGCCGATCACCGCCCGTGCCTCGTAGCCAACGTCACGCAGCGCGAATCCGTCGCTCAGACAGATGCACCCCTCGCACGCGACCCGTCTCAGCGCGTCGCGCAGCGCGGCGAGATTGGTCACGTGCAGGCCTCGGGCATCGATTCCCGGCGCGCACCTCGACACGACCGCGACCTTGACGGCGAGCCGCAAAATTACCGGATACAGCTGAGCCCGTGCCGCGGGAGTCTGCTGCTTGGAGTCGTTGAGCGCGCTCAGGGCACGGATCTCGGCCGGGCCGATCCGGCTCAGATCGAATAGCACCGCCGCCGCGAGGAGCGGGCCGGCCAGGGATCCTCGCCCCGCTTCGTCAGCCCCGGCGACGAACCGCACGCCCAGCGCTCGATCGTATCTGAGCAACCTGCGCCCGGTGCGCGGTGGGCGCGGACGCGCCTTTGGCCCTCTACAGGGTTCCGATCCGGTCCGGGGGCCAGTAGGTGAAGAACGCAACCCCGATGATCCATTTGTCGGGGACGGGGCCCCAGAATCGGCTGTCATCTGACCCGCCACGATTGTCACCCATCATGAAGTAGTCCCCGGCCGGAACGACGATCGTCTTGGGGAAGCTGCAGCCCTGCGCTCCGCCGCAAGCGAGGATATAGGGATCTCGCTCGCGTACGCCGTTGCGGATCACGTGGCCGCCGACGATCGAGATCCGGTCACCGGGCCCTCCGACCACGCGCTTGATGAAGGTCGTGCTCGACTCTGTCGGAGTGGGCAGAGCGCAAGCCGCAGACCCGGTGCCCCCTGCGCCGCCCTGGCCGCACATCGCCGGCTGGGCGTCGGCCCCGCTGGGCGGGTGGAACACGACGACGTCGCCAACGCTGGGGTGATTGATCAGCCGGTTGGTCAGCACGCGCTGGCCGATCGCGAGCGTTGGGATCATCGAGCCGGTGGGAATTCGGTAGGGCTTGATCACGAACGCCTGGATCAGAAATGCGAGCGCGACCGCGACGGCGATCGTCACCACGAGCTCGATCAGTGACTTGAAACCCATTTCAGCGCATCGGCCCTACGCCGGGGCGCCGGTGATCCTGATCCTTCGCGGGCTGGTTGCTCACGGATTGGCCATAGCTACAGAGATCCGATTTGGTCGGGAGGCCAGTAGGTCAGGAACGCCCTGCCGATGATCCACGACCGTGGGATGGGGCCCCAGAAGCGGCTGTCCTCCGAATCCGGGCGGTTGTCGCCCATCATGAAGTAATCGCCCCGAGGGACCGTGATCGTCGTCGGAAAGTCGCAGGCTCCGCCACCCGGGCACGGAACGATGTAGGAGTCACGCTCGGCCACCCCGTCACGGATCACGTGTCCGTCACGGATCGAGATCCGATCCCCCGGTAGCCCGACCACGCGCTTGATGAAGGCCTCTGAGGAGGGCTTGGACTGGGCGACGTCGCACGCTACCGCGTCCGCGCCGGCGGTGGCACCGTTTCCCTCGCTCGGATCAGCACAGCTTGAGAAGTCCTTCGGCGGATGAAACACGGTTATCTCACCGACGTGAGGAGAGGAGAAGTGCGTTCCGATGCGGTTCACCACCACGCGCTGGTTGATCCGCAGAGTGGGGAGCATCGAGCCACTGGGAATTTTATACGGCTTGACGATGAACGCTTGAATCGCGAGCGCCAGCCCCGCGGCGGTGACCAGAATCACCACGAGCTCCACGACCGAGCTCGTGACCCACTTCTTGGTTGCGTTCACGCCGAAGCTTGTCTCGTCGGTTCCTCGATCACTGGCGCCTGCGAGTCCGCGGGCGCCGGGGGATGGATCAGCTCCCGCTCGACGGGCTGCTCGGGCCGGGCCGAACGACGCTCACGCACCCTGGCCCGCTTTCCGATGCGTCCGCGCAGGTAGTACAGCTTGGCCCGGCGCACGTCGCCTCGGGCGGCTACCTCAATCCGCTCGATCTTGGGCGAGTGCAGCGGAAACGTCCGCTCCACGCCAACCCCGAACGATTGCTTGCGCACCGTGAAGGTCTCTCGCGCCCCGTGCCCCTGGCGCTTGAGCACGACTCCCTCGAACACCTGCGTGCGACGGCGCGTGCCCTCGATCACCTGGAAATGGACACGCAGCCGATCGCCGGCATCAAAGGCCGGGGCGCGGCGGAGCGCGGCGCGCTCCAAGCTTTCGATCACGGTGCTCATGGCATGGCAGGGGTTGGCGCCCGCCCCCCGCTGAGCGGACGGCGCCGCGCAGACGAGTGAAGATGGTGGTGGTGGGGCTCTGGCGCTCGAAAACGCGTCGGCCCCGCCGACGCGGGACGCCTATGGTAGCGAACCAGCCTGCTCACGCCATCGCGGGAAGGAACCAGCCTGCTCACGCCATCCCGGGAAGGAACCAGCCTGCTCACGCCATCGACGGGAAGGGATCAGCCTGCTCACGCCATCGGCGGCGAGGAACCAGCCTGCTCACGCGATCGGCTCTGGGCCAGACGCCACTCGCGGATGCGCGCGTGATGTCCGGAGAGCAGCACTTCGGGAGCTCGCCAGCCGCGATGCTCGGCCGGTCTCGTGTAGTGCGGGTACTCGGGAGCTCCCTCGAGCGACTCGCTGAAGGACTCCTCGAGCGCCGATTGCGCATGCCCGAGCGCTCCCGGGAGCTTGCGCAGCACCGCGTCGCAGAGCACCATCGCCGGCAGCTCCCCACCGGCCAGGACGTAGCGCCCGATCGACAGCCGGTCGCTGGCGAAATGCTCGAGCACCCGCTCGTCGAAGCCCTCATAGCGTCCGCACAGAAGCGTCAGCGCCGGCTCGCGCGCCAGTTCCGCCACCAGCCCGTCGTCGAGTACGCGGCCCCCCGGCGTCAGGGCGATCAGCCGGCGCTCGGATCGCAGCTCCACCGGATCACGGTGATAACGGGCTCGCAGCGCCGCCTCGACGACGTCGACCCGTAGCAGCATTCCCGCTCCGCCCCCAAACGGCGTGTCGTCGACCTGTCCCGCCCGCAGCGGCGTGTGATCACGATAGTTGACGTAGTGCAGGCGGTGGCCCAGCGCGAGCACGTTGCCGACGTGCCGCTGGCCCTCGAACCATTCGAAGGCCTGCGGGAACAGCGTGAACACATCCAGCTCCATCAATCCATCATCCCTCACCCAGAAAGCGCAGGTCGACGTGTATCTCGCGCCGCTCGAGATCGACTCCGTGGACCGCATCGCTCACCAGCGGCACGAGCAGGTCGGGGCTCCCGTCTGCTCGCGCCACCTCGAGTGCCTCACACGAGGGCAACACGATCAGCCGGCGCACCTCGCCGAGCACACGCTTGGCCCGCGAGCCGGCATCCTCCCGGCCGTAGACCACGCAGCCCTGCAGATCCTCCGCCCACCACTCATCGGCGCCGAGCTCCGGTGCATCAGATCGGGACACGAACAGCTCGGCGCCACGCAGCGACTGGGCGGCCGAACGGTCCTCGCAGCCCTCGAGCCGCAGGATCAGACGGCGCTCGTAACCGGCTCGGCGCTCGATTGCCCGCTCACGGTCCCCGACCAGCACGGCCGTCCCGAGCACGAGCAGCTCACCGCTGGGCTCGTGCACGCGAAAGCTTCCGTCTAGTCCGTGCGCAGCGCCGACCGCGCCGGCGCGCAACCATCCACCGCGGGCGCGCCCACTGGCTCCCGCGGTGGGCGCGGGATCGGTCACTCGTAGCCCACCAAACCCCGGTCCCGATCCCGATCCTCGCGCAGGTCCATCACTCCGTCACCCAGCCGAGGGCAAGTTATGCGCTCGCGTACGCTCGCGGGTGGGTGCCCGGGCTGGCTCGTGCTCAGCGCTGGGCGGGCTGGATGCCCTGCGTGTGCAGAAGCTTGCGGACGGTGGCGGTCGGCTGCGCACCACGCCCGAGCCAGTCGCGGATCCGCTCTTCGTTGAGCACGATCGTCGAGGGCTCGGTCTGGGCGTTGTAATGCCCGACGGTCTCGATCACGCGACCGTCTCGCTTGGAGCGCTGGTCGGCGACGACGACCCGCCACACCGGGTTCTTGCGGCCACCAACGCGCGTCAGTCGAAGTCTCACTGCCATCTGCGGGTCGAGGTTAGCGCAAGCGCGCCCCAGCACAGCCTCCGATCCTTCCTCAGCGCCGACCGCGCCCAGGCGCGGGGTGTCAGACCCTACCTCAGCGCAGCAGCGCGCCCAGGTCCGGCATCCGGCCCTGGGAGACCTGGCGCATGACCTTGCGCATCTGATCGAACTGCTTGATCAGCTGCTTGACGGCCTGCACGTTGGTGCCCGCCCCCCGCGCGATCCGCAGCCGCCGGGACCCCTTGATCAGCTCGGGGTGACGCCGCTCCCACGGGGTCATCGACAGGATGATCGCTTGCAGCCGATCGAAGTCCCGCTCGTCCACCTTGACGTCGCGCAGCTCCTTGCCGACGCCGGGGATCATCCCGAGCAGCGACTGGAGCGGCCCGAGCTTGCGCACCTGGCGCAGCTGGTCGAGGAAGTCGTCGAGCCCGAACTCCTGCTTGCGGATCTTGCGCTCGAGCTCCGCCGCCTGCTGGTCGTCGTAGGTGGCTTCCGCTTTCTCGATCAGGGTCATCACGTCGCCCATCCCGAGGATCCGCTGCGCCATCCGGTCAGGATGGAAGCGCTCGAACTGATCGAGCTTCTCGCCGGTGGAGGCGAACAGGATCGGCTTGCCGGTGATCGCCCGCACTGATAGGGCGGCGCCGCCGCGAGCGTCGCCGTCGAGCTTGGTGATCACGACGCCGTCGAAGTTGACGACCTCCGCGAACTGCTCGGCCACCGCCACCGCATCCTGGCCCGTCATCGCGTCGAGAACGAGCAGCACGTCGTGCGGCTTGACCGCCTTCTTGATCTTGGCGAGCTCATCCATCAGCTCGGTGTCGACATGCAGCCGGCCGCTGGTGTCGACGATCAGCACATCCTTGCCCTCGGACTGGGCACGGTCCCGGGCCCAGGCGGCGATCTTGACCGGATCACGATCGGTCCCCTGCTCGTACACGTCGGCCCCGGCCTGAGCGCCCACCTTGATCAGCTGGTCGACCGCGGCCGGGCGGTAGACGTCACACGCCGCCACCGCCACCGAGGAGCCGTGCTGCTCACGCAGATGGCGCGCCAGCTTCGCCGTCGCGGTCGTCTTGCCCGAGCCCTGCAACCCCGCCATCACGATCACGGTGGGGGGTCGGGAGGAGAACGACAGCTCCCCGCCCGCGCCGCCCATCAACTCCGTCAGCTCCTCGGAGACGATCTTGACCACCTGCTGGCCTGGGTTGAGCTTGCCGATCACGTCGGCGCCGAGCGCTCGCTCCTTGACCGCGTTGGTGAAGCTCTTGACCACCTTGAAGTTGACGTCGGCCTCGAGCAGCGCCAGCCGGATCTCGCGCATCGCGGCGGAGACGTCGTCCTCGGTCAGCGTGCCCCGCCCCCGGACGTCGGCGAGCGCGGCCTGAAGCTTGTCGGAGAGGGAGTCGAACATCGCCGTTCCCAGGGTACCGCCGATCCAGCGCCGATCCGGCCGATCCGGCGCAGCTCGGTCACTCACATGGCAAGCGGGCGAGCGCTAGCTCACCAGCGCGCGCGCGAACTCGGGCGGGTCGAACGGACGCAGGTCCTGCAGCTGTTCGCCGACGCCGATCAGCTTGACCGGGATTCCCAGCTCGTGTGAGATCGCCAGCGCGATCCCTCCCTTCGCGGTGCCGTCGAGCTTGGTCAGCACGATCCCGCTCACCTGCACCGATTCGGCGAACAGCCGCGCCTGACGCAGGCCGTTCTGCCCCGTCGTCGCATCGACGGTCAGCAGCGTCTCGTGGGGCGCCTGCGGGTCCTGCTTGGCGATTACGCGCCGCACCTTCGCGAGCTCGGCCATCAGGTCATCCTGCGTGTGCAAGCGCCCGGCGGTGTCGATGATCACGACGTCCGCGCCGTCGCGTCGCGCGGTCGCGACCGCGTCGTAGGCGACCGATCCCGGGTCGGCGCCAGCGGGTCCCTTCACGAACGTGGCGCCGGCCCGCTCCGCCCACAGCTCGAGCTGCTCGACACCGGCGGCGCGGAACGTGTCCGCCGCGGCGAGCAGCACCGATTGGCCGGCCTCTTGACTCAGATGCCAGGCGAGCTTGCCGGTCGTCGTCGTCTTCCCGGTGCCGTTCACCCCGGCCATCAGGATCACGGTCGGCTTGGCGAGCAGATTGATGTGATCCTCGCCGGTGCGCGCGATATCCGCGAGCAGCTCCACGAGACGATCGGTCAGCGCCTCGCCCCCGGACAGCTCGTTGGCGCTCGCCTCACGCTCGAGCTGCTCGACGACCTGCGCGGTCGTCGAGGCGCCAACATCGGCGTAGATCAGCGCCTCTTCGAGCCGTTCCCAGGTCTCCTCGCTGAGATCCTCGAACAGCGTCGCTTGAATTTCGCTCGTGAGCGCTTCGCGCGTGCGGCGCATGTTCTCGCGCAGCCGCCGCAGACGCCCGACCCGCCGCTCCTGCCCTTCGCCGGCGATCCCCGGCTCCGAGGCCTGCGCGTCGCGCACGATCAGCAGATCGGACCACTCGCGAGCCATGATCAGGCGACCTGCTCGCGCGGGAGCCGGCGGGAGATCACCTTCGACACCCCGTCGGCGCCCATCGAGACGCCATACAGGGAGTCCGCTGCCTCCATCGTGCGCTTCTGGTGGGTCACGACGATGAACTGGGCGTGCTTGGAGTACCGCGCCAGCAGCTCGAGGAAGCGGTCGATGTTGAGGTCGTCGAGCGCCGCCTCGACCTCGTCGAGAATGTAGAAGGGGCACGGACGGGCGAGGAAGACCGCGAACAGGAACGCGAGCGCGGTCATCGACTTCTCTCCCCCGGAGAGCAGCGAGAGACGTTTCATCTCCTTGCCCGCGGGCGTGACCTCGATCTCGACGCCGACCAGGTCCTCCGGCGCTGAGGGCTCGTGCGCCTCCTGCTCGTCCGCGTCGGCCACGGCCTGCTCGGCGGCGGGCTCCGCGGACGCCGCCCGCGCACCGCCGAGCACGCCGGCGGGGCGGTCGTGCTCGCTGACCAGCCGCAGCCGGCCTCGTCCTCCGGGGAAGAGCTGCCGCAAGACCTCCTCGAAGTTCTCCGCGGCCGCCTTGAAGGTCTGCTCGAAGGTCTCGCGGATCTGCCGGTCGGTGTCGGAGATCAGCGTCTGCAGCTCCCGCAGCGCGGTGTCGAGGTCGGCGCGCTGGCGCTCGAGCTCCTCGACGTGCTCGACCGCGTCCGCATACTCCTGCTCGGCGAGCGGGTTTATCGGGCCGAGCTGCTCGCGGCGCCGCCCGAGCCGCTCCAGACGAGCGGTCAGCGCCACACGTTCCTCGTCGCTCACCCCTTCCGCGGCGGGCCCGGACTCGAGCTCCAGGCGGGCGGCGAGCTCGCCCAGCTCGCGCTCGGTGTCCGCCGTGCGATCGCGCACCTGCTGGGCGCGCACCTCCGCCGCGGTGAGCGACTCGTTCTCCCGGTGAAGCTGCGCGTGCAGGGCCGCCTCCTGCTGAGCGCAGGTCCTTAGTTCGCCCGCCACGTGGTCGCTGCCCTCACGATCGGCAGCGAGCGCCGCGTCAAACCGCACGCGCTGCTCAGCGATCGCGCCCAGCGCCAGCTCAAGGCCCTCGATCACGGTGCTCACCGCGGGCTCCAGGGCGCCGTCGCAGGCGATCGCCGCTCCGACGCGCTGGATCCGATCCTGGCGCTCGGCGCGCTCTCGCTGGGCGCGGCGAAGGGCGCCGCGCTCCCCGGCCAGCTCGGCCTCGAGCTGCGCCCGTCGCGCCCCACCCGGTCCCTCGTCGGGCGCCGCCCGGCGGTGTCCGATCAGCGCGGACATGCGCCGCTGGAGCTCGAACGCGTCGTCGCGCGCACGCAGGGCCGCGCGATGCTCGCCGACGGCGCGCTCGAGCTTGTCGTCGGCCAGGGAAACCTCCCCCGCGGCGCGCTCGCGCTCGGCAATCGCCGCCTGCTCGGCCTGCGCGGCGGCCTCGCTCGTCGCCACGAGCTGCTCGCGACGGTTGCGCTGCGCCAGTACCCGCTCCTCGCCCAGCGCGCCCGCCTGCCGAAGCTCGTGCGTGAGCGCCGACCACACCCGCCCCGAGCGCGTCACCGCGACGCCGTCAAAACCCACCGGCAGATCCTCGATGCTCCTCAGCACCCAGGCATCGCGCAGCAGCACCCGGGCGATCGCCACAGCGTCAGAGCTGCCCCTGACGCGGTCGGCGAGGCGCTCGGCGCCGGCGAGGGGCGGCTCCGGCCCGCCCCCGGCGACGGGCTGTTCCGCCCCCGCCCCGGCGAGAGGCCGTTCCACCTCCGCCGCAGGAGCCACCAGCGCCTTGCCACCCTCGGTGCCGGCACGGTCGAGCACCGCTCCCGCGGCGCGGCGATCGGCCACGACCGCCGCACGTAGCCTGCCGTCGAGCACCGCCGCTAGCGCCAGCTCATATCCGGAATCGACCTCGAGCTCGTCGGCCAGGACCGGCGCACCCCCCGACGGGGCGGCTTGACTGCGAAGGAACTGATTGACCCCGGCGAGCTCGCCACCAACGCTCGCAGCCTGGCGGCGCGCCGCCTCCACGG
>JBPCRJ010000123.1:0-5178 GCA_050996975.1 Solirubrobacteraceae bacterium | reverse complement strand
CCGCGCCGCCCGCGCCGCCCGCGCCGGGGCGATGATCCCCGACGCGAGCGCGGACGCCTCCCACCGCGCCGACCAGCCCATCGCGTGGTCGTGGTCGGGGGCGGCTTTGCGGGCCTGCAGGCGGTGCGCGGCCTACGCGGGGCGCCGGTCGACGTGACATTGATTGACCGGCGCCAATTGCGGCCCGCCTGCGGGGGCAGGCGGCCGGTGCTGGTCCGGCTACCGGTGGAGCTCGTCGCGGTGCTCGGGCTGGCGAAGCTCCCGTTCTCGCTGGCGCGCCTTGCGGCCGAGCTTTCGACCTCGGCGAACGCTGGAGCCACTCATGATCGACACCAGCCGCACGCGGATCACCGGGCTGCCGGGCGTCGCTACCTCGTCGCCGAGGCGAACGTCGTCGCCGCTCATGAACCCCACCTTGGAGACCTGCACCTCCACGCCGTGCGGGACCCGGATCTGACCGCCGCCCATCACCGAGTACACGTTCAGCTGGGTCACGGGATGTGAGAACTCGACGTCGTTCAGGTCCAGATTGCCGCCGCCCATCACGTTGAGAACGGTGCACCGTTTCGCGATCCGCCATCGCCCTCGGTGCTCGTCGCCGCTCAGGATCGACACGACCCAGCGGGTGCCTCCAGGACCCTCGCGCACCACCGGGGAATCGTGCGCGGGTGTGGTCGCGACCAAGCTCCCGCCGACGATCGACCCAACGCTCACGTCGGCGACGAGCAGCTCAAGCTCGCGCCGCGTGCGCACTGCGTAGGCCGACCGGAGTCGCTCCTCGAGCTCCTCCACGCTCAGCCGACCCTCGGCCATTGCTCCACGGAGGGCCTCGATGGCATGCTCGCGCTCAGCGTCAGAGGCGCGCAGGTCTGGCGACTGCTGCGGCGTCAGCGAAGGCGCCGTCGCGGCGGTCGCGGCGGGTTCGGCCAGTGCCTTGGACGATTCGGTGCCGGGCTGAGCCGGCGGCGATGGATCGCTCATGCGCCACAGATCGTAGCTCGGCAACCATTTGACTTCCGCTGGGAAAGTCAGTCGTGCGATCGGGACGTCAAGTGGGGGTCACTCGTAGGGCGAGCGACCGGCGTTCGTGACGCCCGCGATCGGTCGATCGGCGTCCGGTTGAGATCGCAAATCAACCGTCCGGGGCGGCGAAGGTAGCCGCGCAGGTGATGTGCGAACGGCTTGTCGCTGGCAGGCGCCGGCTGATCGTCGATGACCACCCGGTGGTGTGCGGCGGATTGAGCGGGAGCTTCAGCGGCGACCCGCCTTCCAGGTGGTCGGCGAGGCCGCGAACGGCGTCGATGCGCTCCTCCGCGCGCGAGCACGGGCGATCGGTTCACCGCCGGGTCTCGATTCGAGGGGTCGCGGGGGGTCAAGAGCGCGACACCGAGGCGGTAGGATCGCGCGCCATGTCGATCGGCATCATCACCGGCTCGGGCACATACGCGCTACCCGGCTTCGATCACGGTGAAGTGGCCCGGGTCGAAACCCGATTCGGTCCGGCAAGGGTCAGCCGGGGGAGATATGCGGGAGTCGATGCGCTTCACGTATCTCGCCACGGTGCCGGCCACATCCGACTGTCCAACCAGGTGAGCCACCGCGCCAACATCTGGGCGCTGAAGGAGCTCGGCGCGAGCGCGGTGATCGGCTGTACGGCGTGCGGGGCCGTCGACCCCACGCTCGAGCTTGGGTCGCTGGTCGTATTCGATGACCTGCACTTCATCTCAAACCGGCTGCCGGACGGATCGCTGTGCACGTTCTTTGTCGAGGACGGCGATCCGGCGCGGGGGCACTGGATCCTGCACGGCGGTCCGTTCTCGGATGAGGCTCGCGAAGCGGTGCTCGCGGCGGCGTCCGAGGCCGACTACTCGGTCCGTGACGGCGGCACCTATGGCCACGTCGACGGTCCGCGCTTCAACACTCCAGCCGAGATCGGCCAGCTCGCTGCGTGCGGGGTGAGCGCGGTCAGTCAGACCGGCGGACCGGAGGCGATTCTGTGCGGCGAGCTCGAGCTTCCGTTCGCACTGATCGGGTTCGTGACCGACTACGCCAATCAGGTCAGCCCGGGTGCGCCGACGCCCGTCGCGCAGCTGATCGAGCTGATGGGCTCCAGCAGCGCGGTCTTCGCCGACGTCCTGCGTGGCGCGCTCGTGCGGCTCACGAGCACGACGCCCAAGCCCGCCGGGAGTGTCTATCGCTTCGATGGGGGATGATCCGTCGCGCGTCGACGAGTGGGGAGTGGTGTAATTGGCAGCACGGGTGGTTTTGGTCCACCAAGACTGGGTTCGATCCCTGGCTCCCCAATCACTTAGTCACGCGACGTGAGATCCGGGTCGCATGATCGAAAGCCGGGAAGCAGCGTCTCGTCGGTGTCGAACATCCGATGCGTGAGGAGCGTACGAAACGCTGGGAGGCACGTTTCGCGATACCGTTGATGATCGCGGCGTTGGCAACGATTCCGCTGCTCGTACTCGAACAGAATCATCCGCATCATGCTCTCAAGACCCTGGTATCCGTTGGGGATTTGGTGATTTGGTTCGCCTTCGCGGGCGAGATGGTCGTCGTGCTGGCCGTCGCGGAGTCGTCTCCCCGAGCTTCGTTTTCGGGGCGTCTCGCGAACGCTCTGGTCATCCTCCTTTTCGCAGCGGTGGTTGGTGGATGCGGAAGTCAGAGCGACAAGACGACAGGTGCGCCGACGAGCACGGCTGCGGCACCGGTGTCATCCGGGCACTCGACGCGTACGGCTGGCGCACGTGCGCCCGCTCGGCACCGGAGCGGTGCAACTGGCTGCGGGGCGCCAGCGAACGTTCTCGACGGCGTCTACCACCCCCAGCGTCTCCAGATCCTCTCCGCCTGCCGCGAGGTCGCCGGAACAGTCGCCCGCCTGCGTCTCGAACCGGATGGGGACGTGCACGTCGACCTCATTGTCGACCCGCGCTACACGCACCTTCTCAACGACGTTAACCGCGCCAGCCAGGGCAGCGCACTGGTGGTCGAGCTCATGGCGCGCGACGCGGGGCACCTGCCGATGCCCGCCTTCGGCGATCGCCTGGTGCTCACAGGCGCGTGGGTCAATGACAGCGAGCATGGCTGGAACGAGCTGCACCCCGTGTGGACTGAACGGATCAACGGCGGGATGACCAGTCGCAGCGGGCCACAGTACGGCGGGAGCCGTGCACCCGATCGGTCCTACGATGCGGCCGCCGACTGCCGCACCGAGCGCGGCGCGCCCTGTCAGGGCTACGGTGCGCTGCCGGCCAAGGGCAACTCAGGCGGCTACGCACCGAGCGCCGGCGGTAGCGGATCGTCGAACGCCGGGGCCGGTGGTGGCTTGCGCCTGCGCGGCGGCGAGTTCTGCACGCCGAGCAAGGAGCCCACCTACGAGGCGGCCGGCTATACCTGCACCGGCAGCTCGGAGGGGCGCAACCGACTGCATCGCCGCTGAGGCTGCGGCGACCAAGGTGCGCAGCTTCCGAACACCAGACGTCCGCACGACCTCCTGCCGTCAAGGCTACGATGCGGCGCGCCGATGCCCGCCCGCGCCTCGCGGTCAAAATGCCGTCCGGTCAGGCGCCCACCTTCGTTACCTTCGTTGCCCGGGGTCCCGGTCGATCATGACCGCCGAGGCCAGGCCCATCGAGCGGGCCTGATCGGTCGAGACGATCTCTCGACCGAACGGCAGCAGCGAAACTGGAATCAGCTTGAAGTTCGCCAGACCGAGCGGGATCCCGATGATCGTCAAGCACAGCAGGACGCCCGTCGCGAGATGGCCCAGCGCGAGCCACCAGCCGCACAGCACGAACCACAGGACGTTGCCTACGCCTGAGGCCACACCAGCCTCCGGGCGTTTGACCACGGTCTTGCCAAAGGGCCACAGCGCGAACAGGCCGATTCGCAAGGCGGCAACCCCGAACGGGATCGTGACGATGAGCACGAAGCAGATGAGGGCAGCAAACGCGTAGCCAAGGGCCATCCAGAAGCCGGCCAGAACCAGCCAGATGATGTTCAGCACCAGTCTCATGCTCAAGGTCCTCATTTGATGGTACGCGTCACGGGCGGACTCGAAGCAATGATCGCCTAGGATCAGCCCGTGTCCGCGCCCGTCGTCGTGATTCTCGCCGCGGGCCAGGGCGCGCGGATGCGTTCCGCGACACCGAAGCTGCTACATCCTCTCTGCGGGCGGCCGATGATTGCCTGGTCGGTCGCGGCGGCGCGCGAGGCGGGTGCGGGCAAGATCGTCGTCGTGGACGGCCCGGAGCGCCAGCTCGAGGCCACCCTCAACGGGACCGCGATGCTGGTCGTCCAGGATCGTCCGCGCGGCACCGCGGACGCGGTCAGGTCCGCGTCGGCCCACATCGAGGCCGGCGCGACCGTGATCGTTCTCAACGGCGACGTGCCGCTAATCGCGGCGGCGACGATCACAGGGCTGGCGCGGGCTCACGCCGGCTCCGGCGCGGCGGCGACGATCGCCACCGCGGTGCTCGCGGACCCGGCGGGTTACGGACGGGTCGTGCGCGCTCCCGACGGGACGGTTGAGCGCGTCGTGGAGAACAAGGCGCCCGGTGACGCGACCGAGCTCGAGCTGCACATTCGGGAGGTCAACACGGGCATCTTTGCCTTCGAGGGCAGGACGCTGCTGGCGGCGCTCGAGGAGGTTCGCAGCGACAACGCGCAGGCGGAGCTCTACCTCCCCGACGTGCTGCCGATCATCCGCTCGCGGCAGCGGGCCGTGCTGGCGTACGAGATCGCCGATCCGCATGAGACCCTCGGTGTGAACGACCGCGCGGCGCTGGCGCAGGTGCGGGCGATCGCCCAGCAGCGCATTCACCGGCGCCACATGCTGGCCGGGGTCACGATCGTCGATCCGGAGGCGACGGTGATCGACGTGGATGTCGAGATCGCCGCCGACACCACGATCGGCCCGTTCTCCAGCCTACATGACGCGACACGGATCGGGGCGGGGGCGAGGATCGGCCCGCTGAGCACGCTGATCGACTGTCGCGTCGGAGACGAGGCGACGGTCCTTCACTCCTACGCGCGGGAAGCGGAGATCGGCGACCGCGTCAGCGTCGGGCCCTTCGCCTATCTGCGTCCTGGGGGCAGCCCCCGGGAGGGGGGGAAGGAAAGAAAACTCCTTGGGGGGCAAAAACCCCAAACCAGCGCGGGGGCCACAGGCCC
>JBPCRJ010000113.1:0-25815 GCA_050996975.1 Solirubrobacteraceae bacterium | reverse complement strand
CGCAGCGTACGGTGGGCGCCCCCGGACGGCGGCGCGACCGTGCTCCTGCCCCCGATAACTGACGGTTGGCAACGAGACCCCCCGGCCCTACAGGTTGATCGCCGCCATTCCGGCTTCGTCGTAGCGCTCGCCGGCGGCGGGGGGCAGCTCGGCCTCGATCCGGGCCAGGTCAGCGACGGTGAGCTCGACCTCGTCCGCGGCCGCGTTCTCCTCCAGATATTGGCGGCGCTTGGTCCCGGGAATCGGGACGAGGTGCTCGCCTTGGGCCAGCACCCACGCGAGCGCCAGCTGGGCCGGGCTGATGCCCTTCTCCTCGGCGATCTCCGCCACTTTGCCGGCCAGCTGGAGGTTGGCCTCCAGGTTCTGGGCGTTGAAGCGCGGACCGTGGCGGCGGAAGTCATTCTCGTCGAGTTCCTCCGGCGACTTGAATCGGCCGGAGAGAAATCCGCGACCGAGCGGCGAGTAGGGCACGAAGCCGATCCCGAGCTCGCGGCAGACTGGAAGCACCTGCCTCGACATCGCGCGTCCACAGTGAGTACTCGGTCTGCACGGCGGTGATCGGATGGGCGGCGTGGGCGCGCCGGATCGTCTCGGGCGCCGCCTCACTGAGGCCGAGGTGTCGCACCTTGCCCTCGCCCACGAGCTCCGCCATCGCCTCGACGGTCTCCTCGATCGGCACGTTTGGGTCGACGCGGTGCTGGTAGTAAAGGTCCACGTGATCGGTGTCCAACCGCTTCAGAGACCCTTCGATCGAGCTGCGGACATGCTCTGCGGATCCGTCCAGTGGCCCGAGCGTGGAAAGGTCCCCCGGCTTGGTGGACGGCTCGATCCGCCGCGCGAACTTGGTCGCGATCACATACTCGTCGCGATGCCCCTTGATCGCTTTGCCGACCAACTCCTCATTGGTCATCGGGCCGTAGAGCTGGGCGGTGTCGAGGAAGTTGATTCCCAGCTCCAGCGCGCGCTGAATGGTGGCGATCGCCTCGCCCTCGTCGGTCGACCCGTAGAAGGCCGACATCCCCATGCATCCAAGCCCGAGAGCGGATACCTCGAGCGATCCAAGCTGACGCGTTTTCATGGCTCTCCAATCTCATGGTCATGTCATACCCAAGTCAGGGCTCGGGAGCGGGCGCAGCCAACCGTGTCGTGAGACGATTGGTTGATGCGAGCCGGCGGCGACTGCACGAGATGACTGTGCCCGCGGCCGGCCAGGGTGAAACGGTGGAGCTGAAGGTCGCAGACCGGACAGTGCGGATCTCGAGCCCCGGCCGCGTCTACTTCTCGACCCGTGGCGAGACCAAGCTCGACCTGGCCCGCTACTACCTCAGTGTCGGCGACGGGATCGTGCGCGCGCTGAGAGAGCGGCCGTGCATGCTGCACCGCTTTCCCCGCGGCGTGGACGGCGAGAAGGTCCACCAGAAGCGGCTGCCTCCGGGGGCACCCGACTGGGTCGACACCGTCCGTGTGGAATTTCCGTCCGGACGGCACGCCGACGAGCTGTGCGTGACCGAGCTGGCGAGCGTGATCTGGGCCGTGCAGATGTCAACCGTGGAGTTCCATCCGTGGAACTCCCGGCGCCCCGACGTCGAGCGCCCCGACGAGTGGCGCATCGACATCGATCCGATGCCGAAGTGCGATTTCTCGACCGTACGTCGGGTGGCTCACATCGCGCGCGAGCTGCTCGACGAGCTGGGCGCGTCGGGATGGCCCAAGACCTCAGGAGGTTCTGGCATCCACATCTACGTCCGCATCGAGCCGCGGTGGGGCTTTGGCGACGTGCGTCGTGCCGCTCTGGCCTTCGCCCGCGAGGTGGAGCGTCGCGTCCCCGCTGACGCGACCACGACCTGGTGGCGAAAGGATCGCGCGCCCGGCAAAGCGTTCGTCGACTACAACCAGAACGCGCGCGACCACACGATCGCCAGCGCGTACTCGGTCCGCGGCGTCAGCGACGGCGTCGTCTCGACGCCGATCAGCTGGGATGAGCTCGACGACGTGATCCCGCGCGAGCTCACGATCGCGACCGTGCCGGAGCGGTTCGCGAAGCTCGGCGATCTGCACGAAGGGATCGACGACGCGGTGTTCTCGCTCGAGCCGCTGCTGGACTGGGCGGAGCGCGACGAACGGAACGAGTTACCGGATCCGGGTGAGCCAAGGTCCGGGTGAACCCGGGGGTGACACGCCACCACTCCTTTGATCACGCCGCGTCGGACTGGCTGTGATCGTCGGGCTCGCGCCGCACGGCGATCGTCTCCTCCGCGAACACGGCCCGCACCTCAAGGTGGCCGCCGAGGGCGGCGACGTAGCGTGCCAGGATGCAGAGGTAGAGGTCGTCCTCCTGTTCGATCTCCGAGCTACTCAGCTCGCTGAGCGAGAGCGCCTGCGCGATGCGCGACTCGCTCTCGCCACGGCGGAAGCGTACCTCCGCGATCAGCTCCTCGGCTTCCATCAGCCGTTCGTACGTAGCCACCCGCTTTTCGTTCAGCGGCTGCTGTCCGCGGATGGCCTTCCAGCTCTTCGTGGACTTGGACGGCAAGGACCCTCCTTTCCGATACCCCGCAGATATTGATCGTAGAGCCTGTCGGCCCGCGGAATGTTGCGCTTGTACCAGCCGCTCCAGTCGCCGGTCTTGTCACCTCCCACAAGCACGATCGCACGTCGGCGCGGATCGAACGCGAACAACGCCCGCAGATTGCCGCCGTTGGACCGCAGCTCCTTCATGTTGTGGTGGCGTGAGCCCGTGATCGAGCCGACGCGCGGTCGTCCGAGCATGGGGCCGGTGCGCTCAAGCCGGTCGATCGCGGCCGCGATCCGGCTCGTGTCTTCGGCATTGAGCGCCTTGTACCACCTCTCCGCCTGCGCGGTGAACTCGATCTCCCACCGTTGGTTGGCAGTGGGTGGGATACGCGCTCACCTCCTTCCCGACCGCCAGCGCGAGCGCCATTCGCACGGCTGGCCGGCCGCGGGCTCCGTCCGGTTCGCCAGCTCCGCGGCACGCCGCAGATCCGCGAGCGTTCGGGCTCGGCTGTCGGCAAGCAGTGCCGTGGCGCTGAGCACCGACTCGGTGCCCGCCGCGCCGACCGCCGGGCTTATCGTTCCGACCAGCATCTCGAACACCACTTCGGCGTTCGACTCACCCGGGTAGGCGTCCGCGGGCAGGCTTTTGCAGAGGTTCTGGAGCAGCTCGCTGAGCATGATTCCGGTTCGCAGAAGCTCCTCCACGAAGTCCCGAACGTAGTCATTGCTTCCTGCAGGCCACACGCCATTCCAGAGCCTGGTCAAGCCAGGATTCGCCCCCTCATGAGATCGATGACGTCAGGTCGTGCGAATTGACAATCGCCACGGTGCCCGAGCGGCGTTCTCGGCTGGGCGAGCTACACGAAACGACTGCATTGGTTCAGGTGACGTTTTCGCGGCCTTGATCAGCTCCGCGGGAACTTCTTCACCGGCCTCCCTGCCTGAGCGGCGGCTGACCGTTAGGTCCGGGCCGCCCAGCCAATCCAGCGCTCGACGTCGACGGCGAGCACGGCGCCGGCCGCTCGCTGCTGCGGATAGCGCTTTCGCAGCAGCTCCACCGCCTGCTGTGCCTCCTCGCCGGCGGCATGAAGGACGCGCCCCGTGCCGTCAGCGCGCACCCACCACAGCGCGCTCCAATCGGAATCGTCGTAGTGATCGACGAGCAGCGTCACGGCGGGGTTCGCTCGCACGTTCGCCAGCCGCTTCAGCGCGAGAGTGCGCTTGGGCTTGGCATCGACGGCGCTGTAGAGGTGATCGCCGCGGAGGACGAAGACGACCGGCACCAGGTGCGGACGGCCGCTCGAGCCCACTGTCGCCAGCCGCGCGACCCGTGCGGCCGCGAAGCGCTCGCGCGCCTGCGCGGCGGTCACGCCTCGCCGGTCAGCTCGGCGATCGCCGACTCCCAGCGCTCGAGCGCCGCATGCACCCTTGCGAGCCCGGTTGACGGAATCCAGTGCACGACTCGGCGGCAACCGCCGTCCTGCAGGCGCTCGAGCACCGCGGCGTCGGCCGGTGCTCCCATCACCATCAAATCGATCGGCCGCTCCGCCCGCGCGCGCAGCTGCTCCGCGCGATCGAGAATGCCCGTGCTGGTGTAGTTCGGAAACCACGCGTCCCCGAAGCCCAGCACGCGGTCCAGCACGGTCGGTCCGTTGCCGCCGACCAGTACCGGTGGATGCGGGCGCTGGGCTGGCTTCGGCCACGAGCAGATCCGGTCAAACCGCACGAATTCACCCTGGTAGCTGGCCTCATCCTGCGTCCAGATCGCCTTCATGGCGTCGATCCGCTCGCCCATCAGGCGCATCCGCGTCCGCGGGTCGGTGCCGTGGTTGCGCATTTCCTCACGGTTCCAGCCTGCCCCGACCCCGAACTCGAATCGGCCTCCAGACAGATGGTCGATCGAGGCGACCTCCTTCGCGGTCGTGATCGGATCGCGCTCGACCACGAGGCAGATGCCGCTGCCGATCCGGAGCGCCGACGTCGCCTCCGCTGCCGCGGTCAGGGCGACGAACAGGTCGTAGGTATGGATGTACTTGCGGGGCAGCTCGCCCCCGCCGGGATACGGGCTCTCCCGGCTGGCGGGAATGTGTGAGTGCTCGGCAAAGAACAGCGACTCATGGCCGTGCTCCTCGACCAGACGCGCAACGGCGCCCGGGCTGAGCGCGTCGTGCGTGGGGAAGTACCCGACACCGAAGTTCATTGGCCGAGTCTAATTGGGGTCTGCCTGCTTCGCCCTCAGTGCGAGTAGACCACGCCGCATTCAATGCTTCGTAACGACGATCACGCCCCCAGCCCTCCCGTCAACGAGCGGGACCGTCTTCCCCACTACGTCGCGGCTCTCGATCCTCGCGTGCGCCTCCGCTGCCTGCTCGAGCGCGAACGTCTGGCCGACGACCGGCCGCAGCGCGCCCGCCGCCGCCGCGTCAAGCGCGCGCTCGACGAGCCGCTTGCCCTCCGCGGGCGCGAACTGCGCTGTCCGATGCCGCGTGCGGCGATTCCGCGCTCGCGAGCGGCGTCCCGGTCGATTCTCGCAAAGTCCCCCGAGGTCATCCCGTGGGCGGAGAACTCGCCGCCGGGCGCGGTGATCGCGAAAGCAGCCCGGCCAGTATCGGTGACAACCGTGCGGCCAACCCAGTCGGTGTCGACGCCCGCGCCGACGGCGCTCATCCTACCGGCCACCCCGGAGCCCGGCACGTAGGGCGACGTGAGCTCGAACCAGTCGCGTCCCTCGCCCCGCCGCAGCGCGGTGTCCAGGAACAGCGCGACGACGGAGACCTCGACGCGCGCCTGTCCCGCTCTCAGGACCCGGTCGGGCAGCTCGCACAGCTCGAGCACCTCGGGGCCGCCGAAGCGCATGACTTCGATCGCGGGCAGCGAGCTCACCTCCTCGCGCGGTCGTAGTTCAGCCGCAAGAGCGCGATCACGTCGTCCACGTCGGTCTCGGTCTCGATCCGCCGCGCGGCCGGGCCCTGCTTGCCGGGGAACACCGGATGGTCGGTGATCCGACCCTGCTCGCGCAGCTGCGCCCATACTGCCTTGGGGAAGCTGAAGTGAGCGGCGTGGTCGCCGTGCAGATGACCGAGCGGGCGACGGCCGATCGTGAAGGCGAACTCGCCCCGCCGGCCGGGACCGGCCTCCACGCCCGGCCAGGAGGTGACCTCGTCGGTGATGCGCTGACTCGCAGTGATCGTGTTCTGGCTCATGCGTGGCTCCTCGTTGGTACCTGAAGGATCTTGACCCATAAGCTACGAGTTCAAGTTAGCTTGAAGTCAAGGCCGACGCGCTGTCCACCAGCCGGTGATCGGACAACCGACCTGGTCGAGAACTGGGACAGATCACGACGCGCTCACCGTCTCGCGTCGCTTGCCCTCGGGGCTCGGTCCGCGTACCGCTAGTACGCTGCCACCCGCACGGTTCTCGTTGCTGGTTGACCGATCAACGGGTCCGGCCATTCCCAAGTCGGAACCAGTAGAGATGTCGACACCGTCTGCGCCTGAGCCGCCCGACTTTCCCCCCGCCACCGGCGAGCGCGTTCACCACACGGTTGCGGGAGCGGACGAGCCCGTCGCCGTCCCCCGGGGACGTCCGGCGCCGCTGAACTCGTTCGTCGCTGGCGCCCTGGTCTTCTTCAATTCGGCGGCTGTGCTGGTGATCGAGATTGTGGCCACGCGACTCTTGGCTCCCTACGTCGGAGTGACCCTGCAGACCTATACCGCGATTATCGGGGTTGTTCTGGCCGGCATTGCCCTCGGGTCGTGGTTGGGCGGGTTCTTTGCCGACTTGCTCAACCCGCGAAAGACTCTCGGCCTGCTGCTGATCGTGGGTGGCGGGCTGGCCATGTCCATGCTGCCGATCTCGCGCGTGGCGGGGCAGCAGGCCGAGGGCCATGGATCGGCCAACATTCTGGTGCTCGCCCTGATCAGCTTCTTCTGGCCCGCCGCTGTGCTCAGTGCGATCAACCCCACCGTGGTCAAAGTCCAGCTCAAGCGCCTCGATCAAACGGGGCGGACCGTCGGCCGGCTGTCCGCTGTCGCCACCGCCGGCGCGATCTTCGGCACGATCCTGACCGGGTTCGTCCTACTGGCCTGGCTGCCGACCTCGACGATCGTGATCTCGCTGGGAGCCGGCTTGATCGCGGCCGGCGTTGTGGTGACTGTCTGTCTGGCAGGCTGGCGCGCTCGCTTCTCCTCGACGGGCGCGCTGTCGGTGGTCGTGCTCCTAGGTGGGTTGTCGTTGGCGGCGGGAAGCCCATGCCAGCGCGAGACCGCGTACTTCTGCGCGAACGTCGTCCACGCTGGCCCGGCGTCCGCCGGGCGCGTGCTTGTTCTTGACGGGATTCGCCAATCCTACGTCGACCTCGAGGATCCAACCCACCTGATGTTCTCCTACACCGAGCGCATCGCCGACCTAATCAACGCGCTTCGCCCACCACGGACCCCGATCCACGCGCTGGAGATCGGCGGCGGCGGCTTTACCCTGCCGCGCTACATCGCCGCTACGCGCCCGGGTTCTAACAACGTCGTTCTTGAGCTTGATCCGAACGTGGTCAAGATCGCGCAACAGCGGCTCGGGCTAGCCACCGACGCGCGGCTGCGCGTGCAAGTCGGCGACGCGCGTGTCTCGTTGCGAACCGAACCCAACCATGCCTCCGACCTGGTGATCGGCGACGCCTACGCGGGCCGCGCCGTACCGTGGCACCTGACCACGCGCGAATTCATCTTGGACATTCGCCGCAAGCTGCGCGCGGGCGGCGTCTACACCATGAACTGCATCGACGCTGGGTCCCTGGCTTTCGTGCGCGCCGAAGCGGCGACGCTGCGAAGTGTCTTTCCCTATGTGGCCATGGAGGCACGCTTCGGCGAAGTGCACACCGGTATTGGCGAAAACTTCGTGTTCTTCGCCTCCGTTCAGCCGCTGGCGCTTGCTGCCCTCACTGCCGGCGCCCGTGCACGTCGTGACGGTGAGACGATCGAGGTCGGGTCTAGGCTCGTGCGCTTTGTCGAGCATGCGCGAGTGCTACGCGACGATTACGCCCCCGTGGATCAGCTCATCACGCGGAATGGTTGATCCCCACTGAATCCTCGAGCCTTGGCAGCGACCGGTTCGCGGATCACGGCCGGCCAGAGGTACTGACGCCCGCCAAGCTCACACTTCCTTAACCCTCAGTTGACATCTCGGACACGAGTCGCGCGACCCGCCGTATATAACCGATCGCTCTGTCCATCTTCAGGAAGGGGAGTAACACATGCGCCCACGCGCACACGCTCGTGCGACCGCTGCCGCCCTAGGCGCGCTCGCGCTCGGGGTCCCCGTCGCCGCGGTCTCGGCGCACTCGCAGGGGAAGGCGGCTGGACGCATTGCGGCGCGGTCGCACGTTCAATCGACGCGCCACGTCTCCCACGTGCTGCTGCTCTCGGTCGACGGACTGCACCAGTCGGATCTGCAGTGGTATGTCCAGAACCATCCGACCTCGGCGCTCGCGCGGCTCGTATCCGGTGGCGCGGAGTACTCGAAAGCCCAGACTCCGGTCCCGTCGGACTCAGACCCCGGAATGACCGCCCAGATGACGGGAGGCAACCCACGGTCGACCGGCGTCTACTACGACGTCGCTTACAACCACGCGCTACTCCCGGCGGGGACGACCTCCTGCCACGGTCAGCCGACCGGGGCCGATACCGTCTATGACTCTCCGGACGACCTCGACGTGACCAAGCTCGATGCCGGCCAGGGCCTCTCGGCACTGCCGGACAGCATCCTCCGGATGACGGGTAACCCGATCAAGCCGCCGACGCGACTGCTGAACCCAGCGACGTTCCCGGTCGATCCGGCCACCTGCAAGCCGATCTACCCGCACTCTTATCTGAAGGTCAACACGATCATGAACGTCATCCACCACGCCGGTAGACGGACCGCATGGTCGGACAAGCATGCCGTGTACGAGTCCTTCAACGGGCCGTCCGGGAACGGCGTGAGCGACTTCTTCGCGCCCGAGATCGACTCTAACGCGCTCCATCACAACGGGACGCCGTACCCGGGGGCGATCGTCTGGACCGGCGACAACGCCGCAACGATGCAATACGACTCCTACAAGGTCCACGCGGTGCTCAACTGGATCGACGGCTATGACCACAGCCACACCCACAAGGTCGGCGTGCCGGCGATCTTCGGGATGAACTTCCAGACCGTCTCGACAGCCCAGAAGCTCCCGAGGTCCGATGGCCTCACCGGCGGCTACCTCCCGGGGACGGACACGCCAGGACCGCTGCTCCGGCGCGCGCTTCAGTACATCAACCACCAGGTCGCGCTGATGGCGGGCAGGATTCGCGCCCGGGGGCTGGCCAAGTCGACAGCGATCATCATCTCAGCCAAGCACGGCCAGTCGCCGCTGAATCCGAACCAGCTGACTCGGATCGACGACGGCCCGATCATCGACGGGATCAACGCGGCGTGGACCGCGGCCCATCCCGGGGCCGGCAAGCTGATCGTCGCCGGGACAGATGACGACGCGTGGCAGAGCTACCTGTCGAACAGGTCCCAGAAGGCTGCTGACTTCGTCAAGAACTACATGTGGACCCACGCCGCGACCGGCAACACCGCGAGCGGACGCACGCGCGCGCTGCAGCACTCGGGGCTGGCGCAGATCTACGCCGGTGCGGCGTCGGCCGGCTACTTCGGGGTGCCGGTAGTGGATCCGCGCCACCCCGATGTATGGGGCAGGGTCCAGATCGGCGTCGTCTTCACGGGTGGGCACGCCAAGATCGCCGAGCACGGCGGCTCCAACCCCGGTGACCGTAACGTGCCGATCCTCGTCTACGCGCCGGGCGCGGTCAGCGCGGGGACGTACCGTCGCTCGGTTGATACGACGCAGATCGCTCCGTCGATTCTGCGCTTGCTCGGGCTCAACCCACGCGCGCTGCGGTCGGTGCAGATCGAGGGCACGCGGGTGCTGAAGGGGATCCACTAGGCAAGCGGCCTGAGGGGTCGGCGCATGCGTCGACCCCTCGGGGATGCCCACATCGCAGGCGTCATCCGACGAGTCAGAACTGATCGGCGGTGACGACAACGACCCCTCGGTGCCAGCTACGTACCGCAGCGCATGAGCTTGAAGACTGTTGCCATTCATGAACCGCGACGATGTCGCGCCGATCGCCCAGACGGGCAAGTTCCTCGTCGTGACCAGCCCGGTTTTCGCGCATGGGGTCGCGGCGGGACGCTCGACGATTAGCCAGCTACGGTAACGACCGAACACGAACCGCCATGGGTGTAGTAAGACTCGCACCAGCGGTGGGCGGGCGCAGAGTCGTTCGCCTGAGCAGCGATTCTTCGCCTGCCGACGACCGAATCGAGCTTTGGAGGGCCGGGTGATCCGCGATCTGGCGGTGATGCTCGCCGCTGGCGGCGAGTGCGCATCTGATCTCGGCGCGGTGCGTGACCAGCTGCGCTGTTCGGTCTGGTCGCGTCTCACTCGACCGCGTTTCGCGTGATCGACCGGATTGCGTGCGAGCCGGCACGGGCTCAACCGCCCGAATCGGGTCCGAAGGCGCCGAGCTTTGGTGTTCGCTCTCGGTCAAGCCGTCGGTTGTCGCCGCACGCGCTGAAAGCGCAAGTCCAGGCCGGCATTGATCGATTTAGACCGAAGGCGCGGGCTGGATTTCTGCGATCGCGCGCGTGGGTCGGGCGATCGCAGAGCAAATAAGGGTGTTCGGGGCGCACTCAGTCGCTGACCCGTGCCCCGTCCCCGAACGCGTGTGCCCGATCGCGATCCTGCCGAGCATGAAGCATCGTCCCGATCGCGATGAATAGAGCCAGCAGCAGCACGAACGTGCCGAACCCAAGAGCGATGGCGAGGGCCGTCGAGCGGGGAGCGAGCGTGAACGCGATCAGCGGAGCGGCGGCCACAGCAATCCCGACCGAACTGGTTCGCAACGCCGAGAAGGCGAGCCCCAGGCCGAGGAGCACGATTACACCGACGCGGTGGTGCAGCACCTCTGCGAGTGCATCGGTCTTGACCAGCGTGAACCCCACGCCCACGATTAGCCACGGCCAGCCGACGTCCCGTCGCCCGGCTCGCCGTCGCTTGTCCAGAGGGGCGGCCCGCTCAGCCCCGGTCGTCGATGCCGAAGACCCGGCGGATCGCGAGCGTGTGGCCATGCCCAGGTGCTCCCCGATCCATCCGA
The DNA here is from genome assembly GCA_050996975.1 of Solirubrobacteraceae bacterium. Taxonomy (GTDB): domain Bacteria; phylum Actinomycetota; class Thermoleophilia; order Solirubrobacterales; family Solirubrobacteraceae; genus Palsa-465. Next base: position 15,124 of record JBPCRJ010000113.1, on the reverse strand, counting down.
TAACGAATCCTGAGCTGTTCGAGATCGGCGCCAACCAGCGGGCTCGCCGGGCGAACTCGACCGGGACCGCTCGAGCCGCGGCTCGCGCCGGAGACCGCGCGGTCCAACCGGGAGGTGGCGGCGGCGAGACACAATGATGGCGTCGGCGGAACGACCCGCGGGCGCGCTGTGCGCTCGGCGGACACTTCGACCGTTGGAGTCTTTCGTAAGAATCACGTTCGATCAGTACAAAGCTCACAAAGCTCTGAGAGGGTCGCGCTGGCGTGGACGTCGAGATCAATGCGGCTCAGAAGCAGCTTGCCGAGCTTGACCGACGGCGGGACGCCGCCGATCGCCTCAGGAGCTGAATCTCGTGCCCTCGTAGTAGTAGCGGGGGCGGGATTCGAACCCGCGACCTTTCGGGTTATGAGCCCGGTTTGCCGTGTCCGTCTGATACGACCCGATCCGCCTGATCGCCTATAGACACGGGCGATTCGGACGGCTACGCGGATGCCGCGTCTATCGGAGTGCGGCTCGTCCGGAGCCGTTCGTTGACACGGGCGGCCCGTCCAGCGCGCCGAGAGCGGCGTCCACCAGGGCGACGAAATCCCGCCAGTAATCGGTGCCAGTGCCCACCCGGCGGGCTACCCGCACGCCGGCGTAACGCAAGTCCGGCGCGATCTGCTCGATGAGAACTCGTGCGTCGCTAGCGAGCATGTATTCCGACTTCGAGTCGTGGGCTGGATCGTCCAGCCAGCGCGAAAGCCGGCGCAGCGCCGCCAACAGCTGCGGCCAGTCCCGGTGAACCGGAAGCGCTTCGGGCAGGAGGCTGAGCAGGACGGCCCACCGTGCCCGGTCGATCTCGTATCGCTGCTCGTTCCCGACCCGTACGGCTTCGACCGTGTCCGCCTCGTGGAGCGCCGTGAGCGCCTCATGGACGTTGCGCTTCGCGTAACCGGCGGACTCTGTGACGACCTGTGCGGTCACCGGCGATCCACTGGTGGTCAACAGAAATCGAACGACTTCGGCCCGCGCGCCGATGCCGAGGATCTGTCGCAGCCGGAAAGCGAGGTTGATCGGGGCGAGGGTGTTCGGCGGCCTTGACTTGCCGCTCCGCTTCGTCGGAGGCTTCAACCAGCCGTGAGCCCGAAATGTCTCGTCGGTCCGATCACCAATAACCGACCCCTCTCGAAACAGGGGCTCGATCCGACTGGGCGTTACCCGGCGCTGACGGCCGTTGCGCGTTGCTCCCACCGGCCGTCGCGATCGCGCCGTCCACGCCAGCACAGCCTCAACAGGTGAGCGATCGACGTCATCCCGGCACAGGTTCCGCAGTCGTTGGATGCTGACCAGTCGCTCGTTGAGGACCAGCCAATCCAGCACCTCGTCAAATAGTCGCGCGTCGGCGCGCGCGACTTCGAACGTGAACAACAGAAGCGCCTCAGGATCGGTCGCCCAGCGATCAGCGCGACCGGAGGGCGCGGACACGCCCAGCTGCGCCCATTGGTCCCACGCCCAATCCACCAGATCGGACCGGACCCGAGACCTAAGCTCCGAGATCAGCATCTTCCACTCCGAGATAACGGAGCGCCCGCAGAAGCATCTCCCGAAAACCTGTCGACGGATCGTGTGTCCTCGTCCAGCGCGCCGCCTGGAGCAGCTCCTCCGTCGTCGGCTTGAGCGAGCGCAGGTCCTGGTCGTGCCGCCCGCCTCCCTGGTCAACGAGCGCGTACAGCTTGAAATGAATCTGGTCCAGCCGCGAGGCGAAGTGGACCGTCAGACCATCGCCGAAGCTTCGCGTCTCAACTCGCCCGAGGAAGCCATCGGGCAGCCCGAGATCGAGTAGCCCGGTTGGACCTGCGTTGATCCAATCGTCAGCGAGGTCGAAATCACGTGCGACCCGATCCCGCGCGTCAACCAGCACGCGAGGAAGGGGGTCAGCCGTTTCCAGCCGGCCGTGATCGGCGACCGCGACTACGTCGAGGTCTTTTGTCGGCCTCGAAATGAGCCCCAGCGCAAGCAGAGCGGAACCGCCAACGGCGACAAGCTCGTAGTGGTGACCGGCGCTAGCCAGATGTTCCGAGACAGCGTCGAGCAGCTGATTGAGCTGCTCGACGCTCGTGATGATCAACATCCTGAGTCGTGATGATACTCATCGCTGCCTTCCGGAATGGTCCTTACTCCATAAGCCAATTGATGCTGACGCCTTGGACGTCGGCACGCGTGACGATCGGAGTGGAGACCTCGATATCGATCTTCTCCGCGGCGTCGAGGTCGAGACGCCGTCCGGGGCGTGGCCGCCGAGCACGGCAGCACCAAGGACCTCGAACGCATCCTTCTCCGTCTCGCACAGGGCGAGCTTGACGCCGACCCGCTGCTCATCGAAGAACTCCTTCATAAGCGCCGCGTACCGAGGGCTCGTTGGCGTTGGTGGGTCGAAGACGCAGGACTCGAATTGGGAGACGAGCTTTTCATGGTTCGTGGGTCGGGTTCTCGGTGCCATTGCCATGCTTAATCTGGCGGCCACGGATGCGACGCCGGGTTCGTCGCGTCCATGGAGCCGTCGGCGCCTGCGTGCCTGCTGCGAGGCGGGCTCGGCAAACCCGACCACGGAGGGAACCACATCCATGACGGTCCCGCCCGCATCGACGTGGATGTGGGCGTCGCCTTGGGTCCCCAAGACGTCCCCGGGGTTCCACTCACGCGACCAGCTGGTTGGACGGTCGTAGAGCCGGACCGGCAAGAAGTCGTCTCCGTCGACCGCCCAGTCGGCGATCGTCTTCAGCGCCGCGACCCAGCTCGCGATCATGTCCCCTGGGTCAGCGTAGTCTGGGACTCGGTGCGGACGACGCCCTGATCCCCGTTTGACACGCGTTGATATGCCCCGTAACGAGGAAACCCGCTTCCGCGGAGGCGCGGAGCCCTCGATTTCCAGCGACTTCTTGATAGCGGGGGCGGGATTCGAACCCGCGACCTTCGGGTTATGAGTAGCGAAAAGGGCCTCTAGTTCTCGCAAATTGGGCGAGATTTCGGCCACAAAAGGCCCGCTGTGGGGTTGTTCTTGGCCAGTTTGGTACTCAAAGTGGTACTCCACGAAGAGTGGTACTCTGCTGGTACTCCACTGATTTCTCTTCTCCGTGTGATGCCTCCGACAGACCCCGTTCCGACCGCCAATCTGATCGTCGTCGAGCAGCGCGGCGAGGTGCACTTCGAGGCGAAGTTCCGCTACGGCGGCCATCAGGTCAAGCGGCGTATCGGACGGGCATGGCTGACCCGGGACGACGCAGGCGGTTGGAGGCCGCGTCGCGGCCGCGTCGCCGACGGGTACCTGGACGTGCGGCGGTGGGAAAGCCAGCGAACGTCGCAACAGATGAACGTTGTGATCGTAGTCTCAGCGGGTGTCGGTACGGAAGAGCTGGCGACCCGTGTGGCGAGCTAGGAGAGCGCCTTCCGCGCGAGAAGTCACTGGGCGGCTGCCTGTAGCTGACGCGCGCAGGGTTCGACGGAGGGGAGGGCCGAGCCGGAGTCGATCCCTGCGCGCGTGCGCGCCCGGTTGGCGATCCTGTCAGGCGGCCGTGGCCGCGACGGCGAACAGCTCTGCTGGGCGCTGCCAGTCGAGTGTCTTGCGTGGTCGGTCGTTGACCTGCGCGGCGATCCGCCCGATGTCCTGGGCGGTGTGGACGCTGAGATCGGTGCCCTTCGGGAAGTAGTCGCGCAGCAACCCGTTCATGTTCTCGTCGCTGCCCCGCTGCCACGGCGAATGCGCGTCGCAGAAGAACACGCTCGTGCCGGTCTGGACGGTGATCTGCTGGTGGTGGGCAAGCTCTTTGCCTTGATCCCAGGTCAGCGTCCGCTTCAGAGCCACCGGAACCTTCTCGAGCGCTTCGGTGATCGCCTGACGGACCGCGTCGGTGCTGGCCACGCCATCGGGAAACGCCAGCAGGATGAGGTACCGGGTCCTGCGCTCGACCAGGGTGCCGATCGCCGACCGGTTCCCGGCACCCATGATCAGATCGCCCTCCCAGTGACCGGCCTGAACTCGGTCCTGGACCTCGGCTGGACGCTCGTCGATCATCCGCATCGCTGTCAGCCGCCCGCGGCGCTGCAAGCCCTGCAGCCGTCGGCGGCGTCGCCGACGCCGCGCCGGGCGCGTCAGCGCGACCGCCGTGTCGTAGATCGCCTGGTAGATCGTCTCCTTGCACAACCATCGAGACGGCTGATCGGCGAACAGCACCCGCAGCTCGTGCCCGACCTGCTCCGGGCTCCAGCGCTTTGACAGAAGCCGCTGGACAACCTCGGCCAGCACCTCATCGCCGGCGATCCGTCGCTGGCGCGGCTTGCACGCCCGGCGCCGCGCAGCGTGTTCGGCGTGATGTGGCCGGTAGCGGCCGTCCGGGTCGCGGTTGCGCCGAATCTCGCGACTGATCGTCGACGGCGCCCGTCCCAGCTCCTCGGCGATCCCGCGCACACTCATCTTCGCCGCCAGCAGATCAGCGATCCGGATCCGTTCCTGCTCTGAGAGATACCGCGGACTCCGCGGCCTCGATTCGGTGATCTTCACCGGTGGATAGATGACAAGCGCCCCGGCGGAATTCCGGACCCTCCGCCCGTACCGCCAGCGGTTCCCCGTCTTGCGGTCGATCCCGACCAGCCGACACGCCTCGCTGTTGCTGAGGCCCTGGGCGATCAGCTGCACGTATCGCCGCTGCTTCTCCGCCTGCACACCGCCCGCGGGTGTCCGTCGCCTGCTTCGCATCGCAACCTCCAGGAACCGGTCGGTGTTGCGACGTCAGCTGGCTTCCGCCCGGGCGCACGTGGCCGCAGCTGAGTTCGTCCGCACCTACGTCAAGGACTTCAACGAGACAGATCGCGTTGAGCGCGAGCGCCGCACACGCGGCGTCACGTTCCGCGAACTCGCGCATGCGTACCTGCACTGGCTGGAGAAGGTCCGCGGTGCCAAGCCCTCGACGATCCGCTCCCACCAATCTGACCTGGCCGAGCCGAGGACGCCGCACAAGCGGGGCACGGGCACGACGGCGGGACTCGTCATGGCCGCGCTCGGCGACCGGCCGGCGGCGGAGATCACCCCGGCCGAGGTCGAGGCGCTGCTGCGGACGGTCGCCGACACCGGCGTGTCGGCCCGCAGCGTGAACCGGGCCCGAGAGATCGTCTGCGCGGCCTTTAACTACGGCATGAAGCCGACGGCCTACTCGCTGGCGACGAATCCCGCCCTCGGCACCGACCGACGGCGCGTGCCCGAGGCTGGAGTGCTCCTCTTCTACTCACCGGAAGAGATCGAGGCGATTGCGCGCTCGCTGCAGGCCGGCTTCCACCGTCCTGCCGTCTTGGCTCGCGGCGAGCTCGAGCACTTCGAGGACGACCGCGACGGCGAGGCGATCCGTATCGCCGCCTACTCCGGGCTGCGCCTGGGAGAGCTCCTGGCGTTGCGCTGGCGCGACGTCGACTGGAGCGGTTCGGCCCTCACCATCAGCCGGTCGCTCTCCTCCGGCGTGGAGGGGACGACCAAGAGCGGCCACGTCCGGCGCGTGCCGATGGCCGACCAAGCCGCGGCCGCACTCGATCGGCTCTCCCAGCGCCAGGATTTCGTGTCCTCCGACGACTACGTCTTCTGCAACGCCCTGGGGCGGCCGCTGGACGGCTCAGCCCTGCGCCGCCGCTACAAACGCGCCCGCGACGCTGCGGGGCTGCGCCCGCTGCGCTGGCATGACCTCCGCCATACGTTCGGGTCGCTGCTCGTCGCCGGCGGGGTCGACCTGGTGAGCATCAAGGACGCGATGGGCCACTCCCAGCTGACCACCACGAGCCGGTACCTCCACGCCCGCCCGGCGACGGAGCGCGCCGCGGCGTTCACCGCCGCGTTCGGCGGCAGCGCCGCGACGGCTTCGTATCCCCGAGGCCGAGAGAGTCTCGAACACCCGGACGCACCTGACTGACGGCTGCGCATCGCTGGAGCACGCTTCCGCTGCGGAATAGCAGCCTATGTACCGATATTCGACTTTAGCGCTGTGATATCGCCGCATTATCCGCTTACGATGCGTCGTGCCACGTTCCCGATCGGGAACGTCACGGGCCTCCTCCGACCGCGTTGCTGCCCGAGTTCCCGAACGGGAACCTAGAGGAGCGCGACGTCCGCAAAACGATGTAATGTTCCCGGTCGGGATCATGACCTTGTCCATTTCGGTGACCACACCCGAGGAGCTCGGAGCCGCGCTCAAGGCCGCGAGGATCGCGCGTGGCCTGCGGCTCGAGGATCTCGCGCTCGCGGCCGGGGTCGGTCGCCGGTTCCTCGGGGAGCTTGAGCGAGGCAAGCCGACGGTGCGCCTGGGCGAGACGCTGCGGGTCGCCGAGGCGCTCGGCGTCTCGATCACGATGAACGATCTGAATGCCTGAGGGCTTCGCTCCGCTGGTGGCGTGGTGCTTTGACCGGCAGGCGGGCGCGCTGATGCAAGGCGCGAACGGGGTGGAGTTCGCCTATGCGGCGGAATGGGTGGCGGATGGGATGCCGCCGCTGTCGCAGTCGCTGCCGCTCGATGGCCGCTTCGACGCCGCGGCGGCCGCCGCGTTCTTCGGTGGCCTTCTCCCCGAGGGCGAGCCGCGGCGCCACCTAGCTCGTCTCCTCGGCGTCAGCGAGAGCAACGACTACAGCATGCTCGCGATGATCGCGGGCGACACTGCCGGGCCGATCACACTGCTCCCGCGGGGTGGTCGCCCCGAGCCGGTCAGCGGAGATGTCGAGTGGCTCGACGACGCTGGCCTGGCCGAGCTCCTGACCGAGCTTCCGTCCCGCCCGATGCACGTCGACCCGGACGGCGAGTACCGGCTCTCGCTTGCGGGCGCTCAGGACAAGCTGCCCGTCGTGGTGGACGGCAGCGGGCGTATCGGTCTCACGCGCGGCCAGACGCCGTCGACGCACATCATCAAGACGCCGATCGAGCGACTCGATCACACCGTCGTCAACGAGGCGTTCTGCCCAATGGTCGGCCGGCAGCTGGGCGTCGACGTCGTCGACGCGTCAGCGCAGCGAGTGGCCGGAAAAGAGTTCCTGCTCGTCAAGCGCTACGACCGTCACGAAACCAATGACGGCATCGTGCGTCTGCACCAGGAGGACTTCTGCCAGGCGCTCGCAGTCCCGACGGCGCGCAAGTACCAGGCCGAGGGCGGCCCGTCGCTGGCCGATTGCTTCGCATTGGTCCGGCGAGCGACGGCGGTTCCCGCTACAGAGGTGATCAAGCTCCTCGACGACGTCGCTTTGAACTTCCTAGTCGGCAACAACGACGCGCACGGTAAGAACTTCTCGCTGCTCTATCTCCCGGAGTCGCGGCAGGCGGTGCTCGCGCCCGCCTATGACGTGCTGAGCACGTTTGCCTATCGCAGGCCCCAGAACTTGACGCGGAAGATGGCAATGAGCGTCGGCGGCGAGTACCGCCCAGAGTATGTGCGCGCGCGGCACCTCGACCGCCTGTTCGACGAGGCTGGGCTCGGTGCCGCCGCTGCCCGCCGGCGCCTTCGCGGCATGGCGCGGGACGCGCCCGGCGCGGCGCGAAACGCGCACCAGCAGCTGATCGATACGGGCTGGGATGCGCCCGTCCTCGACAGGATCGTCGAGCTGATCGATGAGCGGGCACGGTGGCTGCTGGACCTCACCGTCGCGAAGCCATAGCCCCGGCGTGACCTACAGGACCGCCGTCGGCGGGCGCCGTCAAAGGCCGCCGGCAGAAGACATGCCGGCTTCGAGTTCGACGAGCAGGTCAAGCAGATCGTACGCCGAGGGCGGCGCGGTGGTGCGGTTCGCCGCTGCCTAGAGCTCACGACGACCGCACGCCCCACGCGTGCCCCCGCTCGCGTCTGGTCTGTCGCGATCCGATCACCCGATGTGACGCGAGCCGACGACTCTTTCGCGGCGGCCGCTCACCCGGCGCCGCGGGCGCCGGCCATCCAGATGTCGCCGAAGCGCTCGTGAGCCGACCGCGGTGCCGAGAAGGAAAGCGATCGTCCCAGCGTGGCAAGACACATCGGCGGCCGTGCGACTGCTGCGGCCTGGTCTCAGGCCGACGGCGGTGTCCAGATGTCGGCCGGCCGACCGATTACTCGCGCGAATCCCGCCCGTCCGAGTAGTACCAATGAATCTCGCTAACAGCGTTCGCCATGGTCCCCGTGTGATGCTTCGCGTACGCCCAGGGATCCGGCTCGCGTTTCTCGACAAGATAGAAATCGATCTGGTCCACGAGCTTAGCGACGGCCGGCGGCATTTCGCCTGCGTCGTTAACTCGCGGAATCAAGAACTCGACGGCAAACTCATGCCCAACCGGCGGCCCCACACGCGCAAGCGGGAAATCGTGCTCGTCATCGCCGAGAATGAAATGCGGTCCGTCACGATCGACTGGTTTCTCGGTCCAGCTCCACATACCGTCATCTTGCGACTCGCCACCCGCGTCGCTCGGACCACCGAGCGCAGAGGTGCGGTGGACAAAGCTGCCTCTTGGCCACCCCTGATCCTCGCTGCCAGCAGCGGCGCTCTTGGCGTCGGCGACCGCGGCGCGTAGCTCAGCGCACTTCTCACCGAACGCGACGATCATTGCCCGCAGCTCCGCCTCGGCCTCGGCAACTTCCGGTGAAGCGGCCAGATCGGGCTTCGGGTGGAGCGCCTGCCATCGCTCGATCCGCTCGATGCGCTCTTGACGCAACGATTGGTCGCTGACCTTCTGCTCGAGGAACTCACGCCAGTCCACGTCGAGCTTTTCGTCGCCATTGCACACATAACACGCCAGTACGAGGTTGCCCATGTGGTTGCCGGCCTTGGGCGCGGCGTGGTCGATGTGGCCGAGCCGCTCGCCTTCGACCAGCTTGACGCCGCAGTAGGCGCACTCGGAGCCGAAGAAATCCCAGATTGGGTCCTTGCTGGTCGGCCACGGGTCGAGGATCGAATCGACGGCGCGTGCCATGCCGTTCTTCGCGTTAGACACCGATTTCGCAGCCATCGCGTGATCCTACGCCGCGACGGCGCACGAGTGCGAGCGAGGGCGTCCGGTCAGGGCGACAACCGACGCGCCATCGCAACCCAGGCTGAGTTCTGCAATAGCGAGGTTGCGCGACTCTCGGGTATCGGCCCACGGACTCCAACGCGCGGCGGAAGGGAGGGCCGCTGCTCACGATTGCTTCGGTGCCGCGGACGCAGCCGCGCGGACGATTGGAACGGCGACATCTGGATGGCAGGCGCCCGCGGCGCCGGGTGAGCGCTCCGCCTCGAAAGGGATTGCCGGCTCGGCGATTGCCGGCGCGATCGCGACGTACCGCTGGTCAAACGCCTCAGACCGTGCCGTCCGCGACGTCACAGCGAGGAAGCGAAAGAGCCGCGGCCGATCCTTCGGCCAGGAGATTTGGCGGTGCAGCTCCGGCCGACAAATCCGCCACGCAATGCCCGCGCATCCACCACGCAGATCCCGTGGATCCAAGACGAGTGCCTCGGGGCGGCACGCCGCGGCTGCGACGCATCGCGGTGATGGCGTTCGTTTCTGCGGGCTGGCGAGGGCTCTCCCTGTCACGACTTCGGCGGAGCACTGCGCGTGAACGACGGGCAGTCAAGAGAGGGGCCGCGGGCGGTCGGCAGCTCCGGCAGCCTTCGGCGCCCCGACCTTGAAGGCCCGGCGGCACGCGCGACAATCGCGCCGACTTCGTGACAGGGCGCCACCTCTTGATTGCTACGCCCGGCCGCGCGGGCGTCAGTCCCGTCGTCCTGGCCAGCGGCGCGGAGCGTCTGCCGGCGACGCGGTGGGCGCCTGGGGTGGCGACGAGGGCGTCGGAGCCGATAGCGGGTCGGCCTCGGGCGGGAGCTCGCGTTCGGGCCCGGGCTCGATTTCGGCATTCGCGAGGTAGGCGTGGAGCTGCTCTCTGCTGGCGAGCGGCGTCGCCTTAAGCCAGCGGTTTTCGAAGTCCTCGACGAGGCGATCGAACAGCCCATTGTCGGCCTGACGGCGGAGATGGATGATCGGTGACGACGCCTCGGCGGGGCCGATACGTGTGAGCATGTGGAGCATCTCGTCGTCGGCGCGGACGAGGATGTGGTCCTCGCCTGCGGGGGAGGCGCGGACCTCGATCGCGTCGACGCCGAGCAGCGGTTCGAGCCGTTCGTCTGGGTCCTCGGTGATGAGACGGATCCGGCATCCGTTGGCCGCGCTGGTGCGGACCACGTCGATCAGACCAGGCCCGGATCCAAGGTAGGGGATGACGATCTCGATCCGCTCGACCGCGGCGCGCAGGAGCTCGGCGGTATCCGGTACGGCGGGGTCGGTGGCGTGGCCGTACCCAGCGATCGCGTCGCCGGTCGCGTGTGTCGCCAGCTCGCTCGCTTCGGTCGTGGTCGCGGCGGGGACGGCGTCGGGCCAGAGCGCTTCCTCGGTCGTGCCGAGCGCACCAGCTACCCTGGCACGATTCCGCCGGTATGGGGCGGTGCGGCCAGCGAGCCAGCGCTGCACGGTCTTGACGTCGACCTGGACGGTGTCGGCGAACTCCTCGAGCGTGAGCCCGGCGCGCGTGATCGCGGTCCTGAGGTGCTCGTTCTCCAACCCTCTCCCCTTTCCGAAAGTACGGATTTCCAGGGAGTTGAGTGTAGATGTCCGAAGTTGTCCCAGGATGTCTTCGGGGACGTCTCGAGATGTCCTTGCGCCGCCCCGGGCGACTCTGCATGGTGATGAGCATGCTCACGGCGACCCCGCAGATGGCCGGCTCGCATGACCAGGGTGGTCGCGTGGCGCTGACCCGGGATGAGGTGATGACCGCCTCTGAGGTCGCCGAGCTTCTGCACCTTCCGGTCTCGACCGTCTATTACCTCGCGCGCCGCGGCGAGCTGCCGGCGAGTCGGCTCGGGCGGGCGTGGCGGTTCCTGCGTCCGCGGATCGAACGGTTGCTGGAGGAGTAGGCGCCGGTGGGGATGCTGAGATGACTCCTGTGAACAGGCCGGACGGGTGGGGACCGTCGCATCAGACCGAGCCGCGCCGCCGGTGGATCGCACGGCCCCCGGTGCTGCTCTTCGCTCTGGCCGTGGGGATGCTGATCGCGAGCGCGATTCACTATGGCGTGACGGGCATCGCGATCGCGCTGATCCTCGTGCTTCTCGCGATCGTCGTGATTGACGCGATCCTCGCCTCCCGCGCCCGGCCCCGTGCACCACGGACGCCGTCGATCCCGGCTGACGCGGATCCCTTGCGTGCGGTCCGCACGCTCGCCGCGCGCGCCGGTGGCGGTGTGTGGCTCGGCGCCGGCGATGATGGGCAGTGGAGGTTCGCGCGGCCGGAGCGGGCGGTGCTGCTGCTCGGCCCGCCGCGGTCGGGTAAGACCAGCGGCGTAATCATCCCGGCGGTCCTGGCGCACACGGGCCCGGCGATCGTGACCTCGACCAAGCCGGACGTCGCCCGCGCGACCGCTCGGGCCAGGGCGCGCGATGGGCGGGTGTGGGTGTTTGACCCGACCGGTTCGAGCCGCCCGCCGGCGGGGGTCGAGCAGCTGCGGTGGTCGCCGGTGACCAGCGCGCTGACGTGGGATGGAGCGGTGGTGATCGCCCGGGCGATGACCGTGACCGTTGGGACCGGCACGACCGACCGCTCGCACTGGGCCAACCGCGCGCAGGCGCTGCTCGCACCGCTGTTGCACGCCGCGGCGGTGCACGGCAAGGAGATGGACACGGTCGTGGATTGGGTGATGCGCCACGAGCTTGACGAGCCCGGGATCCTGTTGGAGGATCCGCGGGCGAACCGGTTGGCGTTCGGGTCGCTGCTCGGCCTGCTGAACACCGAGGACCGGGAGCGGTCTTCAGTCTTCTCCGCGGCCGCGGACGCGCTTCAGGCCTACACGAGCGAGGGCGCGCTGATGACCGCGGGTGACCCGAACTTCGATCCAGCCGCATTCATCGCCGGCGGCGACACCGTGTACATCTGGGCGCCGGCGGAGGAGCAGGACGCCGTCGCCCCGGTCGTCTGCGGTCTCCTTGCGGAGGTTCGGCGGGCAACGTACCGGGCGCACGCGGCCGACGGGCTCCCCCACCCCGTCTTGTTCGCATTGGACGAGGTCGCGAACATCGCGCCGCTGCAGGAGTTGCCGCAGATCGCCTCCGAGGGCGGCGGGCAGGGCCTCACCCTCCTCGCCGCACTGCAGGACCTCTCCCAAGCGCGGGCTCGCTGGGGCAAGGCGGCCGACGGGTTCCTGACCCTGTTCGGCGCCAAGCTGCTGCTCCCCGGGATCGCCGACACGACCACGCTGGAGGCGGTGTCGACGATGCTCGGCGAGTTCGACCGGCAGGTCATCTCCCGCAGCAGCGACGCCAACCTTTTCAGCGACCCGGGCAAGAAGTCCCGGACGGTGTCGACCCAGCGCACCCGGATCCTCTCTCCGGGCGACGTCGCCGGGATCCCCGCCGGCCACGGGCTGCACCTCGACGGCACCCGCTGGGAGCTGCTGAGCCTCACCGCCGCTCACCGCGACGAGCCGTGGCGCACGCTCACCGCCCCGGCCCGGTCATGACCACGTCCGAGCCCGGGCCGCAGATCGGCCTCCGTGGGCGTTTCGCGGGCGGGACATCGTGGGACATCTTGGGACGTCTTGCCCCCAGCACTGCCTGTGCGTGGAGTGTATGTCTGGATCGGTGGGCGACGGACGTGGCGGAAGTCGGGGGTGTGGCGTGCTGATCGTCGCGAAGATCACGCAGCGCACGGCGGGCGGGTATGCCGAGTCCCTCGGGGGGAAGGCCAGGGCGTCGGAGCTGGGTGACTACTACCTCAAGGACGGGGAACGGGTCGAGGCTCCAGGTCGCTGGGCGGCCGGAGCGCACCTGTTCGGGCTCGACGCCGATGTCCCGGTCACCGGTGAGCAGCTGCGGACGCTGATGGACGTCCGCAGGCCCGACACCGGGAGCCAGCTGCGTCGGGTCGGCGCCAGTGGCGAGGCGGTCGCGGCACTGGACGCGACGTTCTCCGCGCCGAAGTCAGTCAGCGCCGTCTGGGCCCTCGGCTCACCGGAGCTGCGGGAGCGGATCGAGGCCGCGCACGAGACCGCGATCGGCCGCGCGCTCAACTACTCAGTCCGGCAGGTGCCGATGCTCCGTCAACGCGTGGACGCGGACACGGTTGTGCATGCCGAGGCTGTTGGGGTGGTCGCGACGAGCTGGCGGCATACCGCGGCTCGCGCTGTTGCCGATCAGGTCCCGGACCCGCAGCTGCACTCGCATGTCCTGTTGCACGCCGCGCGGCGCCGCGATGGACGGCTCGTGGCGATCGATTCGCGGACGTGGCTTCAGCATCAGCGCGAGGTCGGCGCGGCGTATCGGACCGAGCTCGCCCGCGAGCTCGCCACGCTGGGGTTCTCTGTGCAGCGCGGCACCGGCCGCGGGGAGCGGTACTTCGAGCTGGCCGGCGTCCCGCAGCCGCTGCTGGACCGCTGGTCAAGCCGCCACCACCAGGTCCAGGCCGCGATCCGCGACCGGCTGAGCTCGACCGAGCGCGACCTGCGAGCGGTGATTGCTGAAGGCGGCCCTACCGCCGCTGACGCGCACGAGCGCCTCGAGCTGCTGCTCGCCAACGGGCAGCTTGCCCCCACCGAGGAACGACTGATGGGCACGATCACCCGCGCGGACAAGGTCGCGGTCACCGCGGCCAATCTCGACGAGGAGTGGCAGCGCACGGCGCAGGCGATGGGATTCAGACCGGAGCGCGTTGAGATCCTCCGCCACCAGCAGCGCCAACCGCTGACGCCAGCCGCGCCGGACCGAGTGCTCGACGCGTTGACGGAGTTCGACGCGACGTTCCCCGCCCGCGAGGCGCGCGGTCGCGCTCGAGCACTCCGCCGGGACCCAGATCGAGGATGCCCTCCGGCCACTGGTCGAGCTGCGCGACGCGGGGGAAATCCTCCGTCTCGCCGACGGGAGCGGCACGACCCGCGAGCACCGCGCCCGCGAACAAACCACCATCAGCACCGCAAAGCGCGTGATCGAACACCGGATCACTGCGCTCGATCGCGACTCCGTCGTCGTGCAGGCAGACCGGCTCGACCGTGAGCTACAGGGTCGAGGAGGCCGGCTGTCAGACGAGCAGCGCCAGGCGATCATGCTCGCCTGCAGCGACCGTCAACTCGTGATGATCGAGGGCCAGGCCGGCACCGGGAAGAGCACCGCGCTTACCGGCATCGCCCGCGCCCACCACTACTCCGGCCGGGACATCATCGTCACCAGCACCGCCGCCGTCGCCGCCGAGCGCCTGGCGCGCGATCTTCACCACGCCGGGGTCGACACTCGCCACTACTCGCTCGCCGCGCTGCAGGCCGCGATCACCAGCAACACGGTTGTCCTCGGGCCGCAGACAACCATCATCCACGACGAAGCCGCACTCGCCTCCACCCGCGAACAACACGCCCTCCTAGCCGCAGTCGAGACCTCCGGCGCGAGGTTGATCGCTGTCGGTGACCCGCACCAGAACCCTCCCGTCGGCGCCGGCGGACTCTGGCCCCACCTCGAGGCGTCCACCCGCGACCAGCACAGCCAGGCCATCCTGACCCACAACCTCCGCGCCTACGACCCCGCCGATCGTCGCGACCAGGCCCGCTTCCGCGACGGCCACCACGAACTCGCGATCCGCGGCTACGCCACCCGCGCGCGCGTCCACACCGGCGCCGACCTCACCCGAGCCGAAGACGCCGCACTCGACGCCGCCCACACCGACACCCGGAACGGGCGGACGACGATCGTGCTCGCCCAGACCTCGAACGACCACCTCGACGAACTCAACGCGCGCTACCAGGCGATCCGCCACCAGCACTCCGAGCTCGGCACCGACACTATCCCGGCGCCCGGCCGCCCGTACAGCCTCCACGCCGGCGACGAGGTCCAAATCCGGCGCACCCTCAACCACCCCGGTCGCGGACCGCTGCGCAACGGAACCACCGCGACGGTCCTGGACATCAACCCCGATACCCGAACGATCGAGCTCGCGCTCCCCACCGGGCAGCCCGTCGACCTGACCGTCCACCAGGTCGACGCCGCGCAGCTCCGACTCGCGTACGTCCAGCACCCATTCCCCGCGCAAGGCCTCACGACCGACACCGCCCACCTGATCGTCTCAGCCCACGCCACCCGCGAGGGCAC
>JBPCRJ010000085.1:0-3543 GCA_050996975.1 Solirubrobacteraceae bacterium | reverse complement strand
GGGAACCGGTGGCGGTACGGGCGGACGGTCGTCAATGCCGTCGGCGAGGCCCTGCACTATCCGCTCTGAAGATCACCGAGCCCAAGCAGCGCAGTCCGCGGTACCTGTCTGAGCACGAACGGATCGTGATCGCTGACCTGCTCGCGGCGGGGGTCACGGTCCGGGGGATCGCGCGGGAGCTTGGACGGGCGGCGTCGACGATCAGCCGTGAGATCCGCCGTCACAGCGACCTCGACGGCCGCTACCGGCCTCATCACGCCGAGCACGCTGCCCGGGCACGGGCTTGCAAGCCCCGCTAGCGCCGGATCGGCTCCGACGGCGTGCTGGCCCAGACTGTCGCCCAGCTGCTGGCCAAGCGCTGGAGCCCCGACAGGTCGCTCACGAACTGCGCCGGCTGTTCGCCGGGCAGAGGCACCGTTGGCTGTGCGCGGAGACGATCTATCAGGCGATCTATGACCCGCTGGTCGCGCTCACGCGCCCCGTCCGCCGACGGCGTCGTCGCCGATCGGGACGCTGGTGGAGCGCGGCACCCGATTGTGATCCTGCTGGCGTTCCCCGACGCCGTCGCTACCGCGCAAGCGGTGCTCGACGCGATCACCGCGTCACTGACCGGGCTGCCGGCGGCGCTGCGACGCGCGCTGACCTGGGATCAAGGCAAAGAGCTCGCGCTGCACCGCCAGATCACCGCTCAGACCGCCGCCGACGTTTTCTTCTGCGACGCGCACTCGCCCTGGCAGCGCGGCAGCAACGAGAACATGAACGGGCTGCTGCGTGACTACTTTCCCAAGGGCACCGACCTCAGCCCCCATGGCGCCGAGGACCTCACCCGGATCGCCGCCGAGATCAACGAACGGCCTCGCAAGACGCTCGGACAGACCCCTGCCCGCAGGTGCATCAGCCACCAACAGAACCATGCTCAGCGCGGACTGGCGGACGACCCGGGTCCAGTCAGTCCTGTCGACACTGCCGACCCCGGGTCGCGGTGATCACCGTAGCGACGAGCGGATTCATGCGGGAGCACAAGTAACGTGGGTTGCTTCCGCTGGTGCGAAAGCACCCGCGGGGCGCCTGCTGTTCACAATCGGGCGAGCCTCGGGCAAGGAGCGCACCGCCCCGCTCATCTTCTGCCGTGATGGCTACACATGGGCCTGGTCGCATCGAAAGGAGGCGCGCCCGATCATCCGGACTGGTACAAGAACCTCAAGGCGAATCCGGAGGCGACGATCCAGGTCAGAGGCGAGCACATCGGGGTTGACGCCCGCACCGCGCATGGCGCTGAGCGAAGCCGCTTATGTAGCACATGACGGACGCCTAGCCGGCGTATGGCGAGTACCAGAAGAAAGCCGACCGCGAGATCCCGGCCGTGGCTCTGACGCGGGCGTGACCTTATCGACGGGGCTGCCAGCTGACGCCGGTCGTGAAGCCGCCGTTGTAATCGGTGAACCGCGAGCTGATCCGCTTCGGGTGACCGCCCTTCATCGCTACGGTCGATAGCTCGAGGTTCTGCTTGGCACGGGCGGAGAGCAATCCGAACACAAGTTGCTTGCCGTTTGGCGAGAACGCCACGGATTGGACGTACTTGCAGCAGCCCTTCGTGAGCGGGAGCTTGCGCCTGTGAGTGCCGTCCGCCCGAGCGGTGTAGATCATCCCGAAGGTCGAGACGAAGCCGCCGTTGTTTAGGTACACGATCTGGCGGCCGTCAGGAGAGAAGTCTGGATCCTGGCCGCCGCGGATTAGGAGCTTGGCTCCCTGCCCGTTCACGCCGACCGACCAGATGTCCTCCCCATGCACGAACACGATCGTCCTTCCGTTCGGCGCCCACACCGGGCTAAAGCCCGTGACCGTCGGGGTCATTACTTGCACGTCGCCGCCCGCGAGGTTGCTGGTGACGATCTGCCCCTCGGCACCTAGCTGTCCGCGCACGTACACGATCCGCTGGCCGTCCGGGGAGAAGCTCGGCTCCGAGTCGCTCTCCGCGCTGCCGTGATCGATCGTCTGCGGAGCGCTGCCGTCTGGCTTTGCCAGCACGATCTGTTCGTTACCGCCGCTCGCCGTCTGATCCCACATCAGCTGCCGTCCGTCGGGTGAGAAGCTGACTCGGTCCCATGCCTCGCAGTAGATCGGATCCCCAAAGGAATTCACGTCGCTGCAGGCCCTGATCACCTGCTTCTTGCCCCGTCCAGGGATGATAGTGATCGCAAACGCGCCCCCGGCCTTGCCGTTGCTGACCACGGAGGACCACGCGATCAAGCCATTGCGTCCCTCGAAGGTCGCTGCAGCCTGGCTCGGGAGGAGCGCACCGACACCGAGCGTGCCAGCGAACAAAGCAATCGAGCATTGGGCAAACGTCCGCCGCATTGCGCGCAGGCTACTTGATCCCAGCCACCTGGGCCATTTGTCAGAGCCCGGGGCGCCATGATGGCGCCCCCGGAGTTTGCTCGACTGCTTCGGCGAAAGGCAGGCCGGCGCCAGAAGCTGCCTGACCTGCCTTGCGCGGAAGGGAGGTGCCTGACCGTGGCGCCGGAGCGAGGAGGACTCGCTTGTGCTTTCGCCGACACGGTTCGTGGCAAAGCAGGCGTGCGACGCCGGCACGGCCGGCCACTCGTACGGCGCCGGAGCGATAGTGAGCCGACAACCTGTCGGAGGCCATCTGATCGACTCGCTAACCCGGACATCTGTGGAGCCGAGTGCTGGGGGAGCCATCACGCAGGCGGATCAACGGCGGCGAGCGCTCGCCGAAGCCGGATCCCGGCGTCAAGGAACCAATCGACGTACTCCGCATGCTGGGCCTCGTCGGCCACGCTCGAGTTCTCGCGATAGTCAGCGATTTGGCAAGCGCGGCGACCCGACAGCTCCTCCCAGTCAATCGGGCGTCCGTAGGCGGCCTCGAAGCGTTCGCGCTGCGAGCGCAGATATTCGAAGATCTCTACATTCCGCTCACCGTCGCTGGCGTCGATGTACAGCCCGTGGCGCAGGCGGTCCTTCGAGCCGAAGATCGAGTGAATGACCGTGCCGCGTAACGGCGATGGCATCTCGATCCGGTTTTCCGGGCGGATGTGGCGAGAGCGAGTCCAACCCGAGTGCTCGGCACGAACCCGATCGAGCAGCTTGGGCCAGAACTGGAGATGCAGGCCCCTTTGCCCGCGCCTCGCTGCGTGGCGGCGCGGACCCGCTTCTGCCAGTCATTTGGCTGCACGACCAAGTTGAGCAGCGGCGCGAGCGGCGAGTCGCCAACCTTGACTACTTGGAGCTCGACGCCGAAGAATGGATCTCCCCCGGTTCGGTGGACACGGTTTCTCTAGGCGGCCTGCGCGGCCGTTGACGTTGTTGTACTGATGTTCTGATCTGTTTGTGCACGCCGCGGAGCGGCGCCCGCCCCGTCGAGCGTGTGGGCGCCTGTGCCGGTGCGGTTCTCGTAGTCGACGGGGGACAGCATCGCGAGCCTGGAGTGCCGACGCCGCCGGTTATAGAACGCCTCGATGTACTCGAACACCGCCGTCCTGGCTTCGGTCTTCGTCGGCCAGGACTGGCGGTGGATCAGGT
>JBPCRJ010000125.1:0-7718 GCA_050996975.1 Solirubrobacteraceae bacterium | reverse complement strand
ATAGTCATGTGAGCGGCGCTCGGCCAGGCCGGGGGCCACCGGCAGCATTGGCTGGGGCCGTTCCAGCGCCTGGACCTGCGATTTCTCGTCAACGCATAGCACGACGGCGTTCGCGGGCGGCTCCATGAGGCTTATTCACCGGCATGATCCGTTTTGCAAAATTTATCTTAGCGACGGCGCGTCTGCATGAAAAATGGCCCGTTCCTCGAAAGGATTTGGTTACCACGCCTAATCCAAAGGAAACGAGCCATCGGCATGCATCATACCACGGGGTTCAGCCATGGCGAGATAGTCGATCGCTGCATACTTGTCAATTCGGCCGAATGCGTTCCTGGCGAGCTGAAATGGCCGCCGATACTCGGCCTCTTCAAATCGGTTGCAGTTGCGCTCACCTACATGCGGCATAATCGGACGCAGGCGGAAATAGGCGAGTCATTCGGGGTCTCGCAGTCCGCCATCAGCCGTGCGATCTCGGCAGTAACGCCGTTCCTCGCACAAGTCCTGGCCGGTGGCGTTCCCGTGGCGGACGACCTGGACCCGGGCGTGCAGTACATCGTGGACGGAACGCTGCTCCCATGCTGGTCGTGGGCCGCGCGTCCTGAACTATGGTCCGGCAAGCACAAGACCACCGGAATGAATGTCCAGGTCGCGTGCACGATTCACGGCCGGCTCGCCTGGATCTCGGACCCCGTCAACGGCAGCCGCCACGATAATTACTGCCTGGGCGAATCCGGCGCGCTGCTGACACTCGATCCGAAGAACTGGATCGGCGACAAGGGCTACGTCGGAAGCGGCATGATCTCGCCTTTCAAGAAGCCAGCCGGAGGCGAGCTCACCGGCTGGCAGCAGGAATTTAACACTCAGGTCAATAAGATCCGCTGGATTATCGAGCAGGCAATCTCGCACTTCAAGAACTGGCGGATCGTGCACACTGACTACCGGCGACCGATCGACACGTTCGCTACGACTATCTCAGCGGTAATTGGCCTGCACTTCTACAGGACGGCCTGAATAAGCCTCTGGGTAGACCACGTACCTAATATCTGGATGTTCCACCGTCCCCGCCATGGGAACACTCTACGAGCCATCACGCTGCGCAGCTTAAAGAAGAGCTCGCCGGCTGAATATCCTCATTGGTTGATATGTATACGATCGTAAGGCTCCAGAATCTGGCGCGCTGCGCCTCGATCACCTACATGATTAGGCATTATGTGGCCCGAAGGGCGAAGGTGATCGAAGATCACCACATAGTGCTGCAGTTCGGGCGGTTCAGAATTGCCGTGGTCTGTAGATGTCGGAGCGGTGCTCGATGGCCACGACGTCGACGCGGCGGTGCTGGTCGTCGATGCGGTAGATCACCCGGTAGTCGCCACGGCGGGCGCTGTGCAGCCCGTCGAGGCCGAGCTTGAGCGGCTTGCCGACGCGGTGGGGGCTGGCGGCCAGTGACCCGTACAGGAATTCGACTGTGGCGGTGGCTACCTTCTCGGGCAGCCGGGCCAGCGCACGGCGACCCGGCGCTGTCCAGGCGATCGCGAAGTTGCCTTCGCTCATCGCTCAGTGATCATGCGCAGTGCGTCGTCTTTGGTCAGTACTGGCGCGTCGGCGGTGCTGAGTTCGGTCAGCGCCTCGCGGATGTCGTCCATGAGCGCGGCGCTGCCCATGACGTCGAGAGTCTCTTCCAAGGATTCCAGGTCATCCACGCTGATGACCACGGCAGCGGGGTGGCCGTGCTTGGTGATCACGACGCGGCCGTGCTCGCGTTCCAGTCGGTCTACGACCTCCGAGAGCCGGTTCTTTACGTCCGCGAGGGGCATCTGCTCACTAACTGACATAGCCATAAGTATAGCTAATTCCTCGCGATTCTTGCTAGTCAGCACCATCCGCATCTGCCCGCGCCGGGGCCGCGGGCTTCGCGGCAGAGCGAAGCAGGCGCAGTGTCTGAGTATGAAGACGTTCGCGACCTGCCGTCTGTCCCATCCGATGACCTGGTGTCATTTACTGATCAGCTGCGGCTGGCGGTGGCTGCCTACCTCGCGCGATTCAAAGGCGCCTCCCGTGACCACACCGAATCCGACCTGCGCTGCTCCCTGGCCTGGTGCGCCGAACACGGCCTGGACCCGCTGGCCGCGCGCCGGCCGCATCTGGAGCTGTACATCCGGTGGATGCAGGAGATACGCCGGTTCAAGCCCTCCACGGTCTCCCGGCGGTTCTCGGTGGTGGCCGGGTTCTACCGGACCTGCGTGATCGACGGCCTGCTGGAGCACTCACCCGCCGTGCACGTCCGCCGGCCCTCCGTCCCGCCGGAGTCGCCGACCATGGGGTTCACCCACCTGCAGTTCGAGGCCCTGCTCACCGCTGCCCGGGAATCGCCCAGCCCGTGCGACTTCGCGCTGATCGCCATGCTCGGGCTCCTCGGCTTGCGCATCTTCGAGGCTACCGGGGCGGACATCGCCGATCTCGGCGAAGAGCACGGGCACCGGGTACTGCGCGTGTGCGGCAAGGGCACCAAGATCGTCCTGCTGCCACTGCCACCTGCCGTCGGCCGGGCCATCGACCAGGCCATCGGCGGCCGCACCGGGGGACCAATCCTGCTCAGCCGCGGCGCCCGGATGGACCGCCACGCCGCCACCCGCCGGCTACGGCATCTGGCTGAAGTGGCTGGCGTGCGGATCATTAGGCCGCATCCTCACATGCTCCGTCACACCTACGTCACAACCATGCTCGACGCGGGCGTGGATCTGCGAGACGTCCAGATCGCTGCCCGCCACGCCGACCCGCCGACCACGATGCGCTATGACCGGGATCGTAAGAACCTCGACCGCCATCCGAACTACATCCTCGCCGCCTACATGGCCTCCGGCACCTGACCACGACCGTCTCCCCTAACCCAAGCCCGGGGAGACGCCCGGCATTGCCGATGAGCGGGCGAGGTTCTGGCCGCCGCCCGCGGCAGGAACACCCGCCGGCTCCGTTAGGAAGTCTCCGGAAGTTGCATGGGGACCTGGAAGCGCCGGACCTCCTGCGGCCAGCCGCAGGCCACCGCGATCTTTCCCGCCCACAGCCGCGCCGCCTCCTCGTCGGCCACATCCACGACGGCGAAGCCGCCGAGGTGCTCCTTGGACTCGATGAGCGGGCCGTCGGTGAACAGCGGCGTGCCGCCCGGCGCATCGACACTGAACGGGGCAGTATCGTCCAGGCCGCCGGTGAAGATGAGGACCCCGGCCCCCTTCATCTCCGCCACCAGCGGCCGGAGAGCCCTGGACTTCTCGCGCAGCTCCCCGGCCGTGTGGTCGGGCACCCACTCGTCATTGAAGGCGATGAGGTACTCGGTCATGTCTCCTCCTTTGCCGGGGTGGCCCCCTGCGGGCACCCTCCACCTTCTCTACGAACGGCGGCGGCCCGATCCGACACTGCGTCAGGATTTTCCGGCGGCCGTGACCGCCCGCCTGGTGGTCCCGGGGATGACGTGAAGGCTGAGTGACACGCGCCAATCGGGTGCCGTGGGGATGACCAGGGCGACCGCGCCGATGCCCGGTGGCCGCAGCCAGGCCCCGCCGCCGCTGTCGCACGTGCAGACGTTCTCACCGGCGCGTATGTCATGCCTACGAGCCTTTCACGCCGACGCACGCTCATGCCGCGATGAGGTACGTTCAAGACGACTGGCCCGTGCTGACGCAGTTCGGTTAGCAGGAGCGTGTAGAGGGCTACTCCAGTCCTTGCGCCAGGAACGGCATGGCGGACGTTCGCGAGGTAGACGAATCGGGACATCCGTCCCGGCGCTCACAGAGCGTAGCCAACCAGGCCTGCCGCGGTCGCGCGCTTATCCGCCGGTCCCTCAAACGGCGGATCAGCAACGCCATTTACGCCCGCCTCCAGGCCGACGCCCGCCAGACCAGAGCACAGGGCCCGGGAGGGCAACCGGGGAACGGCTCTGACTCCAGCGCGGCCAGCTCACACCCCGAACGCCAGCTCTTCGGACCAGCCACTCCTGGACCTGACACCACCATACGGTCCGGCATCACAGCAGGCACCACCTCACCAGCCAAGCCGACCCCGAAGAGAACCCGGCCAGCCACTTGACACCACCAGCAAAGAGGACTCGATCTGTACGCCCGCGACTGCCCGGAGCCTGGGAAGCCGCTGCGCGCAGATCCGGCCATTATGCGGACTTGCCTGGTTAACGGGACTCGCTGCGAGTGATCGGTAGTGAGGGCGTGCTCTCGCCGATCTGTATGGAGTCGGTGGCATTGGCTCGGTCATGCAACCGGTCAGTTGGCGCCGGCCTGGCAACTTGGGCATGATATCGCTCGGTCCAACTGTCGGGCCCCGCCGGTCTGGTCCAGCGTCGTGCCCAGCGCCTGCGCCTGCTCTCAGTCTCAAGTGTTACCCCGGCAGGGACCCGATACTGAGGCTGTGGTTGGCTGGCCGCCTGCTCCTCGGGAAAAGCGTCGTCGGCTCGTTGTTCGAGGCGCCGCAGTGACCTTCGCCCTATCACGATCGTGGCAACCGTCAGCGCGCCAGCAGCCGCCCATCCGACGATGGTGATCGTGTTTCCGATGCTCGATGCGGCGCTGCCTAGCGCGTAGGCACCGAATGCGTAAAAGCCTGACCACAGTAGGGCGCCGGCCGCGTTGGCCAGCAGGAAGCGGGACCAGCGCATCTTGCTGATCCCGGCGAAGAACGCGGCGTAGGTTCGCAGCACGGCGACAAATCGTCCGAAGAAGACGACCTTCACGCCGTGCGTGGCGAACAGGTAGCGCCCAATCTTG
Source organism: Solirubrobacteraceae bacterium (assembly GCA_050996975.1). Taxonomy (GTDB): domain Bacteria; phylum Actinomycetota; class Thermoleophilia; order Solirubrobacterales; family Solirubrobacteraceae; genus Palsa-465. Next base: position 2,949 of record JBPCRJ010000125.1, on the reverse strand, counting down.
AGCTTTGCGCGGTCCAGGCGCACGTAACGTCCGTAGCGTTCAGCCAGGCGGTGGCCGCCCGTTTTACCGATCCAGTAGCCAACGTTGTCGCCGATGACGGCTGCGGAGGCCGCGAGGACCGCCAGAACCGTGATGTTGAGATGGTGAGTCGTGCCGGCATAGAGCGCCGCGCTGATGAGCGCGGTCTCACCTGGCAGCGGAATCCCTACGCTCTCCAGGGCGATGAACGCAAACACCGCGTAATAGCCGTAGGACTGCACCAGGTGTGTAATCAAGCTCGAAGTCATAGCGTCACCTACGCCGATTGCATACGGTGGCCCATCAGCTGTGGCCGGGTCACCACCAACGCTAGGAACCAGCCGCCCGGTGCGGCATCGGCCGAGCGGCCACAACCTGTGCGGCTAGATATGCCGCAAGGCCTATCCGCCACCGCTCCAGCGGCTTACGAGGGTTTGGGCCCGGCAGAAGGCCAGGGGAGAGCCAACTCACCCGCACTCATCACAGGTCTGCAGCGAGCGCCTCCCGCCACCTACGTTATGACCTGGCAGGGCTGGGCTTACCTGGCCACCGTGATTGACTTGCCCAGCCGCCGGGCCGTCGGCTGGGCCCTGGCCGATCACCTGCGCACCAGCCTCGCCGGGGACGCCCTGACGATGGCCTTCACCCAGCGCCGGCCGGCCCCCGGCGTGATCCTCTACAGCGACAGGGGCTGCAGTACACCAGTCGCGACTACGCCGCCCTGGCCAGGGCAAACGGCGTGATCCTGTCCGTCTCCAGGAAAGGGGAATGCTGGGACAACGCCGTCTCAGAGAGCTTCTTCGCCACCATCAAGCGCGAGCTCATCAACGACCGCGCCTGGCCGGCCCGCGCCGGGCTGCACCGGGCCGTCTTCGGCTACATCCAGGGCTGGTACAACACCCGCCGGCTCCACTCCGCGCTCGGCTATCTCAGCCCCGCCGAATACGAGTCAATCCACCACAACGCCGCCCCGCAGGCGGCATGATCAACTCAAGGAACCTGTCTGCCAAAGCGGATCAAGCCCAAAATGACCTCGCGGCTGCTGCCTCCCGTCAGTCACGCGCCCAGTCCAGTTCGCTTCTTTCAGATTGTCCAGTTATTCAGGGCCAGCAGCTCAGACCAGGCTAAGCGCTAACGGGCAGGTCGCGTTGGCCGCCAACACGTAGTTTTCGAAGACCGTCAACAGGTCCGTCAGGAGACAGAATTTCCCTGAGCCACAGCAAGGGACGCCACGATGAAGAGTAAGCATTCAGGCCTATCCCGCCGTGTTATGTCCTATTGCGCTGCGTGACTGGTGGCGGGCATTGCTGTGCTCATGCGGGGAGGGGCGGCATCCAGGGGTTTCCGGCGAGGGCGTCGCGGGTGGCGGTGATGACGGGCTGGCCGTGCTTGCGGGCGGTGTCGAGGTAGCCGCGGATGGCGTAGCGGTTGCGGGTGGCGGTCTCGGAGCGGAGGCGGCCGGATATCTTCTGCTGGGTTTTAGATGGCCGCAGGTCGCGTTCGGCCTGGTTGGAGGTCGGGGGGATCCGCAGGTCGGTCAGGAACCGCAGCACGTCGTCCTCGCGGTCCTTCAGGCATTCCAGCAGCATGCGGCCGGGTCTCTGCTTCGTGTTCGCGCCGGGAACGCGGCGAACCTGCGAGAGCCCGACGCGGACGGCGTTGCGGAAAAAACGGAGGTCAGCGGCGGTACCGCTGTCCGGGGCCGCGGCAAGGCCCCTGGCCCGCGAGAGGTTCGCGGCGTGGATGAGGGCGCGGAGCGCTTCGGCGGCCTGGCCCGGCCAGACCGCGTCCGGGCAGGACTGCGCGGCATCTTCGAGATCGCGCAGGATGTGCTGGGTGCACAGCTGGTGCAGCACGCCGGGGATCGCGTCGTAATTCTGGTACCGGTCGTGCACGAGCACGGTGCCGGACAGGTCCGGGAACACGAACGCGTCGAAGGTCTTCATGGACCGGTCGCCGAGGAAGTAATAGGTCAGCAGGCCGGTGCAGGCCACGAGCAGGTACTTCTTGCGGCTCTTCGGGCCCGGTCCCACCCGGAGGGGAGTCTCATCCGCGCACAGCACGGCCGCGGTGATCACCAGCGCCCGGATCAGCATGTTCGCCCCGCGGACCGCTTCCGCGGCCCGGGCGATCATCGCGTGCACGAACCCGTCCGACGGGCGGGTCCCGGTCAGCGCGGCGATGACGCCGGCGCAGCGTTCCACCGGGACATGATGCACGACCAGCAGGAACACGGCCCAGGCCTGCAGGTTCAGGCCGTAGGTCACCGCGCCGGCCTGCCCGGCCCCGGCCGGCGGCGGCGCGACGTGGACCCGGCCGCAGCGGCACGCCACCGCGTGCTCGTCGTACTGCGTGACCGTCGCGGTAACCACCGGGGTGTCGATGACCTGGTGCGACGCGGAGATCCCGACGTCTTCCGCGTCCGCGAGGTCCTGCCCGCAGCCGCACGCGCCCCGCGGGAACAGCGGCTTCCTCTCGTCCGGGTCCTCGCTCCAGGCCAGGTGCGCGCCCGGCGCGCCGCGCTGCTTGCCCTGGCGTTTCTTCCCGTCCCCGCGCTTCGGCTTCGCGGCCGGCGGGGTCTTCCCCGGCAGGTCATCAGCCGACGGCGCCATCGAGGAGTTCCCCGAGTTCCGCGATAGCAGCCGCTCCAGCCGCGCCAGCCGCTCCTCCAGCTCGGCAACCCTGCCGGACAGCTCCCCGTTCCGCGACTCCAGCTCCGCGTTCCGCGACTCCAGGACCTCGATCAGCGCGCCCTGCACCTCAGCCAGCACGGCAAGCTCATCAGCAGGCGGCACCCCGGTCACGCCCAGGATCATCCCCGAAACCACGCCCCCGCCGCCGCCGGAACCTGCCGCCCGCAGCGAAAACGTGACCTCAAACCCAGGCAAACAGACATTGCCTAAACACGCGCAAGGGGACCTGAATGCTTAC
>JBPCRJ010000177.1:0-2647 GCA_050996975.1 Solirubrobacteraceae bacterium | reverse complement strand
GCGGTCCAGGCGACGAATCGATCGGCGAACAGCAGGGCGTAGTACAGGATCCCGTAGACGAAGCTCGGGGCGACCGCGGCGATCAGCAGCGGGCGCTGCGGCAGGCGCGCCAGGCGCAGATCGCCGCGAACGCCGCGGGCGCGCCGGCGCATCGCCTCAGCGCCCCAGCCGAATGCGATCAGCGAGCTGGTTGCCAGCCCGATCCACTGGGACTCGTAGATGCCCAGCCCAGCGCCACCCTTGCAGAGGGCCACCACGCCAACGCCCCCGAGCGCGGCGAAGGCGAGCGCCTCCTGCCGGCGCAGCATGTAGAGCAGTGAGAGCGACAGCCACAGGGGGCACAGCAGGGCGTAGTAGACGAGCCCGATCGTCGCCAGGTGACGGGGGTAGCCGCCAAACAAGTAGAACGGCACCCAGATCGCCACTCCCAGCGCGAGTGCGCTAGCCAGGCCCAGGGGAAAGACCCGGTAGATCATCCGTGGCACCAGCGTGTGCTTGTCCTGCGCCTCGAAGATCGACCCTGCACGTCCCATCGTCTGGCCGAACCCGTCCGTCGTGAGCAGGCTCAGGATCGTGGCGAGCGCGATCACCGTCATCTGGGCGTTGTCGAAGTGCAGCGAGACCCACAGCCCGTAGCCGAGTACAAGCAGGCTTGCGACCTGGATGATCAGCGGCACGAAGAACGCTGCGCCGCGCGCGTAGAGCCCGAAGGCGCGGCCAAGGCGGCGCGTGCGGACGGGCGCTGCGGGCATCTGCCACGACGCTGCGGCGTCGAGCTCGCGTAGGCGACAAGCGTCGTAGATCACCTCGGCGAGGCTGAAGAGGTCAGGTCTCCCATGGCGCTCGACCGCGTCGACATCCCGCAGTCCCTCGGCTTCCAGCGTCGCCGTTACGGCCCAGCGGTTGATCGGGTTCCCGGTCCGCGTGAGCACGAGATCGACCAGCTCGTCTTCGGACAGCACACGCGGCGAGCGCGGCAGAGCAGTCAGCGGCCCGTCGCTCATGCTCGAGGGGTGTTCGGCGCCGGGGCGAGCTGCTGGTAAAGACGGCGGTATCCCTCGATCGGAGTCGAGAGTCGATACTTGGCAAGGACGTTCTCGCGCGCCTGGCGCCCCAGCGACGTGCGCAGCTCCTCGTCCTCGAGCAGCTGTACCACCGCGGCGCCAAAGGCATCCGGGTCGCGTGGCGGGACGACGATCCCGTAGCCCTCCAGGGCCTCGCGCACGCCGCCGACATCGGTCGCGACGACGGGCCGGCCGCATGCCATCGACTCGAGCACCGTGTAGGGGAAGGCCTCCGGGATGCTGGAGAGCGCGCTGATGTCGCCCTCGTTGTAGAGCTCGGCGGGCTTGCTGTGGTGGCCGCGCAGCTCGAACGTGTCCTCCAGCTCAAGGTCAGCGATCAGCGTGCGGCAACGCTCGACGTAGGCCAGGTCGGCATCCAGCGAGCCATAGACCAGGAAGCGGATGTCCGGCAGCGACTCGCGCGCCACCGCCGCCGCGCGGATCATCGTCTCGATGTCCTTGAGCGGGAACACGCGCGCCGCCGCCACGACGACGGGCACCCCGGCGTGCTCACGGGGCTTCGCCTGGGCGGTGAAGAGCCCCGGGTCGACGCCGTTGTTGATCGTGACGATCTTGCCGTCGGCGGCCCCGTATGGGACCTCCCAGCGCCGATTGAAGGCGTTCACCGGTGCGACGATGTCGGCGTAGCGGTAGTTGAGCCGCGCGACATAGCTTCCCAGCGCCATCAGAAAGCGCTTGGCGAAAGGGCTGAACGACGCCGCGGAGATCGCGATGTAGCGCTCCCGAACCCAAACGCCGTGCTCGGTGACGAGGAACGGCGTACCGTGTTCAAGCTTGGCAAGTACGCCAACGAGGCCGGCGAAGGCGGCGATCGTGGAGTGCACGATGTCCGCCTCGGGGAGCGGGGCCGCCAGCGGCAGCAGGTAATTGGACATCCAGCGCAGGGCCGTCATCAGGTCCACCATCGAGGGCTCGGAGGCCCCGGTCTCGTCGTACTCCGCCTTGGCGCCGAGCGCGTCCGCCACGAAGGTTCGCCAGACCGGCCCCGATCGCCACGTCGCCGTCCACTCGTGGCGCTGGAAGTAGCCCCACATCGCGTGCACGATCGTGCCGTCCGGCGGGTCGGTGGCGGCGGGGTGCAGCGCGTCTAGGAGTCGCCCCAGGAGCGGCAGGAACTCGCGCTCGATCGCTTCGTCGGTGGTCGCGCGTCGACGTGCGCGCAGCTCCGCCAGGCGCAGCGGCGAGTCGCTGAGCTCGGCTGCGTCGGTCAGCCCCCACAGCGGAACGTGCAGGATCTCGCTCACGTTCGGGGGCAGCTCGAACCGGCGCGCCACCTCCGGGCTGCCGGTGACCGCGTAGAGCGTGTAGTCGACCTCCTCGAGCTCACGGCAGAGCAGGTCGCACCACGTGCTCACGCCGCCGCCCGCGAAGGGGTAGGTCCCCTCGGTGCAGAGGACGACCTCGAGCCTCGGCAACGGCTCGGCTGCTTGGGGCTGTGCCGCCGCTCCCGTAAGGCTACGGTCGGCTATCAGACGGCCACGCGCTCGTAAAGGCGCCGGTAGGAGCCGATCGTGCGGCCGATCGAGTGCCGCTCGCGGACCCGGCGCCGCCCGTTGCCGGCC
>JBPCRJ010000069.1:0-12307 GCA_050996975.1 Solirubrobacteraceae bacterium | reverse complement strand
TTGCCGCCACCCCAGACGGCCCGCTGTTCGCGCCATCCTCTCGTTTCTCGGGTGGAGTTGATGAAGCTCGTCTGCGCCACCGACTGGTTCATCCGCTGGCCGTTCGTGATCGAGGGGACGATCGTCGGCGCCGTCGGCGCGGTGCTGGCGATCACCGTTCTCGGGATCACCAAGGTCGCGCTGCTCGACCCGCTTGCCTCGAGCTGGGCGTTGATCGCGTCCCCGCGGACAATCGGCTTCGCCGGGCTGGTCGCCGTGTTGATGGTGTCCGGCGTGGTGGTCTCGGCGCTCGGGTCCGGGCTGTCGCTGCGCCGGTTCCTGCGGGTTTAGGTTCCGGGCCGGGACCGGGGCCGGGCCGGCGCCGGGCGGGGTCGGGTCGGGGTCGGGTTTGGTGGTTTGCTCCGGGCGATCGGGGTGGGTGCTCCGGGACGATCGGGGGACGGCGGTAGGTGATGGGCTCGCGGGACGAATTACATGCACAACGCGTCAAGACCCCCGTGCTCGCGTGGTTCTGCCGCGCTATGCACGTGGAGCATGCACAGTGCGACAGGCATGGGTGCGGGCGACGGCACTGCCGCGCTGTGCAGGTCAAGACCGCGGGTCCGGGCGTGTGGCGGGGCTTGGCCGGTGGCCCCGGTCGCCGGTCCGGTGAGCCGCGAAAGCGGCGCTGGATGGCGTGAGCCTGGGCGTGGCGGCGAGTAGACGACGGCGAGAGACGATGGCGATTCGCCTGACGGTAGGCCAGCCGAGCCCGAGTATCTGGCCACGCCGCCCGGGTACCCTCCGCGGAGATGTCGCCCGATATGTCGCCACGGATTGCCCGCTCACCCAGGATCGCCGGGCGAGTGCTCGCCGCGATCGTGGTGCTGCTGATCGGAATCTGGCTCGGGGGGCACCCGAGCTGGCTGCCCTCGCCGCTGCGGGGGGCGTTTGTCGATGACGGCAACGGTCGCTTCGTGAGCGAGGTGCTGAAGATCATCGAGCGCGACTACTACCGGCCGGTCAACGGCAGGCAGCTGGTCAACAAGGGCCTTCAGGCGGCCGTCGCGAGCCTCGACGATCCGTACTCTCGCTACCTCGACGCTGCGGACTATCGCGCGTCGCAGAACCAGACAAATCCGCACTTCAGTGGGATCGGAATCGACGTGGCCTCAGAGCTGCGTGGCCTGAGGATCGTCGAAGTGTTCGGTGGCTCGCCGGCCGCGCACGCGGGGCTGACCCCGGGCGAGTTGATCGTCGCTGTAGATCAGACGTCGCTGACTAATCGCTCGGCGGCCAGCGCCACGCAGCTGATCACGGGCCGGTCGGGAACGCGAGTCAGCGTCACGGTGCTCAGCGGGAAGGCCAAGCATGTCGTCTCCCTCGTCCGCGCGCGCCTCGTGAGCCCAGTCGCGAGTGAAAAGGTGGTCACGTTCCACGGCGTGAAGATCGGGAACCTCCGGCTGGCGCTGTTCGCCGACGGAGCTGGCGATGAGCTCCGCGCCCAGGTGGACAGTGCGCTCCATTCGGGGGCGCGAGCGCTGGTCCTCGACCTGCGCGAGAACCCCGGCGGGCTGCTCGCCCAAGCGGTCGACGTGGCGAGCATCTTCATCGCGAACGGGACGATCGTGTCCACGGCCGGTCGCAATCAGCCGCGCCAGGTGTACGTCGCCAAGGGCGGCGCGATCTCGGCGAGCATCCCGCTGGTCGTGCTCGTCGACCGAGGCTCGGCGTCCTCGGCGGAGATCGTCACCGGAGCTCTGCAGGACCGCCACCGCGCGAAGGTCGTCGGGACGCGCACGTACGGCAAGGGGGTCTTCCAACAGGTCGAGCCGCTGTCCAACGGCGGCGCCCTCGACATCACCGTCGGCGAGTACTTCACCCCGAGTGGGCGCAATCTCGGCGGCGCGGGAGTTACGCGGGGGACGGGCATACCACCCGACGTGTTTGCGCTCAGCAACCCCCATGCGCGTCGCGACTCGGCGCTGCTCGCCGCCCAGCGTACCGTCGCCGCCGAGGTACGGTGAGCGGCCCAGCCGGCGTCGCGCTGCGCTCCGAGCGCGTCGCGGTGATCGAGCGGCAGGGCAAGTTTCTCGTCGCCGAGCCGTTCTTCGGGCCCGGCCCGCGGTTCGCGGTCAGCCGGGATCGGAGCGCGGTCGGAGACCTGGTGCTGGTGCGCCAGAGCGTCCGGCGCAACGGTCGCGGCGGCGGTCGGGCGGTCGTCGCACGGCGTCTGGGTCGCCCGGACGTGGCGCGGGACGTGATCGAGGCGCTGATGGTCGACCGCGGCCTGGCGCGCTCGTTTCCCCCGGCCGTCGCACACGAGGCCGGCGACGGCGGGGCCGGTGACGGCGCGGCCGCGGAGCTCCCGGACGCGAGGCGGGATCTGCGCTCGCTGGCGACCTTCACGATCGACCCCGCCACCGCGCGTGACTTCGATGACGCGATCTCGGCGGAGGTGCTCGGCGAGCGCTCGTGGAGGGTGTGGGTTCACATCGCCGACGTGTCGGCCTACGTGCGGCCGGGCTCGCTCGTTGACCGGGAGGCATATCGGCGGGCAACAAGCGTCTATGTCCCGCGCGCAGTCGAGCCGATGCTCCCCCCGGAGCTTTCCAACCATGCGTGCTCGCTGGTGGCGGGCAAGGATCGCCTCGTCGTCACAGTGGAGATGACGATCGCCGGAGATCAGGTTCGCTCCTGCGCGTTCTATCGCTCAGTGATCCGCTCCGATGCGCGGCTCGACTATGGGCTCGTCGACCGGATCTTCTCCGGCGCAGGGAGGGCCAGCGCTCCCTGGGCGCCAGCGCTGGCTGCGGCGCGCGCGGCTGCGGCGGCGCTCGGCGAGCGGCGAGCGGCCCAGGGCGCGCTGGTGCTCGGAGCGGCCGAGCCCGAGTTCGATTTCGACCCCGAGGGACACGTGGTCGGCGCCGAGCCGGTGGCCCAGACCGAGTCTCACCGGTTGATCGAGCACTTGATGATCGCGGCCAACGAGCAGGTCGCGGGCCTGCTCGAGTCGCGACGCGTTCCGGCGCTGTACCGCGTGCACGAGCGCCCGGATTCAGCCGCCGTGCAGCGCCTGCTCGACCAGCTCGCGTCGCTGGGCGTGCCCACGCCGGCGATCGCTCGGGCGGATGGGCACATGAGCCCGCAACAGGCGGCGGACGCGGTCGGGGAGGCATCGCAGCTCGTCGAGCGGTGGGTCACTAGGAGCGGCCGGGGACGCCGGGCCCTGACGAGCCTCTTGCTGCGGTCGCTGAAGCAGGCCTACTACGACCCGCGCAACCTCGGGCACGCGGGACTGCATTCTCCGCGTTACTGCCACTTCACCTCGCCGATCCGTCGCTATCCCGACCTGGTCTGCCACCGCGCGCTGCTGTCCGTCGTCGCTTCGGAGCCCGCACCCGCGGCTTCTTCGATGGCGGACGTCGGAGCGTGGTGCTCCGCGCGCGAGCGCGAGGCGATCGCGATCGAGCGGGACGCGGACGACATCGCTCGCTGTTTCATGCTCGAGCGCTCGCTGCAGAGTTGGGGCCGCGAGACCACGTTCGGCGGCGAGATCATCGGGCTGATCGGAGCGGGCGCATTCGTCGCGTTCGGACGCGACGGCGCGTTCGGGAGCGAAGGTGCGTTCGAGGGGCTGCTCCCCGTACGCAGGCTGCGAGGCGATTGGTGGGAGCTGGGCGAGCACGCTACGGTGCTCCTCGGTACCCGGACCGGGGGGACGATGCGGCTCGGTGACCCGGTGCGCGTTCAGGTCGGTGGCATCGATGCGCCGCGAGGTAGGGTGGACCTGCTTCCGGTGGTGAGCTGAGCCCGGATGCCCGGGGACTCGATTGTCCTACGGTGATTGATGCTCAGGCTGAGAGGATTCATCGATGGCCAAGACAAGCAACCGCAAACCCCGCTCTGGCGACGTGGCCTCCAACCGCCGCGCGGCCTACCGCTTCCACCTGCTCGAGCGTTTCGAGTGCGGCATCGTGCTGACCGGCACCGAGGTCAAGTCCCTGCGCGAGGGAAAGGCCCAGCTGAAGGATGCCTACGCGACCATCCGCGACGGTGAGGTGTGGTTGATCGCGGTCTACATCCCGCCCTACGGCCCCGCCAGCCGAGAGAACCACGAGCCCGAGCGCGACCGCAAGCTGCTGCTGCGCCGAGAGGAGATCGAGCGGCTGGTAGGCAAGACACGCGAGCGTGGCCTGACGCTGGTGCCGACCCGGATCTACTTCACCCCGACGCGATCGAGGGCGAAGGTGGAGATCGCGCTGGCCCGCGGCAAGGATCTGTACGACAAGCGCGAGACGATCCGCACGCGAGACATGGCCCGCGACGTACAGCGCGAGCTGCGCGAGGCGCGCCGGTGAGCTGGGCTTCGGGGTGGCCCCGGAGCTGCGGGCGGTGGCGTCCCGGACGCGGCCGCGCGGCGGCGGGTGATGCGTGACGCCGGCCAGTTTGCGCGGAAGGTAGAGTCTGCGCCATGACCCTCGGCGCGGCACTCGCGCTCATTGCGGCCGGCGCGATCCTGAAGTGGGCCGTGACCGCCCACGTGAGCTTTATAGATCTGCAGACCACCGGGACGGTGCTGTTCGTGATCGGGCTGGTCGCACTCCCGCTCTCGCTGCTCCACACGTTCTGGTGGACTGATCGGGATCGTCACGACGACACCCGGGGCATGCCTCCGCCCCCGCGGTATTAGGCGGTAGGGTCCGGCGCGGCGCTCGTAGGACCTCGCGCTTTTGGCCCTGGCGGCCCGAGTGCCGGCGACTGCCAGGGCAGTTTCTTCTGTGGGAAGGTGGCCGGGCCTTCTGTTGGGATCGTGGCCGGGCGAGGCTAAGAGAACGTACGCGTGAGGTTTGTAGCGTGCATGCCGACGACCAGCAACGCGATCAGCGACAGGTATACGGCGGCGACGAGCGCTCGGTCCAGCGGCTTGACGCTGTAGTAGGCCTGCTGCGCCTGACCACCGCTGCGGCGGAGCTTCCAGCGCTTGTACGTCTCGAAGCCGCCGAACACCAGGATCAGCAGGATGATCGGGTTGGGAAACACAAATGCGAGCACGACGATGCCGGCGAACCCGACGAACCACATCCATGGGGCCATCGCCGCCATCGCCCGACCACCGTCGAGCGGAACCAGCGGCAGCAGGTTGAACAGGTTCAGCAGGAAGCCGGTGAACGCAAGCGCTCGCCAGATGTCGCTCCCGGTGGCGTGCCAGACAAGGATGCAGGCCGCTGATCCGATACTGCCGAGGATCGGGCCAGCTAATCCCACGCGCGCTTCAGCCAAGGCGTTGTCGCCGAGCGACTTGGCGGTGATCATCGCACCCAGAAACGGGATGAACATCGGCGCGCTGGCCTTGATCCCCTCCCGTCTGAGTTGAATCACGTGTCCCATCTCGTGCACGAACAGCAGCACGACAAACCCAACCGCGAACGGCCAGCCGAACACGAAGCTGTACGCGGCGACCGACACAAGCGCAGTGGCCGAACTGGTGAGCAGCTTGAGCTTCGGCAGCAGCAGCAGGATCGCCTTGAACTTGGCCAGGAAAGCCACCAAGGCCACGAGCAGCGGTACAAGCCTTCGCTTGACGAACGAGGGTTGGCCTTGCGCGGCCGGATCGTCGGCGTCGGGCGGCGGGCCCAAGCCGGACGCCCACCGGTCGGAGGGCTCGTCGAGCTCGCGCGGAGTGTCGCGCCCGGAGAACTCCGGATCTCTCCTCGCAGCTGCCGGTGGGCCAGAGACGTTGAGCCAGTGGCTATTCGCGTTCATCGCCTGATCGATTGTGGCAGGCGATGAAGTTCGGTCGACCAGGTCTTACCATCTACTTCGATTGTGCGTCCCGAAGAGCTCCGAGCATGCGAAGGGATACAATTGGAGATCAGAACGTAATCCCCAGGGGACGACAGGCTTCGACGTGGTCGGCTCGTGGGGATGGTTGCGAGTCGAGGTCCCCGGGCGGCCTCGTAAAACACCCGGGAAAAAAATAAGTGCGGACTCTCACGAGTTCGGTCTCACCGTTTAGCAATTAGCTAAGCCGTGAGCCTCTCGGCTCCCCGCTCGCCTGTGGCGGGGACTGCCGGGATCAGAAAGCAGGCTTGCTTGGTGAGGCCCGCTCCGGCCGATCCGTGGACAACTTTCGGAGCTGGCCCTCGACAACCCCGCCGGCGAGGCGAGTCAAGGGCGAGATCAGAGCGCCGGCTATGTTCGTAGACACCATCTTCCACGCGACCGCGGACGCGGGTTCGATTCCCGCCGTCTCCACTCCGACAGTTAGACGCTTCAGTTTCCAAATGGAGGCTCAGGCGTCTTTCTCGTTCGGGATCGCTGCCAGCAACCCGGACGCGGTTTAGGGATCGCTGCTGCAAGCGGTCGCTTTCCGGAGCGCCGGGCATGCAACGGGTATCGGCGTGCCCAAGCGTTCTCGCGAGGCGGCCCCTTTGCTGTCGGCTGATGGTAGCCAGCCTTCTCGGCTTCGGTCGGGGGCGGAGCCGGCGCTTCTCGTCGCGGGCTGGATGCGTGCTGGGCGGCGAGCACTGCAGCAGTTGCTGCACCGCTCGGGAGTGCGCGTGTGGATGGCGGCAGTCCGAGGCCGTACTCGGAAAGCGCGGTGTTGGTGGCGTCGAGCGGGGGGCGCAGCACTGCCTCGCCGGGCTGCGGGCTGTCCGTCGAGCGTCGATCCCCGATCGGCGCGTCGCTGTGGACACGTCGTCTCCCGGGGAGGCTGCCTTCGGAGCCTGCCGGTGCCGCTACGGTGGAGTTGATGCGGATCGCCACCTGGAACGTCAACTCGGTCAAGCAGCGCCTGCCACGGCTGCTCCCCTGGTTGGATGAGCGACAACCCGACGTGGTGTGTCTTCAGGAGACCAAGCTGGCCGACGACGGATTCGTCGATCTGCTCGGCGACGAGTTCGCCAGGCGCAGGTATAGTTTCGCGGTCCACGGCGAGGCGACGTGGAATGGGGTGTCGATCCTCTCGCGCGTGGGGCTGGACGACGTTGTGGTCGGCGTCCCCGGCGCGCCCGGCTTCCCGCGTCCGGAGGCTCGCGCGGTGTCCGCGACCTGCGGCGGGATCCGGCTGGTCTCGGTGTACGTACCCAACGGGCGCGTGCCGGACTCCGAGCACTACCGGTACAAGCTCGCCTGGCTGGCGACCCTACGGGAGATGGTTGGCGCTGGCCCAGAGGCCACGATCGTGTGCGGCGACATGAACATCGCACCGACCGACGACGACGTTTTCGATCCGGATGCCTATGTTGGCCAGACTCATGTCACGCCGGCCGAGCGGGCGGCGCTGGCCGAGCTGCAGGCACTCGGCTTGCACGACGTGGTGCGCGATCGCTGGCCTCACGAGCGGGTGTTCACCTACTGGGACTACCGGGCAGGGATGTTCCACCAGGACCTCGGGATGCGGATCGATCTGATTCTTGCCAGCGGCAGTGTCGCGAGCCGCGTTCGGGCGGCGTGGGTCGACCGCCAGGCCCGCAAAGGCCGCGGACCAAGCGATCACGCGCCGGTGATCGTCGACCTGGACGAGGCGCCTAACGGGGACATCGGGCCGGTCGTGCCGCCGCCGTCGGCGCCCGCGGCCAGGCGCGGCTCGGTCACGCTGCCTCAGTCACGGTGACGCCCCGGCGCGTTGCGGGCGCTCATTGTCGCCGGCTGTCGCGATCGCGCGATGGCTGTACGCGCTTTGGCTCTCCCGGCATCTTCGGGTAGTCGGGCGGATAAGGCATGTCCCCCCGTCCCGCGGCGGCATCGCTCTCGTACCTGTCCAGCAGCGGCCGCAGCGAGTAGGCGACGTCATCGATCGCGGCGTGGAGATCACCCACCTCGCCAAAGCGAGCCGGCATCGTCGCGATCGTGAAGTCCCCGGGCGCGACCTCGGAGAGCTCATCCCAGGCCAGCGGCGCCGAGACCGGCCCACCCGCCTTCGGCCGAACGCTGTACGCGCAGGCGATCGTGCGATCACGCGCATTCTGGTTGTAGTCAACGAAGATGCGCTCGCCGCGTTCCTCCTTCCACCACTTCGTCGTCACCTGGCTGGGAAGACGCCGCTCGAGCTCACGACCGAACGCAATTGCGGCGTGGCGGACCTCGGTGAACGTCCAGTGTGGTGCGATCCGGACGTAAATGTGGACACCCCGGCCGCCTGATGTCTTCGGGAAGCCGGTGTACCCGAGCTCGCCCAACAGCACGCGCGCTTCGGCCGCGACGCGCGCGGCGTCCGCGAAGCCGGTGCCCGGCTGCGGGTCCAGGTCGATGCGCAGCTCGTCCGGATGGTCGACGTCGTTTCGGCGAACCGGCCACGGGTGAAACGTGATCGTGCCCATCTGTGCCGCCCAGCCGACAACGGCCACCTCGGTGGGGCAGATCTCATCCGCAGAGCGCCCCGACGGGAACTGGATCCGAGCGGTCTGCACGTAGTCCGGAGCTCCCCGTGGGATGCGCTTCTGAAAGAACGCGTCGCCGCCGCCCTTCTCACGGGTCGAGAGGCTGATGCCCGGATGCACGCCCTTCGGCCAGCGCTCGAGCGTCGTCGGTCGCCCCCGGAGCGCGCCCATGATCCCGTCCCCAACGGCGAGGTAGTACTTGACGACGTCGAGCTTCGTGAACGGGCGTGAGCGCTCGGTCATCGGGAAGATCACGCGATCGGGGCTGGAGACGCGCAAATCGCGGCCACCGGCTTCGACGGTGATTGGCTCAGACGCGGCCATGCCCGGGAGTTGTACGGCAACGTGCTGATCGTCCGTAGACCGATGCAGTCAGAGAGGAGTTCCGAACCACCAGCGCCGGCGGCGGCCGGCGCCGCGGGACTGCGCTCAGCCCAGCTCGGGGAGCAGGACGCGGGCGACGTGGCGGGCGTCGAGGTACTCGCGGACCTCGGCGATCCGGCACCGCGCACCTCGAAGATCCCGCAGCACGCGTCCTCGTAGCGCGCCTGATGAGCTGCGCCCGTGCGCGGTCCATTCGTGCACGACCGTGTCGCGCTCGGCGATCAGCGCCCCGTTGTCAAAGCCGATGGACCCGGGCTCGAACAGCACCGCCATCTGGCCCAGGAAGTCATCGACGATCGCGTCGCGACCCCTCTACGGACCGGCCAGAGGCAGGTCGGTCTTGATCGACCAGGCGGGATTCGAGCCGGCACCCGGCCAGACGCTCGAGAGCCTCATCCACCGCGCGAGCGAACCCGCGCCGGCACCGCCTCCGCCCGGCGATGAGGCGGCCCGATGACCCGCTGGCGTCGCTTCACCCGCAAGTCCCGTTGGCGTTCAGGCCGTCGACGGCGCTGAGGCCTGCCCCGCGGTCATGCTGGCCCGGTACGTGTCCCCCTGGGTTGGTGGCGTTCGCGGGTTTCTCGGCGTTCGCGGGCCTGTCGGGCAGCATCGGCGCGCTGATCGTGGCCCGCTGTCTGATGGACCTGGCCACGGCGGTGATCCTCCCGGCCACGCTGGCGATTCTCAGCCACACCTTCACCGACGCGAAGGAGCGGGCGGCGGGGTCGGCGTTTGGACAGCGATCACCGGCCTGCCGGTCGGCGCTCGGTCCGGTCGCCGGCGGGTTGCTGCTGCAGCACTTCTCCTGGGGCTCGGTGTTCTTTGTCAGCGTTCCGATCGCCGCGGTGGCCCACGCGCTAGGCGAGTGGCTCGTGCCCACGAGCCGCGATCCCTCCGCCAAGCGACTGGATGTCATCGGCTTCGTCCTGTCGATCGTGGTGTCGGCGCGGTTGTCTACACCACGATCGAGGCGCCGAGCCAGGGCTGGCTAGGCGCGACCACGCTTGGCGGCTATGGCGCTGGCCTTGCGGTGCTGGCCGTCTTCGCGGCCTGGGAGCGCCGGGTCACCGAGCCGGTGCTCGACATCACGCTGTTTCGCAACATCCGCTTCAGCGCCGCGAGCTTCTCGATTACGGTCGCGTTCTTCGGGCTGTTCGGCTTCATCTTCCTGATCACCCACTACTTCCAGTTCGTTCATGGTTACAGCCCCCTCTCGGCCGGATTGCACATCCCCCCGTTCGCCCTTGGCGTCGGCGTCGGCGTCGCCTCGCCGGTCGCTCCGATCCTCGCCGCCCGCGTTGCGCGTGCCCGACTGCGCCAAGCTTCAGAGCGCGGGGGCGCGCCGCAGAAGTCCGCGCTTCTCGCCGTATAGTCAGCACTGATGGCGACGACGGAGATGCAGATCAACGCGCCGCCCGCCGGCGTGTTCGCCGTGCTCGCAGATCCCGAGTCCTACGCCGATTGGGTGGTGGGCTCCGACACGATCCGTGACGCGGACCCTCAGTGGCCGGCGGTCGGCTCACGCTTTCACCACCGGGTGGGGATCGGCCCCTTCAAGGTCAACGATCACACCGAGGTGGTCGAGGTCGAGGCTCCGAGCAAGCTCGTGATCCACGCCCGGGCGCGACCACTGGGCACCGCGCTGGTCGCGATGTTTCTGGAACCACGGGCGGGGGGCACGCACGTGACGATGCACGAGACCGCTGGCGACGCGCTCTCGCGGCTGGGCATCAATCCGCTGACCGACTGGCTCGTGCACCTGCGGAACATCAAGGCGTTGCGCCGGCTGAAGCGGATCGCTGAGACCGGGATCCGCAAGCCCTGACGTCGCACCCAAGCCCTGAGGGCGCTCACGCCCGCCGGGACCCGCCCGCAAGCCCGGAAGGATGTTCAGGTTACGCCCGCCAGGGACGAAACCGGCGGTCGGCGAGCAGCGCACGCGCGGCCGAGCGGCCGCCCATCCCGTGCACCGAGCCGCCCGGATGGACCGATGCCCCGCTGACGTAGAGGCCGCGCAGCGGCGTGCGATGGCGGCACAGCTCAGGGGCGGGACGGAAGACGAGCTGCTGGTCAAGCTCATAGGAGCCCCCGCCCAAGTCGCCGCCGACGAGGCTGGGGTTCTCCGCCTCGGTTTGCTGCGGGTTGCGAATCGAGCGCGCCAGAACCGTGTCGGAGAAGCCCGGGGCGAAGCGCTCGAGCTGTGCCTGCACCCTTCCCGCCACCTCCTCGTCCGAGCATTCGTAGCGGGCGGGAACGTGGGCGTAGCAGTAGAGCGTGTGGGCGCCCTCAGGGGCGCGGGAGGAGTCGTAGAGCGTGTGCTGGCCGACG
Source organism: Solirubrobacteraceae bacterium (assembly GCA_050996975.1). Lineage (GTDB taxonomy): Bacteria > Actinomycetota > Thermoleophilia > Solirubrobacterales > Solirubrobacteraceae > Palsa-465. The sequence continues at coordinate 1,229 of JBPCRJ010000069.1, read as the reverse complement.
ACCAGCACCGGACGCTCTGGCACTTCGCCGCGCTGGCTGGCCTGGGCGGCGGCGGAAAGCTCCCGCAACTCGCCGGCCACGTGGACGACCGCTGCCTCGCGGGCCTCAGGCGCTGTCCACGGCACCGGCGCCCGCAATGCGTAGTCGAGCTTGAACGCCGCGGTGCCGTAGCGCCAGATGCGCAGCCGCCGCATCAGCCGGTGGGGCAGCGCATCGTCGGGGAGGATCGCCGCCAGCGGCTGCGCGCTGATCGTCGTGATCACGTCGCGGGCCGGCACTTCCTCGCCGCCGCGCAGCACCACGCCGGCGGCGCGGCCACCGCGCACCAACACCCGCTCGACGGGCGCCCCGCAACGCACGGTGACGCCCTCACGCGAGGCGATCCTCAGCAGCCCGTCGACGATCTGACCCTGCCCGCCGGCGGGGAACGGCCAGCCGTGCGAGTGGGCGAGGAGCTGCAGCAGGAACCCGAACGCCCCGCTGCCAGCAGTGGACGGTGGCAGTCCGGAGTGCTGCGCCGAGCCCGACAACCACGCCGTGGGACGGAGCGCGCCGTCGAACACGTCGAGGCCGAACGCCTCCACCGATCCCGTCAGGCGCCGGGCGAGCAGCAGGCCATCGAGACGCAGGGCCGCCGCGAGCGCGAGCGGCTGGCGGACCGGAGGCAACGGGCCGAAAATCGTCTCGACGAGCCGCTGGGCGAGCGGGCGATACTGCTCGATCAGCTCTTCCCACGCCGCTCCGGCGCCCGGGTGCGCCGCCTCGAGCGAGGCGACGGTGGCTGGCAGATCGTGATGCAGCGCGATCGCGCTGCCGTCCTCGAATGGGTGGGCCATGATCGCGTCGGGCCGCACCCACTCCAGGCCCTCCGCCTCGAGCTCGAGCTCGAGCTCGCGCATCGCCGGTGAGGCGACGGTCATCGGATTGAAGCCGGCGCAGTGGTCGTGGATGAAGCCTGGCAAGGTCGCCTGCAGGCTGGAGGAGGCCCCACCGGGCCGCGGAGCGTGCTCGAGGACCGTGACGTCGAGCCCCGCCCGCGCAAGATGGATCGCACAGACCAGTCCGTTGGAGCCGGCGCCGACGACCACGACACGCCTGTCGGTGCTCACTGGTCATCCTTCCTGTTGTCGGCGGACGTCGGGAGAGCGCCAGTGGTGCTTGCCCGTGCAGAGGGCCAGCATGAGACCAGCGCCTCCCGGCGTTCGGTCGAGGTACCCCGAGTGGCAACA
>JBPCRJ010000066.1:0-3054 GCA_050996975.1 Solirubrobacteraceae bacterium | reverse complement strand
CCCGGTGCTCAGACCAGGCGCCTGCGGCAGGCTTCCCCACCACGCCTTCTCTCTCACCCTGATCCTCCTGCGCCCTTCCCCCCTCGTGGGGTGGAAAGGACGGGTGACAAGCCGTACGATCATTAGGCCGGCTTCGCTGCACCTGTTACCAGGCGTCCACGTGCCGTCTATCTACCAGGTGGTCTTCCTGGGATCTTAATCCCTCTACAAGAGAGGGATGGGAAGGGTCATCTTGGGGTCGGCTTCGCGCTTAGATGCTTTCAGCGCTTCTCCTTTCTTGACGTAGCTACCCAGCTCTGGCCCAGGCAGGCCAACTGGCTCACCAGCGGTCAAGCCATCTCGGTCCTCTCGTACTGAAGATGACTCCCCTCACTCTTCCTGCGCCCACGACGGATAGAGACCGAACTGTCTCGCGACGTTCTGAACCCAGCTCGCGTGCCGCTTTCATGGGCGAACAGCCCAACCCTTGGGACCTACTCCAGCCCCAGGATGCGACGAGCCGACATCGAGGTGCCAAACCTTGCCGTCGATGTGAACTCTTGGGCAAGATCAGCCTGTTATCCCCGGGGTAGCTTTTATCCGTTGAGCCACACGCCTTCCACTCAGTCGTGTGGGATCACTAAGTCCGACTTTCGTCCCTGCTCGGCGCGTCAGCCTCACAGTCAAGCTCCCTTGTGCCTTTACACTCTCTACGGGTGGTGTCCATTCACCCTGAGGGAACCTTTGAGCGCCTCCGTTACTCTTTGGGAGGCGACCGCCCCAGTCAAACTACCCACCTGGCCCTGTCTGCTCTCCGGCTTCACGGACATGAGCATGAGCAACAACACACGTTGAGAGTGGTATTTCACCGTTGCCTCCCCCCAGCCCACAAGCTGCGGTTCTCCGGCTCCCACCTATCCTACGCACAACGTGCCTCATTCCCAGGCCAAGCTATAGTAAAGCTCCACGGGGTCTTTTTGTCCTGTCGTGGGAAACCCGTATCTTCACGGGTACTTCAATTTCGCCGAGCCCCCTGTCGAGACAGCGCTCAACTCGTTACTCCTTTCGTGCGGGTCGGAACTTACCCGACAAGGAATTTCGCTACCTTAGGACCGTTATAGTTACGGCCGCCGTTCACCGGGGCTTCCATTCGTGGCTACTCTCACCACTCCTGTTAACCTTCCGGCACTGGGCAGGAGTCAGCCCCTATACGTCCGCTTTCGCGTTGGCAGAGACCTATGTTTTTGCTAAACAGTCGGTTGAGCCCTTTTCGTGTCGCCACCTCACCCCTCTGCTGGACGTGCCAGCAGACCAAGCTACTGTGGCCCCCCTTCTTCCGAAGGTACGGGGTCATTTTGCCGAGTTCCTTAACAGGGGATCGCTCGTTCACCTGGGGGGACTTCCCCCTGCCTACCTGTGTCGGTTTGCGGTACGGGCAGAGTCGTGTCTGGCTAGGGGCTTTTCTTGGCGGCGTAGTGAGGATGGCTTCCGCACCCTTGCGGGTACTCGGTGCGCTGCTCATGCTCGGGTGACCGGGATTTTCCTCGATCACGCACTGGCACACGCACGCCCATCCTGTCCATTTGATGGGTCCACCTTGCTTACCGCGTCCCCCCTTCACTCATAACAACACGCTCTGGTGCAGGACTATCCTACCTGCTCTCCATCGCCTACGACTATGACGTCCTCGGCTTAGGCCCCGACTGACCCTGGGGCGATTGACGTTGCCCAGGAACCCTCAGGCATTCGGTGTATCTGGTTCTCGCAGATATTACGCTACTCATTCCGGCATTCTCACTTCTTGGCGCTCCACCCGTCCTTGCGGTCGGGCTTCCCTGCTGCCAAGAACGCTCCCCTACCATCGTCCTCTTCTCCAAGAGGGCGATCCACGGCTTCGGAAGACCACTTTAGCCTCGCTACGTTGTCGGTGCCTCTCCACTCGACCAGTGAGCTATTACGCACTCTTTCAATGATGGCTGCTTCTAAGCCAACATCCTGGCTGTTTGGGCGGAAAGACCTCCTTTAACACTCAGTGGTCATTTGGAGTCCTTAGCCGATGGTCTGGGCTGTTTCCCTTTTGACGACGAAGCTTAGCCCCCGCCGTCTCACTCACGTGGATGTGTGTCCTGGCATTCGCAGTTTGCATGGAGTTGGTAACCAGCACTTGGCCCCTAGTCCATTCAGTGCTCTACCTCCAGGATACCTCTGCCATGACGCCTCTTGCGAGGACCATGGACTTGTGCACGTGGCTGTACCTCAATACATTTCGGGGAGAACCAGCTATCTCCACGTTCGATTGGCATTTCACCCCTATCCACAGCTCATCCCCCAGTTTTGCAACACTGGTGAGTTCGAGCCTCGACGGACTGTCACATCCGCTTCACTCTGGCCATGGATAGCTCACGTGGTTTCGGGTCGCATCACGGCTACCATTCTGTTCGCCTCTTTCAGACTCGGTGTCCCTGCGGCTCCCCTCCTTTAGCAGAGGTTAACCTGGGGCAACCGCGATGCACTCGCCGGATCATTCTACAAAAGGCACGCCATCAACCCTTGGTGCCCCTCTTTCCAAAAAAAGACGGAACACAGTGGCCTCTGACTGCTGGTGAGTACGTGGTTTCAGGGTCTGTTTCATCCCCCTTCCGGGGTGCTTTTCACCTTTCCCTCACGGTACTTGTTCGCTATCGGTCGCAGACAGTGTTGAGCCTTGGAGGGTGGTCCCCCCAGCTTCCCACAAGATTGCACGTGTCTCGTGGTACTCAGGTGCCAACTGACGGCTCCCCAGGTCCTGCTCTACGGGTCTCTCACCCTCTGTGGAGGCGCGTTCCAACGCCTTCAAGGGGTCTGGGGTGCTCGCGTTCTTGTTGGTCCTACAACCCCAGAAGCAGCCTTGCGGCTCCCTCTGGTTTGGGCTCGTCCCAGTTCGCTCGCCACTACTATGGGAATCTCGTTTGATTTCTTCTCGTCGGGCTACTGAGATGTTTCAGTTCACCCGCTGCCCCCCGTCACTGCCTATGTGTTCAGCAGGCGGTCTCCAGACATCACTCTGGAGGGGTTGCCCCATTCGGAATCTCAGGG
>JBPCRJ010000091.1:0-6737 GCA_050996975.1 Solirubrobacteraceae bacterium | reverse complement strand
TTGAGTTCGTCGGCGATGGCGTCGAGCTCGAGTTCGAGTTCGGTGATCGTGGTGAGATTGGTTCCGTTGGGGAAGTACTGGCGTAGCAGCCCGTTGGTGTTCTCGTTGCTGGCGCGCTGCCAGGGGGGTGGGGGTCGCAGAAGTAGACGTCGATGTTGGCGTCGAGGCGGATCTGCTTCCAGTCGCGCATCTCGACGGCTTGGTCTGAGGTCAGCGAGCGACGTAGGGCGTCAGGCAGCGTCTGGATCTTGCGCGCGAGCGCCGGGGCGACCAGCTCGGGCTTGTAGCCCTCAGGTAGGCGCACACGGCTCGCCCCTCGGGGCTCGCCTTCGCGACGACCGACGCGCACCCCATCAAGCGCCTCGGACGGCCTCAGCGCACCCGGTCCCTCAGGACAGTGTTGCGACCACCGCTAGAACCCAAGGAACGGCCTGCGGGAATTGGATCACGTCCAGGGAGCGGGGTTGTAGGAGCGTCCTGCTTCCGCCCGGGGACGAACTGCAAGGTCGCCAGGGGTCCGGCCGCGGCGGCAACCGTCTCGGCGACGACCTGGAGTCAGTCCTCGGTGAACCCGATTACGTCTCCAGAATGCGTTAGCCGAGAGGACGCCGCTTCAGAGCCGAGCGTGGCGGAACCCGATCAGCCGGTGCGGCAAGCTCTGACCAGAAGCGGACGTACTCGCGTTCGTGGCCGATGCCGGCACGGAGGGCGAGGGCCCGTCCGTCTCCTGATGTCTCGGGACCGAGCCCTGCCGCGGTCTGCTCGTAGCGCTCGAGGGTGTGCTGGTGCAGCTCGAGTTGAGCTGCGGCGAGGCTGGCGGGGTCGGCGCCCAGGGCGAGCTTGAGCAAGCCGGGGTCGCGCAGCTCGTAGCGTTCGGTGTGGGGGTCCTCAAGCCACGCGCGGAAGGCTCGCCGGCCCTGGTCGGTGACCGTGTAGCGTCGGCGTCGGCGCCCGGTCTGTTCGCGCTGCTCGTCGACGTAGCCGCCGCGAGCGAGCCGTTCCGGCTCGGAATAGAGCTGGGAGTGCGCGAGCGACCAGAAGTCGCCCAGTCGGTCCGCGGCGACTCTCTTGAGGTCATACGGCGTTGCCTGTCCGGCGGCGTCGAGCAGTCCAAGGATGACAAACGAGGTCGGGGTGAGTTCGATTTGGTTCATCATCCAATTAGGATGGTACTATGTGGACCATGAGAGAAAGGCATGCCATGAATGATGACCTTGACCTGCCTGCCTGGATCGCGCTCAGCTGCCATGGTCCCATGGGCTGCCGCCACGGTTGTCCCACCTTGGCCGCGCGCCGCGGACGCGTTCGTCGCTCCGCGATCGGCGCTCCGCCGTCATCCTGACCCCCTGGTGAGATGCACGCCGCACTCATCGCACTGCACGCCATCGCCGGGCTCACCGCGCTCGTCGTGGGCGGCGTCGCGACCCGCCGGGTGTCCTTCTTTGGCACCTACTTCTGGTCACTGACCGCCTGCATACTCCTGCTGGCTGGGGTCATCGCCGGCGACTGGAGCGACCTCGATGCAAGCTCGCGCGCTCTGTTCACGGCGTTCGTGGCGCTGGGCGTCTACATGATCTGGCGCGCTACACAGGCCCTCCGGCTCCTGCCCACCATGTCCGACCAGCTTTCCTCCCGCTACCTCGACCACCTCGGGTTCACGCTCGTCGCTCTGCTCGACGCCTTCATCGTCATCGTCGTCCTCGGCCTCGGCGGACCCCCCTGGCTCCTCGTCAGCACCGGCGGCCTAATCGCCGCCGGCGCGCACCGCACGATCATCACCCTCAAGCGGCGGCTGACTCCCGCCACGAGCGCGCCGGGGCACCAAGGGTCGTTTGGCGAGATGGAGCACGCCGACGGCCTTCCCGACCGGCATCAAGACCGGCGATTAACCGGGAGCGATCGTTGACCACCCTGACCCGTCTGGTCTTGGCTCACCGACGAGTGGTGGTAGCTGTCTGGGTGCTGCTCGCGCTGATCGGTGGTGCGACGACGGCGACGACCACGGGTCGTCTGGGCAAGACGTTTGACCTCCCTGGCCACCCGAGCTTTCAGACCGCCGTGCGGCTCGCCGCGATCTACCGAGGGGAGGGCGGTGGCCAGGATCCAACGGTTCCGGTGATCACCGCCCCCTTCAGCGGGACGGTCGCGGGACCGGCGGGTCGGGCGCTGATCGGCCGGGTTGAGCGGGCGGCGACGCTCGGTGGCCGCTACCGGGTGCTCGGCTACGGCTTGACCGGTAGCCAACGTTTCCTCACGCGCGGCGGGCGCACCGCGTTCATGCTCGTGTTCACCCCGCAGGCGGGATTTGGCAGCGCCGACCCTACCCCGGCGATCACGGCGGCGGTACGCGCCGCGCTGCCAGCCGGCTATGCGGAGCAGACCACGGGGCTTGATCAGCTGCAGGCCTCAAGCGGCGCGGGTGGTGGTAACGGGGTGCTGGCCGAGACGCTGCTCGGTGGTGTCGGCGCGCTGGTGATCCTGGTGATCGTGTTCGCCTCGGCGCTGGCGGTGCTGCCGCTGATCATGGCGATCGTCGCGATCCCGACAACATTTCTGCTACTGCTCGGGTTGACCGAGATCACAACGATCAACTTCGTGGTGGAGTTCCTGATCGGCCTCGTCGGCCTCGGCGTGGCCATCGACTACTCGCTGCTGGTAACCACCCGCTGGCGCGAGGAGACACAGCGACGCTCGGCGGAGGACGCGGTCATCGCGGCGATGGCCACGGCGGGACGCGCCGTCCTGTTCTCCGGGGTGACGGTCGCGATCGGCCTGCTCGCGCTGGTGCTATTTCCGGTGCCGTTTTTGCGCAGCATGGGCTACGCCGGCGTGCTGATCCCGCTGGTGTCGGTGGCGGTCGCGCTGACGCTGCTGCCGGTGTGCCTGGCAAGCCTGGGCCCGCGGTTAGATCGCCACCGTCTACGTCGGCGCGACAGCGCCAGCCCGGCGTGGTTTGCCTGGGCGCGCTTGATCGGCCGAGCGCCGTGGCTAGCGGCGACCGTCGGCGTGGTGATCATCGGCCTGCTCGTAGCGCCGGTCCTTAGCATCAAGATCGGCAACCCGCTGACCACCTCGCTGGCTAGCTCCGGACCGGCATACGACGGCCTGCAGACGCTACGTCAGGGCGCCGTGCCGACCGGAACGCTTGACCCAATCGTGGTCCTGCTGCGCCGCCCAGCAGCCGCGCGATGGGTAACAGCACGACTAAACGCGGTGCCGGGCGTGTGGACGGCGATATCCCCAGCTGGCCCCGGCCCCGGCCCCGGCGACGCGCGCGCCGGCACGGCGCTGGTGACGGTACTGCCGGTGCCCGAGACCGGAGCCGCCGGCGGCACCAACGTCGTCACGAGCGTCCGCACCGCGCTCCGCGGCGACCCGGCCGTGCTCGGGGTGACCGGCAGCGGCCCTGCGAGCGTCGACTTTGACAACGCGATCTACGGCAGCTTCCCGCTGATGCTCGCGCTCGTCACGCTGATCACGTTTGTCGTGCTGGCCCGCGCGTTCCGGAGCCTGCTGCTGGCGGCAAAAGCGGTGGTGCTGAACCTCGTCAGCCTCGCCGCCGCCTACGGGGTGCTGGTCCTGATCTGGCAGCAAGGGCACGGCAGCCAGGCGTTGTTTGGCCTACCCGCGACAGGCGCGATCACCTTCTGGGTCCCGATCGTCGTGTTCGCGTTCCTATTCGGGCTGGCGATCGACTATGAGGTGTTCATCCTCACGCGCATGCGCGAAGCCTACGACGAGACCCACGACACGCCAACCGCCGTGATCGAAGGCATCGGACGAACCGGACGGCTGGTCACCAGCGCGGCGCTGATCCTGACGCTCGCGTTCGTTGCTATGTCCACCACGCCGCTGACGTTCCTCAAAGTGCTCGCCACCGGCCTCGCCGCCGGAATCCTGATCGACGCGTTCATAGTGCGCGCGCTGCTGGTTCCCGCATTGGTGTCCCTGTTCGGTCGCTTTAACTGGATACTGCCCCACCTCGCGGCACGGCTGCTGCGCGTCAGGCCCGACCCCAGCACCTCACGATCATCGGGTTGATGGCAACAACCGCAAGGGATGAGAAAGCCTCGGCGGCCGACAGCGAACCGCGGTGGCCGCATCCGGATCAGCAAGGGGATCGCTCACCGGAACAGCCGCATGTGGCCAGCCCTGCAAATAGGTCGAAGTCGTCCCAAGGTCGGCGGGGACGAGCGAACCGTCTGCTCTGACGCGCTTGCGGGCTATCGGAGGTAGGCGGCTCGGGTCGCGGCTGCAGCTGCGCTGATGTACTTCGGGTCGGGTTCGCCCCACCAACCGTCGGTGCTGCTGGGCTCGTGGCCGCTGGCGAGGGAACGTCGCCAGTCGAAGCTCGGTGGTGCGTCGCCACCAAATAGAAACGCGAACGGCGAAGGCCCTTCCGCGTCGGTATGTCGTTGCTCCCAGAGCTCTAAGGCTAGGCAGGGGTGTCAGGCGGCGGGTCCCGTCACTGATCAGCGTGGCTGCGGTAGTGCTCAGCCAGTGCCGCTACGGACGGTGGCCGTCGCGCAAACCGGCGAGATTTGCGTGGTGGAGCCAGTGGAGCCTGGGGTTCGGCAAGCCCGAAATAGATGAGGACACGTCGTCAGGCGCGGCTCCTGCTGGACCTCGGAGACATGGTCGGATCATATTCTCGGGGTCAGCAACCAAACCCGCCTGAGAGGAATATCCGGTACGAGCGAGCTGCTTACCGCTTCCGCTTGGACCGTCCGACGCGGCGCATATGGTCACGTTGTTGAGCCATCTCGTGACTCGGAGACCCGTTCGAGCTGGGAATGCGACCTTGCGAAGTTGCCCGAGCGAAGCCAAGTCGCTTGTGCCGGTGCGCAGGTCAACGACTCCCGACTACCGTGGGGACCAGTATCGTCTTGGTGTGAGCGCGCAGCCCCCCGAATTGAAGCTGGCCACGCAGAAGTCAGTGGGTGAGCTAACCGAGCGTTGCAGCACCCTGGTTCCTCAGGGTGAGACCGTCCGTTTGGCGTGGCCGGTGAGGAAGGGCACCGGTAGCCATCCGTTGCCTCGAGACTCCCTCCTGGCCCAAAAAGGAAAGCTCAAGCTGGGGCCTGAAACGGTGAGGGTCGTGCGACGGTACTGGCCGCTGGTCGCCGCGACGACGGTCTAGCCATCGGCCGACTCGGCGACAGACACCTCACGCTCGTGGCCAGATCCGCCAAACCGGCAGCGCGCAGCCGTTGGCCGTATCTCTCGTTGATCCCGATCGGCCTTGGTGCGTGGGCGCCGATCTACGCCGGCGCGAGGGCGCGTCGCGCGCTGTGGATCGTGCTGGGGGTGCTGTGGTCGGCGATCGTCGTGGCGGGGTTTGTCGCCAGCGCCGTCAGCAGGTCCGGCCAGACCGGCAACAACGACTTCGCTGGCTTCCTCATGATCGTGGGTTGGGTCGGAGCTATCGCTACCTCGTTTGTTATCCGCCCCACCTATGAGCGCCAGATGGGCTCTGAGCTGGAACGCGCCACCGAAGCCGCCGGGCAGCGGCTCACCGACCGCCGTCGGGCGCTGGACCTGGCCCACCGCAATCCGGCCTTGGCCGCGGAGGTCGGCGTCGGGCGTCCGGATAAGCCGGGCGCGGCCTCCGCTGGCCTAGTCGACGTCAACAACGCCAATGTGACCGCGCTGTTGCGGCTGCCCGGTATCGACGGGGAGATCGCCACCCAGATCGTCGAGGCTCGAGAGAAGCTCGGGGGCTTCTCGTCGCTGGAGGACTGCGGTGAGACGCTTGACCTCGACGGCGCGACGGTCGAGGACCTACGCGACAAAGTGGTGTTCCTGCCGCGCTCCTGACAGCAGTTCACCACGCCGCGGTCCGGATGCCGGCCTCTCCGTGGTCAGCAGCAGTCCGGCTCATCACAGCCGGACAACTCGGGGCCGTCAAAGGCGAGAGGTGCTCGGTCAGCACACACTTCGCCGGGTCCACGCGTGCCGAGCTCGTCCTCGCGCCCCGGGAGTCGGGCACCGACTGGGCCGGGGTCGATCAGCGCTTGGACGCTGCTGCGTCAAACCCGTGCTGCGGACGTCTACGAGCGAGTAGCGGCTCACGATGTCAGCCGTCATCGGCTCTGAGCCTGGCCGTTGCTGCGAGTCTCGGCCGCCGGTGGCAGCCCTCCGGGCGGGCGCACATACGGTCACGAAAAGGGACAAAAACGTGACTCCTGGATATCCATCTAACCGGCGAATGGGGCTATGCCTTCGCGGCCGCTGGCTGGAGCACACTTTCCGCGGTCGCTAGGTGAGTTCCGGGCCTGGTTCGCGACCGATGCCGACTGCGTTGGACTACTTGGAGTGGCTGCGGTGGCCGGATGGGTTCCTGTGCAGTGGGTGCGGTCACGCGGCCACGCGTGCGCGTGGGAGCTGGCCGACGGACGATATGAGTGCTGTGAGTGCCACGAGCGCACATCGGTGACGGCCGGGACGATCTTCGACCGCACCCGTATGCGGTTGACGGTGTGGTTCATGGCCTGGGCTGTTCGCGACCCAGAAGGACGGGGTCTCGGCGTTGAGCCTGAAGCACGCGCTTGAGATCGGCTCCTATCAGACGGCGTGGGCGATGCTGCACCGGTTGCGCTCGGTGCTCGTTTGCGGTGTATCTGAGCCTTTGATAGAGCGGCCGACTTTTTCAACCCAACGCTGAGCGTGGTGTCGGGGCTGGTTGGTGGGTGTCTGAAGCGAGCTCCGTGGCGTCGTCCGTGCGGGGTTCCGCCGGC
>JBPCRJ010000076.1:0-9169 GCA_050996975.1 Solirubrobacteraceae bacterium | reverse complement strand
GACGATGGCAAGGCTTTTGGTTTTTCCCGATCCGCTTGTAACCCCCTTCGACCCTTTCCCCCCCCCCCCCCCCTCGACCGTCTATTGCGCAGCTTTTCAGCGCGATATGCGCGGGCTAAGCGCGATCGCTCAGGGCTTGACTTCGAGGACCTGGAACTGCTCACCCGTGATCTGCTCTTGAGTGGCGAGGAGCTGCGCGAGCGCTACGCGGGGCGCTTTGAGCAGATCATGGTTGATGAGCTGCAGGACACCAATCAGGTGCAGCTCGAGCTGATCGAGTCGATCGCGCGGGGAAACCTGTTCACGGTCGGTGACGCGCAGCAGTCGATCTACGCCTTTCGCCACGCCGACGTGGAGCTGTTCCAGCGGCGCGGTCAGCGGCTTTCCGAGTCCGGAGCGCGAATCACGCTGCGGACCAACTTCCGCTCCCGGACGGAAATACTTGCGGCGATCAACACTGCGTTCATCGCCGCGGCGGCGCCCGCCGGAGCGGGGGGGAGGGCGGCAGTCGGCGAGGGCTCCGCGGACCGGAGGGCGGTTCGCGGCGAGGGATCGATGGAGGGGAGGGCGGTTCTCGGCGAGGGCTTCACGCCGCTGCTCGCCGGGCGCACCGATCTGCCCGCCGTGGACGGTCCGCTGGTGGAACTGCTGATCGCCGACAAGGGCGCCGCGTTCGCGGAGGAAGGGCTCGCGTCGCCCTGGCGCCTGGGCGAGGCACGTGCGCTGGCGAGGCGCGTCAGTGAGCTGATCGACGGCGGCGCCTCACCGAAGGACGTGGTCGTGCTGACCCGGGCGAGCACCGACCTGCGGGCCTACGAGAGCGCGCTCGAGCGGCGCGGGGTCCCCACCTACGTGATCGGCGGCCGCGGCTACTGGTCTCACCCGCAGGTGCTAGACATGGTCGCGTACCTGTGCGCGCTCGCCAATCCGCGTGACGAGCAGGCGTTGTACACCGTGCTGTCCTCGCCGCTGGTCGGCGTCTCCCTCGACGCGCTCGTCCTGCTGGCCGCGGCGGCTCGAGCGGCGACGCGCGATCCGTGGTGGACGGCGCGGGAGCCCGAAGGAAGGCTCGATGAGCTCGACGGCGAGGATCGGGAGAAGCTGTCGGAGTTCGTGGACTGGTTCGCGCCCGAGCGCTCGCTCGCGGCGCGGGAGGCGATCGAGGAGCTGATCGACCGGGCGCTCGAGCGGACCGGCTATGACCTCGCGATGCTCGCGATGCCGGGCGGCGAGCGCCGGCTGGCGAATGTGCGCAAGCTGATGCGGCTCGCCCGCGAGCACGAGGCGTCCTGCGGTCGCGACCTGACCGGTTTTGTGGAGCTGGTACGCGGCCGGAGCGCTTGGCGGGCCGGCTCGGTGGGCCTGGGCGAGCCGCGCGAGAGTCGCGAGAGCGAGGCGCCGGTCGAGGGCGAGGCGCTCGACGCGGTCCGCCTGATGACGGTCCACCGGGCCAAGGGCCTGGAGTTCGAGATCGTGTGCGTCGCAGACCTCGGACGCGGCCCCAGGCGCGCTGCTGATCTGCTGCGCATAGCACGGGACGGTCGTCTGGGCCTGCGGCTGGCGCAGCCCGGAACCGGAAAGCGCGAGCCCGCGCTCGACTACGTGGCGCTGGGCGAGGAGCGTGGCCAGGCGGAGGCGCTCGAGGAGCGACGGCTCTTCTACGTGGCGATGACCAGGGCGCGCGAGCGGCTGATTCTGAGCGGTGCCGCGAAGCTCGACCCGTGGGGCGGGGGCGGCCCGATCGCCTGGATCGGACCGGCGTTCGTGCCCGACATAGCTTCCCGGGTGGCCTCGGGCGAGACCGACGCCGGCGTGAGGTTCACCTTCGTCGGACCCGACCACGGGCATGATCCAAGGGTCCGTATGCGGACCGGGGATGATGCCCGTCCGGGTGAAGCCGCCGCCATCGCCGCGTTCGCCGCGACGCCGGCCCCCGGGCGGGCGCCTCCTGTCTCGCGTTTGAGCTACTCCTCGCTCGTCGATTACGAGCGCTGCGGCTATCGGTTCTACGCCGAGCGAGTGCTTGGGCTGCCGCGGGTTCCCGAGCACCGCGGGCCGGGCACCGCGGGCGGTCGCGAGCCGGGCATCGAACCCCGGACCGGGGCCGAGCGGGGATTGACCGGCGCCGAGCGCGGGGTGATCGCTCACACGCTGCTCGAGAAGCTCGACTTCCGCCGACCCGCGCGGCCGACGGCCGCGATGGTCGCCGCGACGTGCGAGCAGGCGGCGCCAGTCGGGGCGCCGGGGGTCGAGGAGTGCGAGGAGCTGGCCGAGCTCGTCGAGCGGTTCGCCGCCAGCGAGATCTGCGCGAGGCTGGGCCGCGCGACATCGATCCGGTGTGAGCAGCGCTTTGGCTTCCTGCTCGAGCCCGGAGGCGTGCTGATCAACGGGGTCCTCGACGTGCTCGCCACCGAGAGGGATGGGCGCAGGCTCGTCGTGGACTACAAGAGCGATCGGTTGTACGGAGTGGTTCCGGCAGGGGGCGCCGATCGGCGGCAGGGAGGGAATCCGGCCGGGGTCGCCGACAGGGCGTACACGATCCAGCGGCTCGTTTATGCGCTGGCGGTGCTGCGGACCGGAGCAACGGGGGTGGAGGTCGTGCACGTGTTCCTCGAGAATCCGCACCGTCCGGTAACGCTTGCGTTCGCCCGCGGCGACGCGCCAGAGCTGGAGCGCGCGTTGAAGGGCTTGGTGGATGGCGTCCTCGCGCGCCGCTTTGCAGTCGCGCAAGCGCCGCATCGGACGCTCTGCCGCGGCTGCCCCGCCGAGGGCGGTCTGTGCTCGTGGCCGCTCGAGCTGACGCGGCGCGAGACGCCGGATCGCTTGTTCTGACGCTGAGAGTCAGCCCGCGACAGCCCAACCCGGCCGCCGCGAGGCGGCCCCATAAGGGCAAGATCCGACACGGGTTCCGATCCGGCGGGCTATGGCGTGGCCGTGATCGGGCTGCGCTGACCGGAGCGTTGGGGTCGCTGGAATTAGGAGGGCTTTCGGGATGGGCTACGAGCTCAAGTGGCCAGGTTAAGGCTTGAACCGAACGTCGATCTGCTCCTCGTCGTGGCGCTCCTCGACTTTGGCCAGCGCCCGCAGCGTGTTGACGTCCGCGGGAGCGACGGGCGGACCCATCAGGCTGCGCGGCCATAGGTGGCGGGTGACCACCACGTTGATCTCCGCCGCGGCCAGGGTCATCTGGGCGCCGAGATGCAGCCACACGAGCAGCGCGATCACGATCCCGAAGAATCCGTAGGTGCTCGTCGAATGCTTGAATACGTGACCGATGTAGTAGCCGCCGAGAACCTGCAGGATCTCCCAGAAGACTCCGGCCACGATCACGCCGCGCCACAGGCAGCGGGTGGCGATCATCCTCGAGGTCATCAGGCGGAAGGCGGCGAGGAACAGCGCGAAGTTGAGTAGCAGTGACAGCGCGATCCCGGCGACCTTCGCCGCCGGCCCCCCCAGCCCGCCGGTGACCAGGCCCGAGGCGAGCGTGGCGACGATGAACAGGGACCCCAGCGAGGCCAGCAGCCCGAGGCCGCGCAGACGCGAGTGGACGAAGTCCGGCCGGTCCTTGAACGGGACCGCCCAGACGCGATCGAAGGCGTTCTGTGCGGCCTGGGTCACGCCCAGGCCCGAGAGCAGCGAGGTCACCACCCCGATCACCAGCACGATCACGTGGCCGTGGAGGGCGTGGATGTTCCTTTTCAGCTCCGAGCCGATGATCGGGAACTGGGCGAGCACGGAGTTGCTGATCGAGGTCTGGGCGCCGGCGTCGCTCTGGAGCAGGAAGGCGAGCACGGTGACGAGCACCAGCAGCAGCGGGAACAGCGAGAAGAAGGCGAAGTAGGCGACCAGCGCGGCGAGGTTCCCGCCCTGGTCCTCGCCGAACTTCTTGACCACCGCCATCGGGATAGCCAGCCAGCGGTGGTGCTGCTGGAAGCGATCGAACGCGCGAACGGGACGCAGCAGATCCACGGCGCTGAGCGTACCGCGCGAGGCCGATATCGAGGATTCGTGACCGCGCGGTACGACGGATGCGGGACCGCCCGGGCGCGGCGCTTCGCTACTCTCGACCGACGATGCAGGAGCGCGCGATCGGTCAGCAGGGCCTGCTCACCTCGGCTGAGGGTCTGGGCTGCATGGGGATGTCGGAGTTCTACGGGGCCCTCGACGACGGCGAGGCGATCGCCACCATCCACCGAGCGCTCGAGCTCGGGGTGACGATGCTCGACACCGCCGACATGTACGGCCCCCACACCAACGAGCAGCTCGTCGGCCGCGCGGTCGCCGACCGACGCGAGGAGGTCATCCTGGCGACCAAGTTCGGGATCATGCGCGATCCCGAGGATCCGTCCAAGCGCGGCGTGAACGGCCGACCAGAATACGTTCGCGAGGCGTGCGAGGCGTCGCTGCGACGCCTGAGCGTCGACCACATCGACCTCTACTACCAGCACCGGGTCGACACGAGTGTCGCGATCGAGGAGACCGTGGGCGCGATGGCGGAGCTCGTCGACGCCGGAAAGGTCAGGTTCGTGGGCCTGTCCGAGGCATCGGCCCAGACGATTCAACGCGCGCATGCCGTGCATCCGATCTCCGCACTGCAGACCGAGTACTCGTTGTGGAGCCGGGACATCGAGGACAACGACATATTGGCCACGATCCGAGAGCTCGGGATCGGGCTGGTCGCCTACAGCCCGCTCGGTCGCGGCTTTCTCACCGGACGCTTCAAGGCTCCCGACGATCTGCTCGCGGACGACTTCCGCCGGCACAGCCCGCGCTTTCAGGGCGAGAACTTCGAGCGCAACCTCGACCTCGTGCAGCGCGTCAGGGAGATCGCCGACGAGCACGGCGCCACGCCGGGACAGCTGGCCCTGGCGTGGGTCCTGCACCAGGGCCACGACATCGTGCCGATCCCCGGCACCAAGCGCCGCTCCTACCTGGAGGAGAACGTCGCGGCCACCGAGCTTGAGCTCACGGCCGAGGATCTCGAGCGGATCGACGAGTTCGCTCCCGTCGGCGTGGCCGCCGGTGAGCGCTACCCGGACATGTCGCACGTGAACCGCTGAGCGCCGGGGCTGCGGGCGGCGCGTCCCCGAGCTGAACCTCGATCGACGGTGGATCGAGGCCGAAAAGCCAGGGCGGGGTCGAAAGCAAGACCGCGGTCACAGCTTGAACGGCGTACCGCTGGGGTATACAAATCCGACATGGCCCGCGCGATCTGGTCAGGTGCAATCAGCTTCGGACTGGTCAACGTCCCGGTCAAGCTCTACAGCGCGACCTCGCCCAAGACCGTGCGCTTCCATCAGCTCTCGAGCAAGACGGGGGTTCGCGTGCGTCAGAAACGGGTCGATCCCTCGACCGGTGACGAGGTTCCCTACGAGGAGATCGTCAAGGGATACGAGCTCACCCCAGATCGGTACGTGCTGATCGACCCGGAGGAGCTCGACGCGCTCGACCCCAAGGCGACCAAGACGATCGACATCGAGGAGTTCGTCGACCTGGTGGAGATCGATCCGATCTTCTACGACCACAACTACTACCTGGCGCCTAGCACCGGCGGCGCAAAGGCCTACCGCCTGCTGCTCGACGCGATGCGCGAATCCGGGAAGGTGGGGATCGGGCGGGTCGTGCTGCGCTCCAAGCAGCAGCTGTGCGCGCTGCGTCCCACGGCAGCGGCGCTGACCCTGACGACGATGCTGTTCGGCGACGAGGTGCTGGCGCCAGACCGAATCGATGAGCTCGACTCGATCGGGGAAGCCCAGGCGACCGACCGGGAGATGAAGATGGCCCGGCAGCTGATCGATTCACTCGCGGGCGAGTTCGACCCCACCAAGTTTCGCGATGAGTACCGTGAGCGCGTGCTCGAGCTGATCGAGCGCAAGGCCTCGGGCGAGGAGATCGCCGTCCAGCCGCAGGCGGAGGAGCCCGCCGCCGCCCCCGACCTGATGGCCGCGCTCGAGGCCAGCCTCGCGGCCGTGCGCAGCGACGCGGACGAGACCCCGCCCAAGCCAACT
Source organism: Solirubrobacteraceae bacterium (assembly GCA_050996975.1). Classification (GTDB taxonomy): domain Bacteria; phylum Actinomycetota; class Thermoleophilia; order Solirubrobacterales; family Solirubrobacteraceae; genus Palsa-465. The sequence continues at coordinate 3,161 of JBPCRJ010000076.1, read as the reverse complement.
CGTCGCAAGTCACCGGCCAGCCGGGACGGGACGAGCAAGAAGCGCCCGGCGAAGGCGAAGGGTTGAGCGAAGGCGTCAGCCGGCGGAGGGAGATGAGGACCGCTGCCCTGTCCGAGGAATCCCCAGACCACGAGGGGTGGGCTCAGATGGCGACAGTTCCCGCCACTGGTACGATTTAGCGTTACCCAGCTGTCCGTTGCCCCATCGTGGGGCCAACCCGCTCCTCATCTAATCATGCGCACCGCTCCACCAGGGACCAGCGGCCTCTACGACCCCGCCAACGAGCACGATGCTTGTGGCATCGCGATGGTCGCCAAGCTGTGGGGCGAGGCCACGCACGCGGTGGTTGAGAAGGCGCTCGACGCGCTGCAGAACCTCGAGCATCGCGGCGCGGAGGGAGCTGATCCCAACACCGGGGACGGGGCCGGGATCCTGCTCCAGATCCCGGACGCATTCCTCAGAGCCGCGGTCGCCGGGGTGGATCTGCCGCCGCCCGGCCGCTACGGCGTCGGCGTCTGCTTCCTGCCCGCCGATCCCGAGCGGCGCGCGCTGCTCGAGCAGCTGATCGACGAGACGATCGAGGCTGAGGGCCAGCGGGCGATCTGGTGGCGCGACGTGCCGGTCGACGAGCGCCACGTCGGCGAGACCGCTCGGGTCTCGGCGCCGATCATCCGGCAGGTGCTGATCGCGGCCGCGGAGGAGATCGAGACCCAGGACGCGTTCGAGCGCAAGCTGTACGTGATTCGTCGCCTGCTGGAGCGCGAGGGCGGCACCGAGCTCCACCTGCCGAGCTTCTCCAGCCGCACGATGGTCTACAAGGGGATGCTGACCGCGCCGCAGCTTCCGCGGTACTTCAGCGATCTGCGGGATCCGCGGGTCGCCACGCGGCTCGCGCTCGTGCACTCGCGCTTTTCGACCAACACGTTCCCGAGCTGGAAGCTGGCGCATCCCTACCGGATGATCGCCCACAACGGCGAGGTCAACACGCTGCGGGGAAACGTCAACTGGATGCGCGCCCGGGAGTCCCAGCTCGCGTCCGAGCTGTTCGGCGAGGACCTTCACAAGGTGATCCCGGTCGTTCGCGGCGGCGGCTCTGACTCGGCGATCTTCGACAACGTGCTCGAGCTCCTGGTGCTCGGCGGCCGTTCGATCCCTCACGCCGTGATGATGATGGTGCCCGAGGCCTACCGGACTCGCCGGGATCTCGACCCGGACGTGAAGGGCTTCTACGACTTCCACTCCTGCCTGATGGAGCCGTGGGACGGTCCCGCGGCGGTCGTGTTCACCGACGGGCGTTTGGCCGGCGCGGTACTCGACCGCAACGGGCTGCGCCCCGGGCGCTGGATCCAGGACACCGATGGCTACGTGGTGCTCGCCTCGGAGACCGGCGTGATGACCGTCGCGCCCGAGCACATCCAGCGTAAGGGGCGCCTGGCCCCCGGCAAGGTGTTCCTGGTCGATCTCGAGGAGGGCAAGATCGTCGAGGACGAGGAGATCAAGCGCCGCGTCGCGCGCCGCCGGCCCTTCGCCGAGTGGTACGACCGCTCGGTGGTCCACATCGATGACCTTCCCGAGCGGGAGCCGCGCACGCCGAGAATCGAGCCGCTGCGCTCGAAGCAGCTCGCGTTCGGCTACTCGCAGGAGGACCTGCGGATGGTGATCGCGCCGATGGCGGCCAACGGCGAGGAGCCGGTCGCGAGCATGGGCAACGACGCCGCGCTGGCCGTCCTGTCCAAGCGCCAGCCGCCGCTGTTCTCGTACTTCAAGCAGCTGTTCGCGCAGGTCACCAACCCCCCGATCGACCCGATCCGGGAGTCGGTGGTGATGAGTCTCCAGGCGTGCATCGGGGCCGAGGTGAACCTGCTCGCCGAGTGTCACGAGCAGGCCCACCAGCTCGTGATGGACCAGCCGATCCTGCGAAACCACGAGCTCGAGAAGCTCCGCCAGGTCTCGCACGAGATCTTCGACGCCGCCACGCTCGATATCACCTGGCCGATCGAGCAGGGTCCGGACGGGCTGGATGCGCGGCTGGCGGGCGTCTGCGAGGAGGCCGCGGAGTACGTCGAGAACGGCGCCAACATCCTGATCCTGTCGGATCGCAATCTCGGTCCCGAACGCGTCGCAATGCCGTCGCTGCTCGCCGTCGCCGCTGTCCATCACCACCTCGTACGTCGCGGCACCCGCCTGCGCACCGGGCTCGTGATCGAATCGGGCGAGCCGCGCAACATCCACCACATGGCGACCCTGATCGGCTATGGCGCGGCCGCGATCAATCCGTACCTGATGTTCGAGTCGCTCGATGAGCTCGCCGACAACTCGCTGCTGCCCGAGGATCTCGACCGGGAGGAGTCGGAGAAGCGGATCGTGAAGGCGATCGGCAAGGGTCTGTTGAAGACGATCTCGAAGATGGGGATCTCGACGATCCAGTCCTACTGCGGGGCGCAGATCTTCGAAGCGGTCGGGCTCGAGCCGGGGCTGATAGAGAAGCACTTCACCGGGACCGCATCGCGGATCGGGGGGGTGGGCATCGATGTCCTCTCGACTGAGGCGATGGAGCGTCACTTCCGCGCCTACCCGCGCACCGACCGGGACCTCCTCCCCGTCGGCGGGGTGCTGCAGTGGCGGCGCGACGGCGAGGTCCACATCTGGAATCCCGACACGATCGCCAAGCTCCAGCACTCCGTGCGCGGCGTCAACGGTGACGCGCACGAGACCTACGCGGAGTTCGCGCGGCTGGTAAACGAGGAGACGACCGGCCGCGCCGCACTGCGCGGGCTGATGACACTGCGCCGCGCGCCGGAGCCGGTGCCGCTGGATCAGGTCGAGCCCGCGACCGAGATCGTCAAGCGCTTCACCACGGGCGCGATGAGCCTGGGGGCGCTCAGCCGCGAGGCGCACGAGACGCTCGCGATCGCGATGAACCGGATCGGCGCCCGGTCGAACACGGGGGAGGGGGGGGAGGATCCGTCTCGCTATGCACCCGACGAGAACGGCGACCTGCTCCGCTCGGCGATCAAGCAGGTCGCCCCGGGCTGCTTCGGGGTGACGATCCACTTCCTGGTCAACGCCGACCAGCTTCAGATCAAGATGGCCCAGGGCGCCAAGCCGGGGGAGGGGGGGCAGCTTCCCGGGCACAAGGTCGACGATTACATCGCCAAGAT
>JBPCRJ010000182.1:0-7462 GCA_050996975.1 Solirubrobacteraceae bacterium | reverse complement strand
GCCCCGCGGCGCGGGGGGCGGCGGCCGCGGCCAGGTCGGACACGAAGCGCTCACTCCAGACGGCAACCTCGGCGCGGGCGGCGAGTGCCAACGGGAGCTCCTCGGCGCTGATCGCACCCATCACCAGGATGCTCCCGGCGAGACCCTCCTTGCGCAGCTGCGCGGCCTCCTGCGCGCTTGCGACCGCGAGCCCGCTCGCCCCTCCCGCCAGCGCCGCCCGAGCCACATGCGCGGCTCCGTGACCGTAGCCGTCGGCCTTGACCACCGCGCACAGCCCGGCCCCCCCGGTCAGCTGAGAGCGCAGACGCGCGACGTTTCGCTCAATCGCCGCGAGGTTGACGCGGGCGAGCGCGCGCAGCGCCATCGGCTAGCGGGTGGGCGCCTCGAACACGTTCACGCCCGTCGCCCCGCCGTCGAGCCCCCCGTTCCGCTCGTGCTCGTGCATCGAGCGCAATCGTCGCTCGACCTCGTCGCCGGAATGAACGGTGACGACGTCGCGGTGCATGAGCTCGGCCACTGTGTCGATCGGCTCAGCCTAGTGGTTCCGCTCCCGTTCGCGCTTGGCGGCAGGTCGGCCGCCAGGGCCCGATCGTCGCGACTACGCCGACCTCGCTAGTGCTCTACCGCTGGGGCGCGCCCGCGTCAGCCGGAGTGCAGAGGCAGCAGCGCGGCCAGGCGCGCGTTCTCGGCTGGGTCGAGCACCGCGTGCTGCGCGCATGCGGGCACCAGTGTTCCGTCGTCGGGATGGGCCATCGCGTACGAGCAGGCCTGCAGACGCTCCCAGGCCTCATGCACGTCGGGCTCGGTGGGCTCAGTGCCGGCTTGCAGCGCGTCCCACGCCGGGCGCACAACCCGGGCGTCCATGAACGCGTGCATGACGTAGGTGATCGCCCGTGGCGACCCGTCCCGAAGTGCGCGTAGTCCTCCGGCGCGGCGCTGCGCGCGGGTGGCCCAACCAATTGTGCGCGGGACCGCGTGCGGCTCGCTCGCGAAGCCACGCAGCAGGCGCGCGGCGAGGATCAGGCGTGGCCCGGCGAAGTCCATCCCTCCGAACGCGTCGAGGAACGACTTCAAAAAGGCGTCGTCGCGCGGGTCGTCTTCGTCGAGCAGCGGGATGTAGCGCTGATCGACGTAGCCGCCGTACGCGGTCCTGTTGCACCGCGGATCGCCGATCTGCAGCGCCCGCCAATGCAGCCGCCCGCCCGCCCCGGCTTCGATGCGGTCCCACAGCTCGTCGGTGTGAAACGTGCGGTAGTCCTCTTTCCAGCGGTTGCGGTTGCCGATGAAGGCGGCGGGTTGAAAGGAGAACATCCGGAAGCCCATGTCGCGGCATTCGCTGATGACCTCGGGGACCTGATCGATGTTGCCCGGCGTCACGGTCATGTTGTGGGCGAGGTAATGGGTCACACCGTGCTCGCGCTCGAGCCGCGCGAAGTGTTCGCAGAACGCCTGTCGGTAGGGGTTCAGCTCGGCCTCGCTGCCGGCCCGCTTGATGCCCCGCCGTCCGTACATCATCGAGTCGAAGTGGCCGGCGAAGCTGAGGTGCTCAAAGCGCGGGCGGCCGGTGCCTGGATCCAGCGCGAGGCGGCGCAGGTAGTCGTAGTCGAAGTCGCCGTGGGACATCGACATTGGCTTGCGTCCGTGGCGGATCATCGCCTGCAGCGCGGCGGCGTGGTCGTCGGGCGCTAGCAGCGTGACCTCGCCGCCGATCAGCTGAGCGTTCTGTCCGGGCCCGCGCAGCTCGCGCAGCAGCGCCATCTGGCGGTTGACCTGCTCGACGGTGTGCTCGGCGTCGACGCGGACGCGGTTGGCGTCGCGGGCGTGATAGCACGGGGCGCAGGCCAGGTTGCAGCGGGGAAACACGCCGTGCGTCCCTTCGCAGCCGGCAAGCCGGCGACCGAGCATCTGGTTGGGCGTCTGTACCTGGGCCGGCAGCTCTTCCCAGCGGCGGGCGAGCGCCGCGGTCAGATCCGGGTGCTCGGGTCGGGTGGCGACTTCAATCGCACGGAGTCGTTTCAGGAGTGTCCTCGGGGTCATCATCGCACCCTGCGGTGCAGTCGCGCCAGCGCGCGCGGGTCGACGCCGGCGAGGTGCAGCCAACGGATGATCCACCAGCTCAGCAGCGTCCGCGCCAGCCCCTGGCGCTGCCAGCGGCGCGCCGCGGTGCTCGCTGGACCGGGCAGGCAGGCAGGCCGTCGGGTGGGCGAGCTCGAGGCGGCGCACGAAGTCGTAATCATCCACGATCGGCAGCTGGCGATAGCCACCGAGCGCAGTCTACGCCGCGCGTCGGACCCAGACGGTCGAGCTCCGACGTACCATCGTAGATGACTCTGTGGACTGGCCGAAACGCACTGAGTCCGCTGGGCTGGATGGGCGCGGGCGTGAGCGCGGCCGGCCTGATGATCTGGGTCCACGATCCCTAGTCGAGGCGAACGTGGCCGCGCGTGAGCAAGATCCATGACGTGACGAGGTCTGCGGGCTGGGCGAAAATCTCCCGTCCGCGGCAACACTTGGTCCTGCCTCCTACTACAGGCCCTACTACTATAGTATATAGTAGTGACCGGATGCTCATTCGGAGCGTTCCATCGCGGACCTCTTCACCGGTTCGCGATCTACCTGACCAACCGGGAGACCAGCTATGCAATCGGTCAGACAGAGGCACATGAGTCGCGAGTTGTCCGCGTTGATGCGCCGGCGGGGCGGGTGTGAGTCGGCTCAGCGGATCGTCAATGTCGCCGTCACGGCGGAGGCGCTGGCGGTGACGGCACTGGGGGAGGCGCTGCAGAGCGCCACCGGCCAGGGGGCCACCATCGGTGGACTGGCGCTGGACTCAGATCAGCAGCAGTCGTTGCGGGCATCACGCGCGGAGGAGCACGCTCACTACAAGTTCTTTCTCGGCGCCGGCGCCAAGCCCTCGACCAAGACGTTCACGCTCCCGGACAAGTTCGTCACCGACGTGCCGACGTTCTTGACGACGCTGATCGCGCTGGAGGAGGTGTTCATCGCGACCTACATCGCGGCGGCACAGGAGTTCGCGATTCTCGGCCGCTCAAACCTCGCCGAGCTCGCTCTGGCGATCGGATCGATCGAATCCGCCCATCGGGTGCACGCTCGCCTGTTCGCGATCGACGCAGGAGTGATCTCCGGCGTGCCCAACAACATCGGCTTTCAGCAGGCGAAGTTCGACAGCGCCGGCAAAGCAGTGAGCGCGCTGCGTGCGCTCGGCTTCATCGACGGCGGCGGGCAACGGATCACCTATCCCGGTCCCGGCGCGATCGACAACACCGGCATCCACCACCTCACCCCATGACGGCCCCCGCACCCAAAGGAGCCCATCCCATGACCGATCTAGAAACCGCCGCAGGCAAGCCGATCTCACGGCGCACCCTGCTCACCAGCGCCGGAGCTGGAGGAGTAGCGCTGATGCTGGCCCGCACCGGCCTGCTGCATCCCGACGCGGCCCAAGCCGCCGGCGAGCTTCACTACGGGGCAAAACCCGAACGAGTTCAGGACGTCCTGGACATCTTCGCCACCAACGAAGCCTTTGGGGTGACCCTGGTCGGCACGATTCTCGATGCCGCCAAGAACGGCTCCTACAACCCCCCGCTTCCCGACAAGGTCCTGAGAAGCCTGCGAGCCGTCCGGGCGGAGGAGCAATTCCACCTCGACGCCCAGAAGCGAACGGGCGGGCGGCTGCGGACAGACACGTTCTTTCTCACCGACCCGCACGTCCTGGAGGATCCGCACTCCCTGTTCCTCGACCTGGTCGACGTGGAAGATGCGGCGATCGCCTCGGTCATGGCCTCGTTTCGGACGTTCACTCACGCCCGCCGGCCCGATCTGATCAAGCAGAACTTCCAGTTCGCCGCGGAGGAGGCAGAGCACCGGCTGCTGGCCAACCGCAACCTCGGCATCCGGCCGGCCAACGATCAGGCCTTCCAGCCGGCGCTGTACGGAACGGTCGCGGAGTTCTACGACGCACTGCGCGAGAAGGGGATCATCGACGGATCGACGGTCGGCGGCGGAAAGAAGATCGTCTACCCCGGCCCCGGCGCGATCGACTCAAGCGACGTGATCTACCGCACGCCCGCCGGACCTCAGGTCATCGGGTGCACCGGATCCAGCCGGCGAACCCACCGCCGATGACAACCGGCCGGGGGGCCATGCCCCCCCCGGCATGGCCCCCCGGTCAGCAACGACGGCACGATCCCTGGCACCCCGCCAGCGAATCCAATCGATCGGAGCATCGAAATGTTGGGACTTGACAATCCACCGCACATCGCCTTCATCCTGATCCTGCTGCTGCTCGTGTTCGGAGCCAAGCGCCTGCCCGAGATGGGCAAGTCAATGGGCGAAGGCCTCCGAGGCTTCAAGGACTCGATCAGCGGTGAACATCATTACGAGACCCGGATCTGACCGCCGCCCACACCCCCGTTCACCTCGACGAGGCGCCGGCTCCGGCCGTCGCCGAACCCGTGGCCGAGCCCACCCCCGACCGTCCCTCGGTGCGGTCAGTCGCGTAAGCCACCGGATGATCCGACACTCCCAAGAGGGCCTAGAGATCAGGCGTCCTGGCCTCCGGGGGCGTCCCTCCGGTTCTGCCTTAAGGCGAGGGCAACACGGCATTCGCGACCTGGAGTGACTGGCTGCGTCTGGTCCGGGGGGGCTTCGTCGTCGACGGGAGCGAGTATGCGACCGTCGGCGAACAGCTGGGCGGCCGTCTGCTGGACGCCCACGGACATCGATGGGTAGGCGTGGACGGCTTGCGCGAGCCGTCCGGCGAAGCTTCGGGCTTGCATGGCGATGACGGCTTCGTGGATCAGCTCGCCGGCTTCGGCGCCGACGATCTGGGCGCCGAGCAGCGTGCCGCCGGTGGCGCGCCCGATCCGTCCGCGCTGGCGGGTGACCAGTGTGATGAACCCTTCCGGGCGGCCGGTGATCGCGGCGCGATCGACGAGGCGCATGGGGTAGCTGGCGACGCGGATCTGATCACCGTGTCGATCACGGGCTTGCGCCTCGGTGAGTCCGACGTGGGCGACTTCGGGGTCGGTGAAGGTGATCCAGGGGATGACGCGATAGTCGGACTTCTTGCGTGCTCCGCTGGTGTTGGCGCCGGCGATCTGGCCTTCGCAGGCGGCGACGTGGGTGAACCGCATGCCGCCGGTGACGTCGCCGGCGGCGTACAGGTTTGGCTGGCTGGTGCGCATGCGCCGGTCGATCTCGATGAAGCCGCGGCGGTCGGTCTTCACGCCCAGCGCCTCGAGACCCAGGCCGCCCGTGCGCGGCACGCGTCCCACGGCGACCAGCAGCGCGTCAGCGACGAGCTCGCGTTGCTCGCCGCCGCGGGTGACCGACACCGCGATGCCGTGCGCTCGGGCGTGGACGCGGTCGGCACGGGCTCCGAGCTGGACGTCGATCCCTTCGCGGCGAAGAGTGTCTTCGATCAAGCGTCCGGCGTCGGGCTCGTCTTTGGTCAGCAGCGTGTCGCCGGCTTCGAGGATCGTGACCTGGCTGCCCAGGCGGGCGAGCGCTTGGCCGAGCTCGAGGCCGATCGGACCGCCGCCGAGCACCACCAGACGCTCGGGAAGCTCGGTTAGGTCAAAGATCGTGCGGTTGGTGAGATACGGGGTGCGCTCGAGGCCCGAGATGGACGGCATGGCAGGGTCGGTCCCGGTGGCGATCACCACGCTCCCGGCGTGCAGGGCACGGTCGCCGACGCGCACCACCTGTGGCGACTCGAGCTGGGCTGGGCCTGAGATCACGGCGATGCCATCGCGCTCGAACAGCTGCGCGCGTTCGCGGTGAGCCACCGCGGCGACCACGGCTCGCTGGTGGCTCATCACCCGAGCGAAGTCCGGAGGCGCGCCGGAGAAGCCGAGCTCGGCGTGGGCCTGGTTTTGCCGGACGAGGCTGGCGAGCGAGATCAGCGTCTTGGACGGCACGCATCCCCAGTAGGTGCAGTCTCCGCCGAGTCCGCGTTCGGCCTCGATCAACGCGACGCTGCGTCCGCGCCCTCGCGCGGTCCGCGCGGCGGTCATCCCGGCGGTCCCGCCTCCGATGCACACCACGTCAAAGGAGTCGGTTGGCAGCGTCGGAACGGTCTGATGGCGACGGTCGCCGTTGCGTGAGCGCCCGTCCGAAAGGCCTTTGTGGTCGTCCATCCGATCTACTATAGAGGTTAGTTGCTATTGGTGTCGTAATGTACTACCGTGCGTCGTTGGAGAGGCGTCCGTCTCTCCCGAACCTAGGGAGGCCACACCGTGGCACGCGAGCAGCAACCCATCTCCGCAGCGCCCACCCGATACGGATCCGCGGTGCTGTGGCGCCTACAGGTCCCGATCGGCACCGTGCTCGCCGCGGTCGGCGCGGCGATGATCGTGCTGGCCTTCTCGGGCTCGCTGGGCTTGGGGCGCCAGATCTTCGAGTGCCTGCTGGGCGCCATGGTCCTCGTGCCCGGCGGGCTGATCGTCTGGGCGGCGGTGGCCGGCAAGCGCTCGACCGGCCTGCATCTGGCCGCGGGCGAGACCGCGCTGGCGGCGACGATCGTCTACCTGGGCGAAGCGATGCCCCCCTTCCATCATGGCGCCGTCGGCCACGACGCCGGCTTGGCGCAGTTCATCGCCGTGGTCGTGGGCCTGGTGGTCGGGGCGATCTCGCTGGCGCTGCCCGCCCCGGCGTCGTCGGAGAAGGCCACCGGCATCCACTGGGCGTCGGTGATCCGCGACAGCGTGATCCTGATCGTCGCGACGATCGTCGTGGCGATCGGGATCAGCCAGACCGCCAATCCGGCGGTGATGCCGCCCAAGTGGAACTGGACCAGCTTCTTGGGGATCACGATCCCCGGGATGCTGACCCTCATCTTCCTGCGGGGCGGCCTCAAAGCGGCCGCTCGGCGCGGACTGTTGCGAGCCGTGGCGGTCGAAGGACTGCTCGTGGTCGGGCTGGGCGTGATGATCCTCGGCAGCGTCACCAACCTCAACCTCGGCGCCAGCGGATATCAGGTCGGCCTGAAGGGCAACGCCAGCGGACTGACGCTGTGGATCGCCGCCGCCCTGTTCCTCGTCGTCATCCGCGGCGCTTTCAAGCTCGCGATCCCCGACCGCGGCACCGCCATTGCGCTCGCGCGCAAGGTCTTTTACGTGATCGGCGTCGTCGCGTTCATCTACGGCGAGAAATCGGTCATCACTGGAATGCCGCCGAAGGTCGCCGCGGGCGGCGCGTTCGCCGCCGCCGCCGCCATGATCATCGCCGGCGTCGTCGTGTTGACCTTCGTGCGCCAGGCCGCGAAGGCCATGGAACCGGCGGTCGCCATGCCCGGCACAGCTCGCCGAGCTGTCCCCGGTCCCTCACCGAGCTCCCCGGTCGCCGCTTAGCCGCCGAGGGGGCGGCGGGAGGGGAGGAGAGGAGGGGGGGGGGCACAAACGAAAAGGGGGAGGCGAGGCAGGCGAGGAAAACGAGACCC
>JBPCRJ010000134.1:0-23083 GCA_050996975.1 Solirubrobacteraceae bacterium | reverse complement strand
GTGCAGGACGCCGTGGAGGACGGCCTCGCGCAGATCCTCGGTGTGCTCGGCGCAGATCACGACGTCGCCCAACTCCCGCGGGCCGGCGGCAGCGTCGGCGCCGTCGATCGGGAACGACAGCACGTCGGTGGGCCCGTCGAGACCCCGGTGGGAGGCGTTGAGCTCGCGGATACGCTCGGAGTCGACCAGCTCCACCGCCAGATGGCCGGCGTCGATCGCCGCCGAGCCCAGGGCGAGCGCGCACAGCTGCGTGACCTCGACGGCGCTCGGGCCGTCTGAAAGGTCCTCGAACCCGATGACGTCGACGTCGATCAAGCGCGGCGGCGATCCGCCGGCGCTCCGCGCTTCAGGCGCGCCGAGAGCTCGGGGGCGGCGCGCTGGCCATGCTCGTTGTAGGCGGCGACGATCCGCTGCACGAGCTTGTGGCGCACCACGTCCTCGCCGCCGAAGCGCACGAACTCAATGCCCTCCACGCGATCGAGAATGTCGCCCACCACGACCAGTCCGGAGTGCTGCTCGCGGGGCAGGTCGATCTGCGTGATGTCCCCGGTCACCACCACCTTGGAGTTGAAGCCCAGGCGCGTGAGGAACATCTTCATCTGTTCGGGGCTGGTGTTCTGCGCCTCGTCGAGGATGATGAAGCTGTCGTTGAGCGTGTTGTGCGTGATCAGATAATCGTCTGTCACATAGAGTGAATCGGCTGCGGCTACCTGGATGCAAACCGTCTCCATCTCTCCAGCGAGCTCGAGCGCGTCTACGAACCGCTTCGGAGCACCGCCGCCGGTGGCGCGATACACATCCCGCTTTCGCCCCAGGCGGAACGGCTCGATCCCACGTGGGAGGCGGATGTCGATCAGGAAGGCGTCGGAGCGACGCGCTATGGCCCGGCCGTTCGCCAGCCCGGGATGACGCCCCGCCACCCCCCGTCGACGCGAGTAGGCAATGCCTCCGAGCGAGCGCACGAGGTAGGCGACATCGTCTCGCAGAGCCTCCGAGCAGGTCGTGTAGTGGATCCCGCACTTGCGGCCTCGCCGGGTCACTGCGCCGCCGTCGCTGTCGAGCAGGCCCTGGAGCACCGCCAGTCGAACCGCCGACGAGTTGTGCTGGTACACCTCCGGCACGAACTTCGACCGCGAATTCGCGCCCGAAAGTCCCAGCTCGCGGAGAGCCACCGCGATCGGATTGGCGACGATCACACCGCCGCAGTGGCCCGTGGTATTCCCAGGCACGTAGTCGACGCCGCCGCGCCAACGGAGTTCGATGCCGGCGAGCGATTCTCCCAGCGCCACGGCCAGCTCCGGATCTCCCGTGGCGAAAGTGGGAGTCGTGGTCGTGGTCAGGCAGTCTCCGAGCATCAGACCGAGGGCATAAGGATCGATCGGAACCTCGCGCGGCAGGAACTCGACGGGCGAGGAGAGCATCGGCAGCTCGAACCGGTGCTGGTGGGCGGACCGCAGCCGGCCGATCATCTCCTGGGTCTCCACGACGCGGCCGGGCCCGCGTCGGCGACGATCCGAAGGGGTGAAGACGTGCCACAGGTGTTCTGCGCAACAGAGCGTCGATGCGCCGTCCTGGGCACGCAGTCGGTATACCGCCTTGCGACCCTGGGGGTGGACACCGATCACCGGCGTGGAAGACCCATCCGAGCCGATCACCAGATCCCCGACCCGCAGGGTGCCGATCGGTCGAAAGCCCGTCGGGGTGAGCACACCGCTCGCAAGCGGCTGCGAGCGTCCACGCATGAACGCTAGCGGTGCGACCTCGATCACCCCGCGTTCCAGCTGCTGGGTGACGCGCTCGGGCTCGAGCATGTCGTGCAGCGCGTCGAACAGCGGCCGCAGGTAGGGATCGACCTTGGCCATCAGGTCACCGGGCAGGAAGCCGAGCCGCTCCCCCGCCTCGACCGCCGGGCGCGTGAGGATGATCCGGTTGACCTCCCGGCGGCTGAGCGCCGCCGCCGCGAGCGCCACCGCGAGGAAGGTCTTGCCGGTCCCCGCCGGCCCGATCCCAAAGGTGATCGTGCTGCTGCGGATCAGGTCGACGTAGCGCTTCTGGTTGACCGTCTTGGGGGCGACCTTGGTCGCACGGTGGCGCCACACCACGTCCTCGAGGATCCCGGCCGGCGACTGGTGCTCGTCGAGCGCGCGCGTGACAGCCTCGATCGTGCCCGGGGCGATCTCGTGACCCTGGGAGATCAGCTCGGAGAGCTCGCGCACCACCGCCGCGGCGGCCTCGACGGGATCGGACTCCCCCTCGAGCGTGAGCACGTTACCGCGCAGGTGCACGCCGCAGTCCAGATGTCCCTCGAGCGCGCGGAGCACCGCGTCCTCGCTTCCCGCGAGCTCCACCGCAACGACGTTGTCGAGCTCGAGCTGCTTACGCACCCCGTGCCGCCGAATCGAGCGCCTCGCGCACGAGCGCCGCCACGCGCTTGCCGTCAGCGCGGCCGGCGGCCCTGGCCATGACCGCCTTCATCACCTGCCCCAGCTCGTTCGAAGCCCTGGCCCCGGCACTTCTCGCGCGAGTCTGAGCGACCGCCTCGGCGACGATCGCCTCAAGCTCGGTGTCCCCGAGCTGCGCGGGGAGATAGCGCTCGATCAGCCGCGCTTCTGACTCCTCCTGCTCGGCAAGCTCTGGCCGGCCACCGTCGCGGAACTGCTGCGCCGCCTCGAATCGCCGCTTGCGCTCGCGCCGGAGCACCGCCAGCTCGTCCTCGCCGCCGTCCTTGACCGCCTTCTGCAGCTCGGACAGCACCAGTCGCAGCGCGCCGACCCGCTCTTTCTCGCGGGCCTTCATCGCCGTGGTGATGTCGGTGCGGACCTGTTCGAGGACGGTCACTCTGTTCAAGGATACGCGCCCGGTGAGACGGCGCGGTCCACCCGCGGCGGGTGCCACGGCGGGCTCCCGATGGTGCCACCCGATCGGTATCGCTGATCCGTGCGATCCTCGATCGGCATCGGCAAAGCTCGACGCTCGCCCGAGACTGCGAGAACCGCTTGACCCGAGGCGCTGGGTACGCAAGGCGCCTGCGGGCACTCGGACGGGCTCATCGATCAACCGCCTGAGCTCAGCTCACCGAATCATGAACATCAACCAGCGGGGAGTCACACGTGGAAGGGAAGGCCAGGATGATGAAGCGTTTTCACGCCATCGTTTGCCGCCTCGCCGCGATCGCCGGCGTCGCTGCCCCTCCCTTCGGGGGGGCGTAACCCCGCGCGCCGACAAATCAGCATCCCGGGGGGGCCGCGCCGGGGTTGAGCTCGGTCACCGTGGCCGTGCGAGCAGCAGCGCCGCCCACTCGCCACGAACCCGCCGCGCCGCCTCCGGGAGTCCGCGCGAGGCAAACGCGCAGGCCAGTCCATCCGCCTCGTGCGTCAGCAGGCCGCTCGCGATCACCCGCTCGGTGGTAGCGACGGGCAGGCGCGCAAGCCATTGATGCAGGAGCGGACCCAGGAGGTTGGCGGCAACGGTCGGCGCGCCCGGCAAGTCCTCGCGACGTAGATCGAGGCGGCGCACTTGCACCGCTACGCCGTTGACCTTCGCGTTGGCTCGCGTCGCCTCAATGCTTCTCGCGTCGTTGTCCACCGCCAGCACCGGCGTCCAGCCCAGCTTGGCGGCGGCGATTGCCAGCACCCCTGATCCGCAGCCGAGGTCGAGGAACATTTCCCGCGCCGGAAGCGAGGCCATCAGCTCCAGGCACAGACGCGTGGTGGGGTGAGCTCCGGTTCCGAACGCCTGACCAGGGTCGATCACGACGTCGATCGCAGTCTGACCGGGAGGCTCCCACGGGGGACGAACGGTTAGCGTGTCGCCCACCACCACGGGCCGGTGAAACTGCCGCCAGCGGTCGACCCAGTCCTCGGCGATCTCCTCGGTCCTGACCTCGACCAGCGCCCCACCGGCGGCGGCGCTGAGCTCGGGCAGGGCGGGCAGCTCGCCAGGGGCGCCGTACAGCGCATACTCGACGATGTCTGCGCCGATCTGAACCTCCTCAAGGCCGCTTGGCGCGAGCTCGAGCAGCTCGGCGAGCACGAACTCGGCCTGCTCTAGACGCACGCGGATCGCGAGTCGGAGCATTTCCTCAGGCCGCGGAGACTGGGCAGTCCGGTGCGCTTGGACGCCGAGCCTCAGCCGCCGAACGCTCGCTTGAGCTTCCCGAACACCCCGTCGCCGGTCCGCAGGTTCTCTTCGGTCATCGTCTCGGCGAGCCGCTGCAGCAGCTCGCGCTGCTCACGGCGCAGGCGGTGCGGGATCACGACGTTGACCAGGACCCGGAGGTCGCCGGTGCGGCGGGCGCGCAGCGCCGGCAGCCCGCGACCGCGCACGACCAAGCTCTCGTTGGGCTGGGTCCCAGCCGGGATCTCGAGCTCGACGGACCCGTCGACGGTCGGGACCTCAACCGTGGTCCCGAGCGCCGCCAGCGGGGCGGACACGTCCACCACCGTTACCAGATCATCACCGTCGCGAACGAACCGAGGATCCTCGCGCACCGCGATCATCACGTACAGGTCGCCGTTGGGACCGCCATGCTCGCCGGCATGACCACGGCCGTCGATCCTGATCCGCTGCCCGTCGGCGATCCCCGCCGGCACGTCGACGGCGACCTTCTCACGCTGAACTCGGCGCCCGCGGCCATGGCAGACATGGCACGGATCCTTGGGCACGCGGCCCTCGCCGTGGCACACGTCACACGCGGCGGCTCGCACGATCTGGCCGAATGGGGTCCGTGATACGGCGCGCAGCTGACCACTGCCCTGGCATCGAGCACACATCTCGATCGGGGTACCGGGTTCGGCGCCGTTGCCACGGCAGTGCTCGCAGCGCGAGATCGACTCGTATGAGACCTCGGTCGCGATGCCGTGAGCGGCATCGGCGAGGTCGATCTCGGCCGCCACCGCGACGTCGCCGCCCTGAGCCGCGCCGCCTGGGCGGCCACCGCCAAACGCGCTCGCGAAGCCACCGCCACCGCCACCGCCGCCGAAGAAGGCCTCGAAGATGTCCGCCACCGAGCCGAAGCCCTCGAAGTTGGGGGCATATCCGCCGCTGCGCAGGCCCTCGTGTCCATAGCGGTCATAGGTCGCGCGCCGGGTGGGGTCGGAGAGGACCTCGTAGGCCTCGGCGGCTTGCTTGAACTTTCCCTCGGCCTCGGGGTCGTGACTGTTGACGTCGGGGTGAAGCTCGCGGGCGAGCCGGCGGAAGGCCTTCTTGATCGCGGGTTCCTCGGCGTCGCGGGCGACGCCGAGGACGTCGTAGTAGTCGCGGGGCATCTGGCCGGCGCTCATCGTTCGTCGTAGACGTCGGCGATGAAGCTCGACAGCTGAGCGGCCGCTTCCCGCACCGAACGGATCGCCCGTCCGTAGTCCATCCGCAACGGTCCGATCACCGACACGGTGCCGAGCTGGCGCTGGGGCAGCCCGTAGCCGGCGCCGACGAGGGCGAGCGAGCGCAGCGCGGGTGCGTCGTTCTCGGTGCCGATCCGCACGAGCACGTCGCGGTCTGAGACCGCCTTGCGCAGCACGCCGATCAGCGTCACGCGGCGCTCGAGCATCTCCATCAGGGCGTTTAGCTCGGAGGCCTCCGCGAAGCGTTCGGTCCTCAGCAGCCGTGAGGTGCCGTCCATATAGAGCGTGTCCTGGGCGGCGAGCTCGAGGTCGTTGAACACGCGCGCGAGCGCGTGCAGGAAATCCGCTTCGGTGCTCGACAGCGAGGGGTCGTGCAGGCGCTGCTGGAGCATGCGGGCGCCGAGCCCGAGACCGGTCAGGCGCTCGTTCAAGTAGCTCGCAGCCCAGTGGACAAGTCCGAAGTCGACCGGCCGGGCGAACGTGAACAGCCGCTTGGTCACCCCGCCCGTCGAGGTGATCACGACGACCATCAGCACCTGGGACTGAAGCACGAGGACCTCGATGTGGCGGACCGTCGAGGTATGAATCGGGGGTGCGGTGACGATCGCCAGCAGATTGGTCACCTGCGAGAGGGTTTCGGTCGTCACCCGCATCGCCTCGTCCAGCTCTCGGCGCACGAGCGACAGCGGCAGGCGCGGCCCGATGTCCTCGGCCGGGAGCAGCCGGTCGACGAAGTAGCGGTATCCCGCCTCGGTCGGAACGCGTCCGGCCGACGTGTGCGGGTGCGCCAGCAGGCCCAGCTCCTCGAGGCTCGCGAGCTCGTGACGGATGGTCGAGGAGCCCCACTCGACCGCGACCGAGAGCGCCTTGGAGCCCACGGGCACGCCGCCCTCGAGGTACTCCTCGACGACCTTGCGCAACACCAGCTGCTGGCGATCGCTCAACACGGGTCTGATTGTAGGTCGGGCGCCGGGGGTGCCGAGGGCGGACCGCCTCAGCGCCCGAGCGCTCCGGGCGGACCCCGCAGGCCCCCGGCGCTCCGCCTCAGCGCCCGAGCGCTCCGTGCGGACCCCACAGGCCGCCGGCGCTCCGGGCGGGTCACGGTGATCAAAAAGCCCTCACCATGGAGACAAAGTGAGCGGCCTGGGCCCGCGATCAGTCCGGGCGCAGCTCGGCCGTGGCGTTGCGGATGATTCGCTTGCCTGCCTGCACTGCCTCAGACTCAACGATCGCCGCATCGCCACTGCACTCCCGTATCGTGCCCGTGACGACGATCTCCTCGCCGAGCCGTCCCATTCCGCGGAACTGCACCGACAGGCGCGCCAGCTTCTCGGGGCCACCCGCCGCCTCGGTGTGCGCGCGGGCCACCTGGGCCATCGTCCAGAGCCCGTGCAAGATTCGCCCCGGCAGCCCCACCTGGGTGGCGAACTCCTCGTCGATGTGGATCGGGTTGAAATCCCCTGAAGCACCGGCGTAGCGCACGGTCACGTACGCGTCCGGGGTGACCTTCAGCTCGATTGTGTCGCCCGGCTTCAGATCCAAGCCCATCAGGGGCTCCTGACGATCTGCGTCCAGATCCCCGTGCACACGGTCTCGCCGCGCTGGCTGGGTCGCTGTGATACCGACTTCGACTCGAACACGTAGAACGCCATTCCGCCGCGATCGACGATCTCCTTGACCGTCATGGTCGTCGTGATCTCATCGCCGGCGACGACGACCGGACCCCAGCGAAACTCCTGGCGGCCGTGGACCATCATCGCTAAATCGATTCCAAGCTCGGGGTCGAACAGGGCCGGCACCAGCGACTGGCCCGCGTATACGACGGCGAACATCGGCGGCGCCACAAGGTCGGCATGGCCCGCGCCGCGAGCCGCCTCGAGATCGACGTGAAGCGGGTTCGTCTCGCCCACCGCCGCGGCGAACTCCCTGATCTTCTCGCGGCCGACGGCGTAGGTGAGTGGCGGATAGGTCTTTCCGGCGGCTTGCGTGTTGACGGGCATCGGCAGGGAAGTCTATGGATCGGGTTGGGTCGCTTGAGCGAATCGGGTCGGGCGAATCGCGCTGGATCGGTCGGCCCCAGCCGGCACCGCGTTTGCGGCGCCGCCGTCCGTCAGATGATCACGGGCACGGTGCCCCCATCGACCGACCACGCTGCACCGGCCACGTTGGAGGCCGCCTCCGAGCACAGGAACGCGATCACTCCCGCGATCTCCCGTTCGGTGCCCAGGCGACCAACCGGAGTTTTCGCGGCGGTGGACTCGAGCACCTCCTCCCGGGTCACCCCGCGGGCCTGCGCGGCCTGGTCGGCCAGGCCGCCGGACGCCATCCACAGCTCGCTCCCGACGGGTCCCGGCGCGACCGCGTTGACCAGCACGCCCTCGCCCGCGTACTGGTCGGCGAATGCGCGGGAGAGCGACAGCTCGGCCGCCTTGGTAACCGAGTAGGCGACGTTCGTCTGCGATGGTCGCTTGCCGGAGGAGGAGCACACATTGACGATCCTTCCCCAACCCCGCTGCGCCATCGCCGGCGCCACCGAGCGCATCAGCCGCATTGGCGCCATCACGTGCAGATCCCATTGCTCCTGCCACTCCGCGTCAGTCAATTCGGCCAGCGACCGGACAGCGCTCGTGCCGGCGTTGTTGACCAGCGCGTCGATCCGTTGGAAAGAGCTCACGCAGTTTTCGAGCACCCGCTCGCCGGCATCTGGGTCGGTGACGTCGACCGCGAGCGTCCGCGCGCGGCCTCCAGCGGTCCGACACGCGCTGGCAACTTCCTCGAGCGTTTCCTCTCGACGCCCGACGAGCAGCAGCGCTGCCCCTTCGTGGGCGAGGATCTCAGCCGTCGCCCGGCCGATGCCACGCGAGGCGCCGGTGATGACGCAGACACGTTGTCCCAATCCCAGGTCCATCGGGCTCGGATTGTGACAAACGACGCCGGAGCGCGGCGTTTGGTAGATAACCCTGCTCTGGCGTGGAAAATATCCCAACCGATCACGAACCCGGCCCTGCTCGGCGTCCACCGGCTTGTGACCGGGATCCGCGAGAAGCCGTCGGTCGGTTTGTCACAGGTCAGACATGCCTCGCTAACAACACGTCCGGGCCGCGGTCGTACAACCCCCTCCTCCCGCCGATGCCCCCGAGGAGGAGGATTCCGATGAGCACAAGCACGCGCCGGCTGGCGTTGAGCGCACTGGCAATCGTTGTGGTCCCATGGACCACGAGCGTCTCTCCGGCCGCCGCCGAAGGCTCGCTCGACCAGCGCCGGGACGCGTTCGCCAAGCGCTGCGAGCTCACCGCTGCCGGCTACCTGAGACGTCGGGGCGCGGGATCAAGCACGTGATCTATGTCGTGTTTGACACACCCATCTGCTGCGCGGCAGCCCGAACGTCCCGTCGGACCTCGAGCAGATGCCGAACCTACGGAACTTCCTGCGCGGCAACGGAAGCTTGCTCTCCAATGAGCACACCCCGCTGATCGCCCACACGGCGAACGACATCGTCAATTCGGAGACCGGCCTGTATCCCGATCGCCAGGCATTGAACGTCGCCAACAGCTACGGATGCTTCAACACCGGCGGCTCGATCAGCTTCCCGTCGGCGTTCACCTCCTGGACCGACCCGGTGCAGACGTCGGCGACGCCGAACCCGCCGCCCAATCTCGTCACCCCGCAGGGCAAGAACGTCCCGGCGCCCTGGGTCCCCTACACGCGGGCGGGGTGCAACTTCGGCGCGGTCGCGTCGGGTAACACGTCGCTCAAGAACACTCGCCCGACCCCTGCGAGGAGATGCTGCTCACGCAGGCGCTCGCAACCGAGGAGTTCTCCAGCTGACAGCAGGGCTGCTGGTCTTGAGGGGCCGGCGCCAATCCTGGTGGAGCGATGACCTGACCGAGCGGACGGCGCCCGTCGCGACTCGGTTCAGGTCGCCAACGGAGCGGCGGCGATGATCGACTGGACCCAGAACTGGCTCTCGTCCCCGCGCGCGTTGGACACAGCACGCAACTGGGACCCCACGACTTCGATCGGCCGGATGCAACGGTGGCTCACCCCACCCGCACCGGCGTAGACGATCACCACCTCCTCCTCGTTCTCGATCGCCTCGAGGATCACTTCGAGGGGCTCGTCGAGGTCGAAGTCCTTAAGGCCTTCAACCGCAGACCCGTGGATCGGGACGTCCGGGGCGCCTCGATCGGCGCGCAGCGTGGAGACGAGCCGTGCCTTCGGGACCGCTACAGGGACGTAGGCCTGCCAGGCGCGCTCGACTCCGGTCTCGCGGGGCTCGCGCTCCTCCCAGCTGCCGGAGATCTTCTCGAGCCCGGGCTCGAGCTCGCGACCCGCACCCGCGAGCGCGCGCCGGAGCTCATCGAGCCGTCCCGCGGTAAACGCGAGCAGGCGCTCCCCGACCCGTTCGAGCACCAGATCCGCCAGCGGCCCCGCGGCGAGCGCATCGGCGGTGTGCGCATCGCCGGCGTCCAGCATCATCGCCGTTCGCACTCGCAGGGGAGGACCCGCAGCAGCCGCCCAATCCGACACTGAGCGCGCGACGTTTTGCGGCAGCTCGCCGGCCAACCGGGCCAGCGCGCCGAGCACGCCGCCCGGCCCGACGCTCGCGCGCTCGCCGACGCCCACCGAGCGGCGAGTGATGCGGTAGACGTGCGGCTGACCGAGGACCGGCTCGCAGGCGAGCTCCAGCGTGAGCCGGTCCGACGGAGCCGGGTGCGCGAGCAGCACGATCTCGAAGTTGCCCTGACACACGGCACGCGGCCCCGGCCCGGCGTGGGCCTCGTGACTCGTCGAGCCGCGCCCGCCCGCAGCGTCGAGCTCCTCGCTCGTCGAGCCAACCCCTGACCAAGCCTCGAACATCGCGCTGGTGGGGCGCACCGCCACCGGCTTCCCCTCACCGTCGAATCCGATCTCTGCCAGTCCAAGCAGCCAGCCGACCTGCACTCCGAGCAGGCTCCGCTGGACCGGCGAGAGACTCGGATCGAGACGCTCGCCACCCTGCTCGAGAAACCGCTCGAGCGCGCTGCCGTAGGACGCCAGCGAAACCCCACCCCGAGCCGCCGTGACCTTCAGCAGCGCCAGTCCGGCGACGTCGGTCGCCTCGCTGGCGGTGTGCTCAAGCAGACGGTTGCGTAGCTGCATCGGCGGGGATTCCAATGTCCGTCCCAGGCTTCCGGCTGGCACCAGCTCGCGCTTGGTCTCCCAGCCCGAGACGTCGTCGACGCGGACGCGCAGGCAACCCTCCTGGCGCAGCGCGACCAGCGCCGTGCCCAGGCGCCGTGCGCGCAAGACATCCGGCGCTCCGAACACGTCGAGGGCCGGCAGGGCGGCCTCGAGCTTGGGCCATGCACGCTGGTACAGGGATCCATCGGTCTTCACGCGCGCAGGCTCGCGGTGCAGGGCCGCCCACACCGCCGCGGCGTCGTGGGCGAGCTGCAGCGGCGCGCCGACCCACCGCTGCGCGCGCGGGGGCTTCATCCCCTCGGCGTGGCCCTGGGCCAGAGCCTCCAGGAGCGGGCCCCGCAGATCCTCGGCCAGGTCGTACTCGGTGCGCCAAGGCCCGCGGAAGGCGAAAGCGAGCCCGTAGCGCTCCAGCTCAAGATCAGCCGAGTCACCGGCCGGCGCGTAGTAGTAGGCGCCTGACGCTTGGACGGTCCCGCAGAGGGTCTTGCGCGCCGCCCGGCCGCGCACGCTGGCCGGCAGACGATTGATCAGCTGGGAAAGCTGCTCGGGATCCAGCAGCGCTTCGGCGATCTCGACCGTTTTGGCTTTGCTGGCCAGTCCAATCGCGCCCGCGACCGAGCTGCGGTGCTTGGCTGGGACGGCGCCGAGGCACTGCGCGAGCCTCACGGGGTCCGCACCTGCGCCAGCTCGATCAGCTCAGACCGCTCACCCTGCACGATCACATGACCAGACATCGCGATCACGATAAGAGAGAGCTCAGACGGAGCAACCGCTTGGGCCCGGCGCTGGATCAGTTCGCGGACCGTGACGTCAGCTCCCCCAGGGCATCGACGAACCTGGCGTTCTCGGCCGGCGTCCCGACGGTGACGCGCAACGCCCCGGCGCGTCCCAACGACCCGCCGCCACGAACCAAAACGCCGCGCTCACGCAGGCCAGTCATCACTGCGGCCTCCGCCGCCGCGGCGTCCGCGACCGCGACCGCGGCGGCTTCGGCGAGCGCCGCGGCGTCGGTCGTCGATCCGCCCCTAGCCGACGCCCCCCCCGCGACAGAGCGCGCAGCCGACCATCCGCCGGGAGCCGGCAGCCGCAGCCAGACGAAGTTCGCGTCGGATTCGGCCACCCAAAGGCCCTGCGCGCGAATACCCTCCTCGAGCTCGATCCGCGCGGCGATCGTGGCGCTCACCCGCCGTTCGACTTCGTCCTGGTGGCGCAGCGCCTCGACCGCGGCGGCCTGCGCGGCCATGTTGAGGTGAAATGGCTGGCGCACCTGGTCGACCGCCTGGCGAAAGCTCGCCGAGCCACACAGGGCATAGCCGACCCGGAGCCCGGCGAGCCCGTACACCTTCGAGAAGGTCCGCAGCAGAACCAGGTTTGGATGGCGTTTCAGCAGCGCCAGCGATGCATGCGGATCGCCCAGGCACAGCGCAAATTCGCAGTACGCCTCGTCGAGGATCACGCAGACGTGGGCGGGAACGCGTTCCAGGAAGCCCTCGACCTGTTCCAGTCCGAGTGCCGTCGAGGTCGGATTGTTGGGATTGCAGAGCAGCACCAGCCGCGTCGCGACCGTGAGCTCGGCCGCCATCGCATCGAGGTCGTGACGATCCTCGCCGTCCAACGCGACCTCGACGGCGCGCGCGCCGGACGCGGCCGGAAGGTGCGGGTAGACGCTGAACGCCGGCCATCCGTAGAGCACCTCCGCACCGGGCTCGAGCAGCGCCTCCCCCGCCGCGAGCAGCAGGTCGCACGACCCGTTGCCGAGCGCGACCCGCTCGGCGGGAATGTCGTAGCGGTCCGCGAGCGCGCTCCGCAGCGGCGAGTAGGACGGATCGGGATATCGGTTGGCGCCCGCCAGCGTGCGCTGCGCCGCGGCGACGACCGCCGACAGCGGCGCAAAGCTCGACTCGTTCGAAGCGAGCATCGCCACGTCCGCTCCGAGGTCGTAACCCGAGGCGACTGGATACACAGGGAGGCGCCGGAGGCGCTGGGCGAACTCGATCGGCATCGCCGTTCTCATTGTGCCGACTCGAGGTCCGTCCGCAATGTCCGAGCCCGTCCGAGGTAGACGTGACGCGGCTGGTGCTCCTCGGGCGCGTAATAGTGCACCAGCACGCGGATCACGCGCTCGAGTGCGCCGGGCACGGGCACCTCGCGAGCGCATAGCAGCGGCACGCAGTCCAGGCCGAGCCGCCGTGCCGCCACCGCGGGAAACTCCGCGTCGAGGTCGTCGGTGAGCGTGAAGATGCAGCTCACCATCGCCTCTGACGAGAGATCGTTGCGCTTCATCAGCTCGCGGATCAGCTCGTCGGTGGCCGCCAGGATCGGATCCGCCTGATTGCCCTCGACGCTGTTGGCGCCACGTAGCGCGAAGAGCCGCATCGCGGTGGATTCTGCCAGAGGCGCTTGGGACCGCTGCGACCCGCGCCGGACCGACCCCACGGCAATCCTGCTCGCGGCTAGTCGACCCCGTAAACGGCGGCGCAGCCGAAGCGGTGAACCGAGCGGGTGATCGGGTGCAGCAGAGCCGCGAGACCCGGCGCCGCCTGGCAATCGGCCAATACGAAGCGCGCGCCACTCAAGAGCACGAGCGCGCGCGCCGCCGTCGGTCCGAGTGAACCGTCGAACAGCGCCTGGGCGGCTTTTGCCCGGGGGGTGCACTGCGGCGTGGACCACAGACAGTCGCCGACGAACGTGCGCCGGGCCGAGGCGCCGGGTATCAGCGATCCAAGGTAGAACCGGGTGATCACCCCCCCAGGCTCGGATGAACGCGCCAGGTAATGCAGCGCATCGTGCTCCTGCGCGGTGATGAAGTTCGCGTTTCCGCCTGCCGGAGCGACGAGCGTGCGGGCGCTGATGAGCGCATAGCAGCCGCCCGGGATCGTGGCCGCACCAACCGCGATCCAGGCCAGCAGCCGGTGCCGGGGCAGCCGGTCCCAGCCCCCCCGCCGGACCGCGCCCACGGCCAGCACGGCGAGCGGGATCGTGATTCCCTCAAACGCGTGCAGTGGGGTGGCGCTCACACCCGTGGCCGAGACCAGATAGACGACGAGGGCGGCGATCGGCCAGCTGCGCGTCGCGGCGGCCAGGAAGCTCCGGGGCCGGCCCCGATAGCCGAAGGCCGCCACCAGCCCGAGCGGAGCGAGCCCGAGTACGATCGTCCCCAGTGAGAACGAGTGCTTGCTCGCCTCGCGGGCAAAACGCCAAGAGAGGTCGGTCTGACCGAGGACGGCGTAATACGCGAGCGGGAGCGCGGTGACGACCACGGTCACCGCAGGCAGCCGCCCCCCACCCGCCAAGCGACCCCAAACCCACGGCCCCAGCCCCCTCCCAGCCCCGCGATCTAAAGGTCGCCGCCAGAACTGGAGCTCGGCTCCGATCACGGTCAGGATCAGCAGCTCGCCCTGCCAGGGATGCAGCGAACTGGCCAGCGCCCCGAGCAGTGCCGGCGCCAGCACGAACCGGCCTGCGGCGCGCCCGCGCTCGTAGGCCAGCAGCGCGAGCAGCATCGCCGCGAGCGCGAGCAGCCCGAACGGATATCCCCACAGCAGGAAGCCGGGGAACAGATCCCCGACCACCCCGAAGGACCCGTAGATCACGCTGAAGGACGCGAAGAACAACCCGAGCACGAGCGCTACGCGCCTGGCCCCTGCACCGCCGAGGCTGCCGTGGACATACTCGCGCGTCGCATAGAAGGCCCCGCCCACCGCTACCGGCTTCCACAGCAGCAGCGAGAGCCACGGCGCCACGCCGAGCGCCGAGATCGCCCCGGACAGCACGACCGCCGGCTGCAGGTAATCGGCCGGGGTGTCGCGCAGCACGAACAGGTTCGAGGCCAGCGCGTGACGCGAGGAATCGCTGATCCACGCCAGGTACTGCATCTGGTCGACCAGGTAGACACCGTCGGTCCCGGTCCAGACGCGGCCGTGCGCGATCACCTGCCACAGATCGAGCGCGAGCACCCAGAGCGACACCCCGGCGAACGCGGACAGCACCACCAGGTCAAACCCGTCAATCCGCGTACGCCGCGGGACGATGATTTCCGTGCGAGTGCCGCTCCGCGCAGCCATCCCGCTTTCAGCCTGTTCGCGGAGCATGCAGCGCCCGATCATGCCAAGCCTCGCGGCGCGGGCCCCCGGCCGCTAATGCGAACCCGCTCAGAGCCGCTACCGCGACCCGCTCAGAGCCGCGACGGCGACCCGCTCAGAGCCGCTACTGCGCCAGCTTGTGCTGCAGGTCCCCTGACGCCTTCCCGACCGGGGTCGCCATCGGGTTGATCCCGTGGGCGAACAGCAGATTTCCGGTCACGGGAATGAAGGTCAGCACGAGGAAGGCGGTCAGCGCGAGGGCCGCCCGGCGCAGCCGGAGGCTGGTCCCGAGCGCCGCCAGCGG
The DNA here is from genome assembly GCA_050996975.1 of Solirubrobacteraceae bacterium. Classification (GTDB taxonomy): domain Bacteria; phylum Actinomycetota; class Thermoleophilia; order Solirubrobacterales; family Solirubrobacteraceae; genus Palsa-465. The sequence continues at coordinate 8,171 of JBPCRJ010000134.1, read as the reverse complement.
GAGCAGCCAGATCACGTACCAGGGGACCAGCCAGGCGAGGCTCGCGATCAGGGCAAACGTCGACCACCCGGCGCCCGAAAGCCAGTCGCGCCGCCGGCGCAGGAGGAAGAACACCGCGAGAACCAGCGCCACGTTCGCCACCCGCAGCAGACCCGGCGTGCCACCGCCGATCCCGATCGCCAGTCCGGCCAGGTTGGGGATGCTGAAATCGGTGAGCAGCGTGCTCTGATCGGACAGGTTGGGAATCGAAAGCCCGAACAGCGAGACGCTGAGCGCCACGAGCGGCACCGCGGCCAGCGCGGCACCCGCCAGGATCTCCATCCGGCGGCGTGAGGTGAGCACGGCGACCAACAGGAACGGAAGCAGCAGGATCGCGGTGAACTTGACCGCTACCGCGACCATCAGCGCCGCCCCGGCCGCTCGATCCCGCCCCGCCAGCAGCAGCGCGATCGCGGCGGTCGAAGGCACGAGCATGAAGAAGTCGTTATGAAAGCCGCTGACCGCGTACATCAGAAAGATCGGGTTGGCGGCGACGAACAGAACCGCATAGCGCGGATCGCGCCCGAGCAGGCGCGCGCACTTGCCCACCAGCGCGACGAACCCGAGGCTCGCGAGCACGGTCGCGACCTTCAGCGTCCAGTACGCGACCGGCAGCGAAGTCAGCGCCAGCGGATAGGTGGCCGCCGTGAACAGCGGCCCGTAGGGGCTGCGCAGGTTGTGCCAGGTCGTGAACCGGTAGACCGGGTCGTGGAGCTCGTGGCCGATCACGTTCGTGTACGGATTCAGATGGTGAAGGCCGCCCAGACGCGCGTAGCCCAGATAGTTGAACAGGTCGGTGAGCTGCTGCGGCGGGCTCAGCAGCAGGATCGCGTGCAACGCCACGACGCCGATCACAATCGTCTTCATCGACAGCGTCCTGACCGCAGCCAGCGCCACGCCATAGGCGATCCCCATCGCGACGATCACCGCGCTCAGCAGCGCATCCAGCGCGTTCGGATCGCTGATCAGCCGCCCGACCACGCCGTGCAGTGGTCCCGACTCCCAGCCCGGAAAGGAGAGGGAGCTGCGCGGCACCAGCACGGACGGACCCGCCGTGGCGAGCATCACGACCAACAGCGTCCCGGCGATCAGTCCGCCCAGCGCGAGCCGCCCCGCGAGCGGACCGATCGCCACCCGCGCCAGGGGCGGGACGCGGCGCGCTCGGAGCGGAGCAAACCGCGGCAGGTCAAGCGTCTCCCCGGGTCCGACTCCGGCGCCGAGCGCGGGCGCGGAGGCGAGCACGATCGACACATCCCGCGGGCTCGATTCCTGTGCCATCAGGTGGAGATAGTGCCCGCTGGGGCGTTGGCACTGCCTGCCGCGCCGATTGGAATTTCGTTAAGGCTTCCCCGTCAGCAGCGCCACCTCGGCGTCGGTGAGCCGGCGATAGGCTCCCCGCCGCAGCTCGCCCAGCCCGAGCGGGCCGAACCTGATCCGTTCCAGGCGCTTGACGGGATGGCCAACCGCCATGCACATCCGCTTGACCTGACGCTTGCGGCCCTCGTGGATCGTGAGCTCGATCGTGTCCGGCGCCAGTCGCCTGACTCGGGCCGGCGCGCTGGGACCGTCGTCAAGCTTGACCCCCTGCCGGAGCGCTCGAACGGCCGCCTCACGCACGGGAGCGCCCGAGACCACCGCCCGGTAGGTCTTCGCGACCTCAAAGCTCGGGTGCATCAACTGGTGCGCGAGCCCACCGTCGTTGGTGAGCACGATCAGACCGGTGGCGTCGATGTCGAGCCGGCCGACCGGATACAGGCGGACGATTCCATCAGCCGGCGCGATCAGCGAGACGACGGTCGGGCGCCCCTGCGGGTCCCGGACGGTGCATACGACCCCCGAGGGCTTGTTGAGGGCGTAGACGACGCGCGGCTGATCATCGCGGACGGGCTCGCCGTCGACCGTAACCGGGTCATCGGCGGCGACGTCACGGGCTGGATCGGTCACTACGCTCCCGCCGACGCTCACCCGCCCGGCTCTCACGAGCTCCTCGGCAGCGCGGCGAGAGGCGACCCCGGCCGAGGCTAGGAACTTCGCTAGGCGCACGCTCTGCCACCATATCCGGGATGGACCTCGAGCTGCTGGAGCGCACGCTGACCGAGCTAGGAGAGCCCCCCTACCGCGCCCGGCAGGTTTGGAAATGGGCGGCGCAAGGCGCCGCCGGGTATTACGCCATGACCGACGTGCCGCTGCAGCTGCGCGCAGCGCTCCAGGAGCGCGTGCCGTTCTCGACGCTCGGCGTGAAGCGGGAAGCGCACGCCCGCGACGGCACCGCCAAGACGCTGTTTGAGACCCACGATGGTCGCCCGGTGGAGGCGGTGCTGATGCGATACCGGGACGGGCGGCGATCGGTCTGCCTGTCCTCGCAGTCCGGCTGTCCGTTGACGTGCACGTTCTGCGCCACCGGCCAGATGCGCTTCGGGCGCAACCTGACGGCTTGCGAGATCCTCGACCAGGCGCTTCACTTCCGCCGGGTCGACCGTATCGACCACGCCGTGTTCATGGGCATGGGCGAGCCGATGATGAACCTCGACGGCGTGCTGCACGCCTGCCGCCTGCTGCCCGATCTGGGCATCACCCATCGGCGGACGGCGATTTCGACCGTCGGCTGGATCCCGGGGATCGAACGCCTGAGCGCCCAGGCCATGCCGCTGCGCCTCGCGCTGTCATTGCACGCGGCCGACGAGACGCTGCGCTCGGAGCTGACGCCCGTCAACGATCGCTATCCGCTCGCCGCCGTGCTCGCCGCCTGCGAGAGCCACTACGCCCGCAAGCGCCGCCACGTGTTCGCCGAATACGTGATGCTTGCCGGCGTCAACGACTCCCACACGCAGGCGGTGGGGCTGGCCCAGATCCTCGACCCGCGCGTGTTCAAGGTCAACCTGATCCCCTACAACCCGATCAACCCGACCGGCTCGGGTCTTCAGGGCTCCACTCCGAAGGCGATCGCGGCCTTCAAGGCCCAGCTCGAGCGCCGCGGCCTCGCCGCGACCGTCCGCCTGACCCGCGGGCGCGAGATCGACGCGGCGTGCGGTCAGCTGGCGGCGCGCGCCTAAGTCCCGCGACCTCGCCGGGTCGATGATCGCCCAGCGGTTCAGGGCCCAACTGCTCGCCGGCCTGCCGGCCGGCGAGCCGATCGGGGTCGTGAAGCGACTGCTCGCGGTCCAGGGCCAGGATCCGCGCGGCGCTCGCCTGGCGATCCGCGCGCGCAGCACGGGGCTCAGCGCCGCCGACGTGGACCGCGCGCTGAGCGACGGTTCGCTGTTGATCAGCTGGCTGAACCGCGGCACGCTGCATCTGATTCGCAGCGAGGACTACCGGTGGTTGCACGCACTGACGACGCCACCGCTGTTCACGGGCAACGCCAGGCGCCTGGGGCAGGAGGGTGTCTCACCGGACGCCGCTCAACGCGGCGTGAAGGTGATCGAGCGCGCGCTGGCCGCGGAGGGGCCGCTCACCCGCGGGCAGCTGCGCGAGCGCATCGCCGCGGCGGGAGTGCCGACGGCGGGACAGGCGCTGGCGCACATCCTGATACTGGCGTCGCTGCGCGGGCTGGTCGTGCGCGGACCGATGCTCGGACCCGAGCACGCCTACGTGCTCGTCCGCGATTGGTTGGGAAAAGCCGACGCCGAGGTCGGTCTGGCGGACCCGGTTGAGCGCGACCGCGCACTGGCGGAGTTGGCGCGCCGGTACCTGGCGGGACACGGCCCCGCGAGCGACCGCGACCTCGCCCGATGGGCCGGCCTGCCGCTGCGCGACGCCCGCGCCGGGCTGGCCTCGATCACCGCGCAGCTGGTCCCGCGCGACGACGGTCTGCTCGACCTCGCTGGCCGCCCGCCGAGTCTCGAGCTCCCGCCGCCGCGCCTGCTCGGAGCCTTCGACCCCGTCCTGCTGGGGTGGAGCTCGCGCGAGGAGATCGTCGGCTCCGAGCAGCTAGTGCCGGTCACGAGCAACGGGGTCTTTCGGGCCTTTGCGCTGGTGGGAGGGCGCGCAGCGGCGCTATGGAGGCTCGCCGCCGGCGAGGTCGTGATCGAGCCCTTCGGCCGCCTCTCAGATCAGGACGCGGCGGCGCTGGACAGCGACGCTCAGGACGTGCTGCGGTTCCTGACGGCGGCTTGAGCGCGTCGGCGCTCGACGGGGAAGCGCAATCCGATCGGTGACAAGCGCGCTGGGCAATGCGAGCGGTTGGAAAAGCGCGCTGAGATCGGCCGTAGGCGGAAGGTGAGCGCGTGACAGCCGACTACCCGCTACGCGCCGGCGCGGGCCTCCCCCGCGCTCAGCAGCCGCTCGCGGAGCTCCTGTTCGAGCTCTGGCGAGGGATCGAAAGTGCTGATGCCGGGCAGCTCGTCGATCGAGCGCAACCCGAACAGCGCCAGGAACAGCTCGGTGGTGCGGTACAGGACGGCGCCGAACTGCGAGCGGCCTGCCTCCTGCACCATCCCGCGCTCGAGCAGGGTCGCGGACGCCGACTCCGCGCTGACCCCTCGGATCCGCGCGATCTCCGGCCGCGAGACCGGCTGCAGGTAGGCAACGATCGCCAGCGTCTCCGCCTGTGCCGGGGTCAGCGGTGGCGTCCGCGGACGGGAGAGCAGCCGCCTCGCGGCGGGCTCTGCGTCCGGGTGGCTGCAGAGCGCGAACCCCCCCGCCAGCTCGCGCAGGACCAGGCCCCGGCGCTCGAACTCGTAGTGCTCGCGCAGGCGCTCAAGGGCCGTGACGACATCGTGCGGCTCAGCGCCGGTGGCATCCCCCAGCGTTGCGGGCGTGACCGGATCGGGGGCGAGGAACAGCAACGCCTCGATCGTGCGCTCAAGCTCGGCCGTCATCCCGCCGTCGCCAGCTTGGTGACCGCCGCCGCCGTGAGCGCTTCGATCCTGATCTCGCCGAACGGCTCGCTCTGATGCCAGGTCAGCTCGCCCTGCTTGTAGAGCTCGAGCACCGCGAACAGCGTCACGGCAACCGTCACCCGGTCGGCGCGGGCGACCGCGTCGTCAAAGCTGAAGCCACCCCGGCGCAGCAGCTGGCGCAGATGAGCCAGGCGTTCGGCGACACTCACCTTGGGCACGCTCATGTGGCGGACGTCGACCGCCTCCGGCATCCGCAGCATCTCGCCGATCGCGATCGCCAATCGAGCTGGGTCGTACACGGCGCGCGCGTCGTGGAGCGAGGCGCTGCGCAGCCATGGCGGCGGCGCAGCGGAGCGAAACCTGAAGCCGCCCTGCGCGGCCAGGCGCTCGCCCAGGTCCGTGGCCGCCGCCCGGTAGCGGTGGGCGTCGAGCAGCCGCGCCAGCAGCTCTTCCGCCGCCTCATAGGGTTCGAGCTCGATCTGCTCCAGCCCCTCCTGATCGCCTGGCAGCATCAGCCGCGACTTGAGCTCGAGCAGCGCCGCGATCAACACCAGGAACTCGGTGGCGGTCTCGAGCTCGAGCTCGCCGCGCTGCTCGAGGTGGTCGATGTATGAGATCACGATCTCGGCGAGATCGACCTCGAGCAGATCGACCTCCTCGCGCAGGATCAGCGTCAGCAACAGGTCGAAGGGCCCGGTGAAGACATCGAGGTCGAGCTCGAGGTCGATCAGACGCACGGCGCGGACGTTAGCGCCGGGCGCGGACCGGTCCCACACCCATCGCCTCGCGGACGTCCAGCAGGGTGCCGGCAGCGATCGTGCGCGCACGCTCGGCGCCAGCCGCCAGGATCTCCTCCAGCGCCCGCTGATCGGCACGGAGATCCTCGTAACGCTCGCGAACGGGGGCCAGGTACGTGACCACGGCCTGAGCGACGGCCTGCTTGAACGCGCCGTAGCCGGCGTCCGCGAACTCGCGCTCCACGTCCTGTGGCGCATCGCCCCGGACGGCCGCGAGGATCTCGATCAGGTTCGAGATGCCCGGCTTCTCCGGCGAGCGCACGACGCTGGCGCCCGAGTCGGTGACCGACGAGCGAAGCTTCTTGATCACGGCCCCGGGCTCGTCGAGCACGTACACCGTCCCCATCACGCTGCCGCCGGTCGTCGACATCTTGCGCTCGGGAGACTGGAGGTCCATGATCCGCGCGCCGACTTCGGGATAACGCCCCTCGGGTACCACCAGCACCTCGCCGAAGCGAGTGTTGAATCGCTGCGCGACGTCGCGCATCAGCTCGACGTGCTGGCGCTGGTCATCGCCAACCGGGACTTCCTGCGCCCGGTACGCCAGCACGTCGGCGGCCATCAGCACCGGGTAGGAGAACAGCCCGGCCGAGACCAGCTCGCGCTGGGATCCGGACTTCTCCTTGAACTGGTGCATCCGGTTCAGGTCGCCGAACGCCGTCACGCTCGAGAGCAGCCAGCACAGCTCTGCGTGCTCGAGCACGTCGCTTTGACGAAAGAAGATGCACCGGGCGGGATCCAGGCCCGCCGCCAGCAGCGTCGCGGCGGTGTCATAGACCGACTCCCGCAGCGCGCTGGACTCATAGGCGACCGTCGTGGCGTGCAGATCGACGATGCAGTAGATCCCCTCCCCCCGCTCCTGCCCGACCACGTACTGCGTGATCGCGCCGATGTAGTTGCCCAGGTGCTTGCGACCGGTGGGCTGGATGCCGGAGAAGATGCGCACTGGAGCTTGGGTATCGGGGCAGCCGCGGCGGACAGAAGCCGGGCTGGGACCAAGGCTACTTGGCGAGGCCGCGGGCGGACCGGCCGCCCACCGACTCCCGGGCGAACCCGGCACGACCGCCGACACGCCTGTCGTGCTCTCGCGCCAGCCACGCGGCCACCACCCCGCCGATCGCGCCGCACACGTGCCCCTGCCAGGAGACCCCGTAATGGGGGACGAGGCTACCGAGCAGCACTCCGCCCCAGACCGCTCCTACGACCGCGCCGGTCAGCAGCTCGAGCGCACTGCGGTCGAAGAAGCCCCTGGTCAGCAGATAGGTGGCATAGCCGAACACGACTCCGCTGGCGCCCACCGTGACCGAGCCGGCCGGGGCGATCAGCCACGTCCCGAGGCCCCCGACCACGATCACGATCACGGTCACGAGCGCCACTCGCGTCGCACCGCGCAGCGCAATGATCAGCCCCATGAACACGAACGGCACGGTGTTGCCGATCAGGTGACCGAAGCCGACGTGCAGGAACGGCGCCGCCAAGATCCCCCACAGCCGCCCGACATTGCGCGGATAGATCCCGTCGCTGTCAAGCCCGCCCGAGTCGAGCGAGTTGATCACCTCGACGATCCACATCAACGCGACAATCCCGGCGAGCAGCCGAAATCCCGCGAGCCGAGTCTGCTGCTTGCTGGCCGGAAGCTTTGTGATGCTCACGGCTTAAGCATGCCAGGCGGTCATCACGGGCACGTGCGCAATCGGACGGTGGCTCATCTTCGACTGCCCCGCGGGCGCGACCGCCCACCGCGTCGATCCGCGCCCACATCCTTCCGCTTCCGCCTCTTCCGCCTCTTCCGCCACGTCCGCCTGGCACTTGGCATCCTCTGGGTCGTGGTCGACGGTGGTGGACGAGCTCAGGTCCGCGTGCGCCGGCGTCGCCGATCGCGCGCGGCACGTGTCGATCGAGCGCGACGTGATCTCCCGCTACGCCGCGAGCCTTCCGCTTGGAGCGCCCCCGCCGGCGCCCGATCCCGAAGCCCAGCTGGTCGAGGGCACGCACGAGCAGCTGGCGGCGTTCTGGCTGACGCTGAACGCGATCAACTTCGGCTCTGACCATGTTCGCTGACAACCTGGTCCCGCACGTGCTGCGTCTCGACGGGGTGCTTCGGTTCAAGCCCGGTCTCGTGCGACGGATCGACCGGGGCGAGCCGATCGAGCACGGTTCGCCCGAGGAGGTCGAGATCAGGGCGTGCGCGCTGCACGCGGTGGAGCTGATCGTCGCCAGCCGGCCCGGCAGCACCGCGGCGGACATCGACCATCTCCTGTGGCACCGCGGCGCGAATCCGTGCTACAAGTCCTCCCCCGCCACCGCTCACGGTGCGCCGCCTACTGATATGGCGTTCGTTTTGTCAAGGGGCCGTGGGTGATCGCCTCCGCTGAGGTGTCGGTGGATGGGGTGAGGCGGGTTGTTCGGGAGGGCGGGGCGTCGGGCACGTTGTCGGCGTTGCCAGTCTGATGATGCGGGGATTTTGCGTACCCCAGGGCCATGTTCCTGCTGC
>JBPCRJ010000115.1:0-4993 GCA_050996975.1 Solirubrobacteraceae bacterium | reverse complement strand
TCGGTCGGCCCGGAGACCCGAGTGCTACACAAGCATTCGAGCCGTCCCGTACGGTCGCATCAATTGGACAGAAAGAAATGTGACTCGATCGTCGGGTTCACTGGCTGGCGTTGAGGGGTTTGGCGGCCGTCGCGGCACGCTGGCAACGAACGCCTTGTCGCTGACGGGCGTGACCTCGGCGTGCGCGTCGGGGACATGTACGAACCCGACCGACGCGATCGCCTACCCGGTGGCGGAAGTTCTTCAATGCTGCGGCGAACAGCGGCTTGGGCAAGTTCACGATCACCCCGACGGTCGGGGTGATCGTGCCTCAGAGCAGGTCGCTGGGACGTACACCAGTACGCTCACGCTGGCTGTCGTCAGCGGCCCGTAGGCTAAGCCGCCGCGCCTCGACCGCGAGTTCCACTCCCAGTACGCCCGGGTGATGCACCGGCGCGGTCAGCAGGGTCTGCGCCAGCGCCTGCACCAGCAATCCGACCAACTGGATCGCCTATCCGGTCACGATCCCCGCCGCCAGCCCACCACCGCCGGCGGTCAAATTCTATGAAGCCGCCGCCGGCACGGGACAGGGCACGTTCACGATCACCCCCAATGTTGACGTCACCGTGCCCCCAGAACGGCTACACCGGCACGCTCGCGCTCGCGATCATCTGCAGACTCTAACGACAAACCCAGCAGCCCCCCGTCCCCGGCGAGAACATCACCAGATCCCCGCTGGGCGGATCCGAGCGAGGTTATGCTGGTGCCGTTCCGATCATCTGGGGAGGTTATGTCGTGAAGACGTTGGTAGCCGATTTCAAGAGTTTCCTGATCAAGGGCGACTTAGTTTCGTTGGCTGTCGGTCTCGTCATGGCGCTCGTTTTCGCCGCGGTCGTCAAGGCGTTGATCGTTGATCTGATCACGCCGATCATCGCCCTGATCTTCGGCCAGCCGAACTTCAGCGCGCTGTCGTTCTCGATCAACTCAAGCCACTTTCTGTACGGCGATTTCATTAACAACCTGATCACGTTCGTGACCACCGGCCTGGCGGTGTTCTTCTTCGTGGTCAAGCCCTACGAGACGTTCCTGTCCGGGCGCGCCACGGGCGATTCGACATTCAGGCAGTGTCCGGAGTGCACGCGCGAGATCCCGGCCGCGGCGACCCGCTGCCCGGAGTGCACCGCGCAGCTTGGAACTGCGCCAGCCGCCGTCTGAGACACTGGGCCGGGGGCGAGGTCCAGGGCTCCGAGGCGAACAGCCGCAGGTAGGCATTGGCGCAGTGGCGGCCGCGAGGTAAAGCCCAAGGCGACCAGCTAGCGGCGTGGCGGACGCTGCTCGCGTGCTGAGGGGAGCAGCATGGGCGGTACGAAGCCTGTGCTGTCGACCTAGCGCCGCAGTGGCCTTGATCTCGTCCGCACACATGGGACACGTCTTGGTGCCGGTCAACGCGGGTTGCGCTGGCGCGCACGCTCCTGGCCGATCTCGTGGATCGGGGCCTTGATCCTGATCAGGCGATCCTGTTCGTGATCGACGGTGGGAAGGCGCTCTGAATGCAGTCGCGAACTTCGAGTTCGAGCGGCTGATCGACCGGATCCGCGGGCCGCGGAGAAGGAATCGGTCGTGATGTGTAGTACTCAACGGACTGATGGCGCTTCGTCGGGCATATGCGGACGAGTACGCGGTGCGGGTCAACCGGTCGGTGGTGCTGTTGCGCGATCGTCGGCCGGCGGACGCGGTGCGGGTGCTGCAGGCCGAGTTTGGCCTGTCGGAGCGGCAGGGACGCCGGTATGTCAACGCGGCGTTGGCACAGCCCGATGGCGTGCCGGTGCCGGAGCGCACGGCGGTGTTCACGGTCCGGCTTGCGCCGTCGCTGGTCGGCGGGTTGCGCGAGCGTGCGAGCACGAGTGGCCAGTCGTTGAGCGCGGTGACGGCCGAGGCGGTGCGTGGATATCTCGCGAGCGCTGGGCAGCGCGGCGGTGGCAAGGCGTCTTGAGATCGAGTTCGTCGGTGACCGGCTCGCTGGCGCACGGCTGGCGCAGGCGTATTCGGCGCTGGCGCCCGAACGGCGGCGAGTGACCGGCAACGAAGGGAGCGATGATGAGCGACACAGTCACGCGGACGGACGGGCAGGTGAGGGTCGCGGCGATCTACGCGCGGGTGTCGTCCGAGCGCCAGCGCCAGGAGCAGACGATTCAGAGTCAGACCGTCGCGCTGCGTGAGCTCGCCGAGCAGCGCGGGCTGTTCGTCCCTGAGCAGTTCGTCTTCGAGGATGATGGGTTCTCTGGTGCGAGCTTGCAGCGCCCTGCGCTTGAGCGGCTTCGCGACCGCGCGTTCGAGGGATGCTTCGAGGTCGTGCTGTGTCACGCGCCGGATCGCCTGTCGCGCCGCTACGCCTACCAGGTGCTGCTGCTCGAGGAGCTCGCGCGCGCTGGGATCGAGGTCGTGTTCGCGAAGGAGCCAGAGCACTCAGGCTCGCCGGAGGATGAGCTGCTGCGTCAGTTCCAGGGGATGATCGCCGAGTACGAGCGCGCTCAGATCGCGGAGCGCTGCCGTCGCGGGAAGCTGCATCGCGCGCGGGCCGGTGCGGTGTCGGTGCTCTCCAACGCGCCCTACGGCTACCGGTATGTCAGGAAGACCGAACACGCCGACGCGTTCTTTGAGATCGACGAGCTCGAAGCGCCGATTCTGCGGGAGATCTTCGACCGCTACGTCGAGCGGCGGGAGTCGATCACCCAGATCGCCCGAGCGCTGAGCGAGCGGGGTGTGCCGACCAGGACCGGGACGCCGCACTGGGGTCCGTCGACGATCTGGGCGATCCTTCGCAACCCTGCCTACACCGGGCTTGCGGCTTACGGTCGCCGGCGGGTGACCGGCGAGCCGGCGAAGCCGATGCGCCTGACACGCCAGCGGGGCGGGCATTCCGGCCGCTCCGCCTATGAGCGCGTTGGGCCCGAGCACTGGCTGCGGATCCCGGTCCCGGCGCTGATCAGCGAGGAGCAGCACGCGCTCGCTCAGGAGCTGCTTGAGCGCAAGAGCCGCCTCTCGCCGCGCAACACCCGGATGCCGTCGCTGCTGCAAGGGATCCTCGTCTGCCGCGAGTGCGGCCACTCTACTACCGCAGCTCCACCCGCAGCAAGACCGGAAACGTCCACCACTACTACCGCTGCTCGGGCGCGGATGGCTTTCGTCGCCCCGAGGGGCGCGTCTGCGCCTCCCGCCCGGTGCGCCTCGACGAGGTCGACGAGCTCGTCTGGAGCCAGGTTCTCGCGCTGCTTGAGAACCCCGAGCTGATCAAGGTCGAGATCGAGCGACGGCTACAGACACTCCGCGCCGAGCACCCGGCCAGCCATCGCCGCGACGGCCTGCAGCGCGACCTCACCCGCGCGCAGAACGCGCTGCGGCGACTGATCGACGGCTACCAAGAGCAGCTGATCACACTGGAGGAACTCCGCGCCCGTATGCCCGAGCTGCGCAAGCGCGAGACGACCCTCCGCGCCGAACTGGACGCGCTCGACGCCGAGCTGCACGACGCCGAGACATATCTCAAGCTCACCGAAACGCTCGACGCGTTCCGCTCGCGCCTGTCCGCGAACGCCAAGCAGCTCACGACCGAGCAGCGCCAAGAGATCGTCCGGCTCGTCGTGCGCGAAGTGCTGCTCGGTGACGACGACGTCACCGTCCGCCACTCAATCCCGGTCCCCAGCAACGGGCGACCAGGCGGTTCGCTACTGCGTTCGCAGAGTCAAGGCGCTGCGCAAGGAGCCGACGCGAACGTCGCGATCCGCACCGGACGCGTCGATGGCGACGGCGAGCGGCTCGGGCTCGAGATCGTGTTCAAGGACGCGGCCGGTAAGACTCGTCGCCGCGCGGTCGCCGGCAATGTGCAGGATGCCCGCGACGCACTCGCCAGCGCGCGGACTCGACGCGTGAAGCGCGAGGCGGAGCCGCTCGACCGAGAGCCTTGTTCGGTGCCGTCGCCGATGCCTTCGAGGCCACGCACGTCGCCGCGCTGAGGCCGAACAGCCAGCAGGTCTACGGCTCCGCGCTGCGGCGCCTGCGCGCGGCGTTCGGAGGGAAGCGCATCAGCAGCATCGGGAGGGTGGACGTGCGCGCGTTAGTGGCCGCCGAGCGCGCCGAGGGGCTCAAGGCGAACACGATCGTGTCCCACCTGGCCGCGCTCTCTGCCCTCTACTCGTTCGCCCGCGACGACCTCGGGATGCCCGGTCGTGATGCCGAGGCTGAAGCCGTTCGAGCGGCCACAGCCGGTCGAGGATCAGCGGGAGCATCGGGTGCCCTCAGACGCCGAGCTCGCCCGCGTGCTCGCAGCGTGCGCCGCGCACGCACGGCTCTACTTCCGCACGCTGGCCGAGACGGGCGCCCGCGCGTCCGAGGTGCTCGGGCTGACCGATCGTCGGATCGGCGCTGACGAGATCCTGTTCGCCGAACAGCTCGCACGCAGCGGCGAGCTCGCGCCGTTGAAGACTCGTCAGTCGCGCCGAACAATCGAGGTCACGCGATCGCTGACCGCGGAGCTCAGGCTCGCTGGCGGCAGGAGCGCGTGTTCGAGCACCTAACGCACCGCGGGATCGAGCTGGCGTGGTCGTCGGCGCTGCGGGTCGCCGAGCTCCCCGACCCGCAGCCGGTCGTCCACGACCTGCGCCACACGCACGTCTCGGGGCTGATCGCTGATGGCTGGGACCCGGTCGAGGTCGCGCAGCGGATCGGGGACACGCTCGAGACCACGCTCCGGGTGTACGCCCACGAGTTCGATACGCGCCGGCGCGGCGCGCAGCGACGCACGGCGCTCGAGGCTCGTTACGGGCCGGGGATGGCAACCGACGGGGCGCAGCAGAGCGCAACAGGCGCGACCGGCCAGACGGGGGAAGTGTAAGCGTTCAGTTCCTGGGTTTCCGATAACAAGGAGCATTTGTTGCAGCGGCGAGTCTTGGGGGGATGGAGCGGGTGGAGGCGGAGGCGATCTTTGACTCGGGGCGTGAGGCGTGCGTCGCGTTCT
>JBPCRJ010000114.1:0-14064 GCA_050996975.1 Solirubrobacteraceae bacterium | reverse complement strand
AGAACGCGACGCACGCCTCACGCCCCGAGTCAAAGATCGCCTCCGCCTCCACCCGCTCCATCCCCCCAAGATTCGCCGCTGCAACAAATGCTCCTTGTTATCGGAAACCCAGGAACTGAACGCTTACCGCTTTACCGTTTTACGTTTTACGTAAGCGTTCAGTCCTCCGGGCTTTCCATAACAAGATTTGTTCGGGCGGGCGGCGAACCTTGTGGGCGTGGAGCGGTTTGAGGCTGAGACGATCGATGACTCGGGGCGCGAGGCGTGCGTTGAGTTCCTTATGGGGTTGATGGATCGGGTGTTGCGGTTGGAGAAGCGCCAGCACGCGTTGGAACAGAAGACGTCGGCGAGTTCGCGCAACAGTGCCTCGCCCCCGTCAACGGGACGCTCCAAAGACGCGTCAGCAGCGGCGCCAAGAGGCGCGGGAGAGCGGCGAAGGAACTGGCCCGCAAAGACGGTCAGAAGCGCAAGGCCGGCGCTCAGCAGGGTCACCCGGGCAGCGGGCGTGCGCTGTTACCCGAGGACCAGATGGAGGAGATCGAAGCTGTCCGAGGACAACCCATCAGAATGTCTCGAACCATGGTCCCCACGAGCGAAGGATCGCACACGTTCACGAGGCACAGCAAGACGTTGCCCGCCAAATCGACCAGACTTCTGCAATGTCGCCGAGGCGGGTCCCTCGGATCGGCTTCTGCTTTTGGTCGTGGGAGACCCGAAGCGGCAGCATCGCCTCGCCCGCCCGCCCGCCCGCCCGGCGCCCGGAGTGCGTGATTGAAGAGGTCTTACATCCCGCCAGAGCGAGTCCGGTCGTAGGGCCAAGCTGGTCCGCTCAAGCCCGTAAGCTCGCTCTGAGTGGACGTGCCTTCTCCCGCCGACTCCCTCGCGAATGCCGAACGCTCGATCAAGCTCATTCGTGCGTACGAGCGGGCCAACGGCGAAGCCTCGCTTTTCGCATCCGGAGCGATGCGATGGCGTCTGGTAAGCCTGTTGGCGTTGATCGCCGACGCGCTAACTGCGATCGCGGAGTGGGGCCGCGGGACTTTGACCGGTATCAGCGACTGGAGGATCTCGACGCCGCGTGGCGTGCGGCGACCCCAGCTCAGCTCCCGCTTCGTCGTCCTTGCAGCTACGGCCGCTGATTTCAGTTTCGCGGTGCGCGACGGGCAGAGCGGGAGGCCCGGGCCGCGATCATCGCTGGTCAGGCCGTGTCGAGACCTTCGTCGTTGGCGGCGTTGAGGACTTTGTGGTCAAAGGAGACCAGAGTTGATCTGGTGTGCTTGGTGGTCGCCAGGCAGTAGGCATCGGGCAGACTGACGGGGTAGCGCTGTCTGAGTCGGGCTGCCTCGACGCCAATCGCCTCGTTGGGCAGGTGTGCCTGGACTCCCAGCGCGGCGACTGCCTCACGGGCCGTGGCCAGGCGCGCGGCGTCAACCGAGGGCGCGATGAGCACCTCGCTGAGGTTGACCACGCTGATACTCACTGCATCCTGGCTCCGGCGCGACTTGGTCAGCAGGCGACGGGCGCGGACGTGGTGGGCATCGCTGCTGTCCAGCGCGCCGATGAGAACGTCGGCGTCAAGCAGCCGCTTCACCGCTGGGCATCTTCGGCGTCGAGCTGATCGAGATAGCCAGCCGGGTAGGCGCCGGTCAGCGCGCCGAATGCATCATCGAAGCTCAACGCCCCGCGACGGACTCGCAGCTCGCCATCGCCCGCCGGCACGACGGTCACGGCCTCGCCGGCGCGAAGCCCGGCCTCCTCGAGGGCAGCGACCGGGATCGTGATCTGGTTCTTGGTCGAGATCTTTGCCATGCCTTTACCATACCAGTAAAGGAGCGCAGTCTGGCGGGCCAGGCCGCCGCTCTCGGAAATGTCCTGTAAATCGGGTTGCCCCGTATTGCCCCGGATACAGCGCCAGGACGAGCTTCTTCCGTGGGCAGCGCAAAATCTAATCGTCGACGCGCGGCCTCGCTGGTATCAGCGCGCGCGTGGCTGGTCGATCCCGTGCGAGCGCGGCGGTCCACCGGCGCGACGCTCGGCTTCAACCTTGACGGCGCCCAGCGATTCCTCGACGGCGCGCTCCCAGGGACCCGCGACGCGCTCGCCCCACCAGGTGCCCACCGCCCAGAAGTCAGTCCCGAGCTCCCCGTGATATTCCAGCTCTGTTCCCTGCTCGCGCTGACGCAACTCGAAGGCCTCAGTCACGTGGGGGACCGGACCGCGCACGAGCCGAAAGGCGACCCGCTCAGGTCGTTCGAATCGCACCGTCTCCAGCGTCGTGGTGGTCAGCCGGGGGCCGACACGGGTGAAGTGCGCTGCCAGCACCATGTCAGATCCTCGTTCGAACACTTCCAGCTTTGTACCCAGCGCGCGCGGTGTCCTTCCCAGATACGGCGCGGCGATGACGTCAAACACGGTCTCTCGCGGAGCGGCGATCACCACGCGCAGCGGCCCCAATGGGCGAAGGCGACGACCGAGCTCGACATCGAGCGTCAACGCGCCCCGGACGACAAGCACATAGCCTCCGGCTGCGACCGCAGCGAGCGAGGCGACGTTCAAAATTCGACGCACTGTGAACCGAGGCTAGCGCGGCGGTGGACCCGGATGATCGTGCCGAGCGCATGCAGCCACCGCGTCGATCGGAACTGCCGCTTGCGGCAACGCCACACCCGAGTTCCGCAGTCGGGCCACACGCACCACCCCTTTGCGGCCTGTAGCGTTGATCGGGATGATGCCAAGGGTTGCAGAGCATCTCTGTGAGCGAGCTTGGAAGGTCGATCTCGCGAGAGTGCGCCGCCTAAGCTCGGGTTCACAGTGGTGTCTCGGAGCGGAGAGGATGGGACATGGATAGATGCACGCGCATGGGCAAACGGCCTGGATGCTTTCGAGCGGCCGGTCGTGGAGGCGCCGATGAGCGCCCGTGAGATACCCCGGCGGCTCGATACGGCCGTGAAGGGCGGCGATCGTTCCCCACCGACAGGGTGCATTCGGGCGCGAGGTCGCGGAGGCGCCGATGAGCGCTGAGGCGACGCAGATCACCGTTCCCGCGCGCCTACTGCTGGGCTCCGGACCCAGTCCAGTGCCCGAGCGCGTCCTGAAAGCGCTCGCGCAGCCGACGATCGGCCATCTCGACCCAGCGTTCGGCGCGCTCGTCGAGGACACGATGGAGCGGCTGCGTGAAGTAATGGTTACCGAGAACCGCGCGACACTGGCGATCTCGGGGACCGGCAGCGCCGGGATGGAGGCGATGGTCGTCAATTTCGTCGGGCCGGGCGACCGCGTCGTCTGCGGGGTCAACGGGCTGTTCGGCGAGCGAATGGCGGACGAGCTCACCCGCCACGGCGCCAACGTCGTGCGAGTCCCCGCGGAGTGGGGACGAGCAATCGCGACCGAGGATCTGACCGCCGCGCTCGACGATCACACCGTAGCCCTGTTCGTCGTGCACGGTGAGACCTCCACCGGCGTTTGCCAACCACTGGACGGACTCGCCACGGCGTGCCGAGCGCACGATGCGCTCCTGCTGGTCGATTGCGTGACCTCGCTGGCGGGCCAACGGCTCGAGCTCGACGCGATGGGCGTCGACGTGGCGTTCAGCGGCAGCCAGAAGTGTCTGAACTGCCCGCCCGGCCTGGCGCCGTTTACGCTCGGGGAGCGGGCGCTGCAGCGGCTTCTGGCCCAAGCGGAGCCGTGTCGCTCGTGGTACTTCGACCTGCGGGCGATCCTCGCCTACTGGCGCGAGGATGCCGACGACGCGCCGCCGCGCGCCTACCACCACACGGCACCGATCAACATGCTCTACGCCCTGCGCGAATCGCTGATGCTCGTTCTCGAGGAAGGCCTGACCGAGCGCTGGGCTCGCCACGCACGGGCACACGAGGCACTCCGACTCGCACTGGAGCCGCTGGGGTTCCGACGCCTCGCACCTGCCCAGGAAGCGTTGCAGCCGCTGCTCGCCGTGACCGTCCCCACCGGCATCGACGAGGCGCAAGTCAGACGCAGGCTGCTGCTCGAGCATGGGATCGAGGTCTCGGCCGGGGTGGGGCCGCTCGCCGGCCGCGTGTGGCGCATCGGCGTAATGGGTGATGGCGCTGCTCTGGCGCCCCAGCGACGACTCGTCAACGGGATCACGCAGATTCTCGGCGCCGATCCGCGCCGGCCGCTCGACCTGCTCGAGGAGCGATGGTCGTGACACCGCCAAGGCTTCGGCGCCGCGCGGCGGGCCGGCAAAGGCGTCCGGTATGAATCAGATCTCGATCAGCTCGCGGCCGGCTTCTACGCCCTCGCGTTGGATCTGTACACGATCTCGAGCGACGGGAGTTCGCACAATGCCAATGGGGCGAAGGTTGCCACCCAGGCGCTGGTGCGGGACGCGATGACGGTGAAAAGCGCGGACACATCGCTCAGCAAGAAGCTGGGACTGCCACAGGCCGGATGAACACTCAGCCGGCGCGACGGCTGGCTGCCGTCGCGCTGCTGCTGGGCGGCGTATTCCTCGCCGAGCTTTTGATCGCTCCACACGGGGCGCGTGATCTCCGCGACGAGCTCGCCGGCCTCGGCGCCTGGGGACCGCTGGTGGCGACCGCGGCCTATGTCCTGCTGACGTGCATGATGGCGCCCGGGCCGGTCCTCGCCGGCGCCTGTGGCCTGCTGTTCGGAACCGTGCTGGGTACGGCGGTGGCGATCGAGTCCGCGACGCTCGGCGCCAGCGCCGCCTTTCTGATCGGGCGCCGGCTGGCACAGCGGCCCTTCGCCGCGATCGCCGGCGCGCGGCTGCGTGACTGGACACAGCGGATCGAGCAGCGCGGCTTCCTCGCGGTGCTGTACGCGAGGATTGCCCCGGCGGTGCCGTTCGCGCTGCTGAGCTACGCGGCCGGATTGACGCGCATCGGCCTGCGCGACTTTGCCGCGGCGAGCGCACTCGGCGCGTCTCCGCGGGCATTCGCGTATGCGGCGCTGGGCGGCAACCTCGGCAACTACTCCTCTCCCGAGGCGCTTGTGGCGATCGGCGTGCTCGTGCTGATGGCGCTCGGCGGCGGCGCACTGCTGTGGCACGCACGGCTCAAGCGACCACCGCACTGAATCGCCGCGCATGAGCAGCCTTCGTAGCGGCCAGCGTTGGCCGGGTGGAGCAGCGTTGTCTGGGTCGAGCAGCGGCTCTGACTCGACAGCCTCTGATCCGAGAACGCAGACGCCCGCACTGATATAGACGTCAGGCTATGCGTAGGGGCGCAAGTTTTATTTTTTTTCTCTGTTTCAAGGGTAAGCTGAGACGAGGTTCTGAACGCGATCAGAAAGAGAGACCATGAGCCCAGAATCGTCGAGTAATGGGAAGCCGGAGAAGGATCGTTGGGCGTCTGGCGTGACGCCGTATGCGGAGATGGGCTACTACGAGCCCGACTACGAGCCCAAGCCGACGGATATCCTGTGCGCGTTCAGAGTGACGCCGCAGCCCGGAGTCGATCCGATCGAAGCGTGCGCGGCGGTGGCGGGTGAGTCCTCGACGGCGACTTGGACGGTGGTGTGGACCGATCGTCTGACCGACCACAAGAACTACCAGGCCAAGGCCTATGACGTGCAGGAGGTCCCCGGGCGCGAGGGAGAGTACATCGCCAAGATCGCCTACGACATCGACCTGTTCGAGGAGGGGTCGATCGCCAACCTGACCTCCTCGATCATCGGCAACGTGTTCGGGTTCAAGGCGCTCAAGGCGCTGCGCCTCGAGGACATGCGGATCCCGTCGCACTACGTGAAGACGTTCCAGGGCCCTCCGCACGGCATCGTGATGGAGCGCGAGTACCTCGACAAGTTCGGACGCCCGATTCTCGGAGCGACCGTGAAGCCCAAGCTTGGGCTGTCGGCCAAGAACTACGGGCGGGTGGTGTTCGAGGCGCTGCGAGGCGGCTTGGACTTCACCAAGGACGACGAGAACATCAACTCGCAGCCGTTCATGCGCTGGCGGGATCGCTACCTGTACTCGATGGAGGGGGTCAACCGGGCGGCCGGCCAGACGGGCGAGATCAAGGGCCACTACAACAACGTGACCGCGGCGACGATGGAGGACATGTACGAGCGGGCGCAGTTCGCCAAGGAGCTCGGGTCGATCATCATCATGATGGACCTGACCGTGGGCTACACGGCGATGTCCTCGATGAGCAAGTGGGCCCGCGCCAACGGGATGATCCTGCACCTGCACCGCGCCGGTCACGGCACCTACACGCGCCAGAAGAACCATGGGGTGTCCTTCCGCGTGATCGCGAAGTGGGTCCGCCTGCTGGGAGTCGACCACGTGCACGCAGGGACGGTGGTCGGCAAGCTCGAGGGCGATCCCTCGATGATCAAGGGCTACTACGACACGCTGCGCGACAACTTCATCCCCGAGAACGCCGAGAACGGGATCTACTTCGACCAGGAGTGGGCCTCGCTGCCGGGCGTGATGCCGGTGGCCTCGGGTGGGATTCACGCCGGGCAGATGCACCAGCTGCTGAAGTACCTCGGTGAGGATGTCGTGCTGCAGTTCGGCGGCGGCACGATCGGGCACCCAATGGGGATCGCCGCGGGCGCGACGGCCAACCGCGTCGCCGTCGAGGCGATGATCCAGGCTCGCAACGAGGGCCGGGATTACTTCGAGGAAGGCCCCGACATCCTCAAGCACGCCGCCAAGGGCTGCCCCGAGCTCGACGCGGCGCTGGAGGTCTGGAAGGACGTCACGTTCGAGTTCGACTCCACGGACACACCCGACCGGGTCGCGACCGCGACCGCGACCGCCAGTTCGAGCTAGACCGCCAACCCCTCCGGGCGGGCAGGTAAGCCGATCAACCCGGGGGCGAGCCAGCGAGCCGCCCCCGGGGGGACCACCTCCTAAGCAGCCCCAACGCCCTTCTCCTTTCTACCGACCGATTTCTCTCCGAACCCTTTCTCTCTCAGGAGGCAACCACTATGCGCATCACCCAGGGAACATTCTCCTACCTGCCCGAGCTCACCGACGACCAGATCACGAGTCAGATCAAGTACAGCCTCGAGCAGGGGTGGGCGATGTCGGTCGAGTACACCGACGACCCGCACCCCCGCAACTCCTACTGGGAGATGTGGGAGCTGCCCCAATTCGACCTCCCGCCCGACGAAGCCGGCAAGGTGCTCGAGCAGGTCACCGACTGCCGCGAGGCGCACCCCGAGCAGTACATCAAGGTGCTCGCGTACGACCCGAGGGCCGGGCGCCAGACCACCGCGCTCAGCTTCATCGTCAACCGGCCTGAAAATGAGCCCGGCTACCGCCTGGACCGCACCGAAAGCCACGACCGCGTGATCCGCTACCAACTCCACCCCTACGCCACCGAGCAACCCCAAGGACACCGCTACCGGGACACCGCGGACGCGGGCTCGAACGGGCTCGCGTCTCAGAAGCCGAAGGACGAATAGCGTGGCGAGGCGTAAAGCAACGGTTGAGACAGGTGCGGCGTGAGCGACCATCAGTTCAGCCTGAGAAACCGGGGGCCCTCGACTCCGGACGAGCGACCCGCGGACCGACCCGAGGGGGAGCCCGAGCTCGAGGACGAGGGCTTCGGTGAGCCGCCGTCTCCCCGGTCGGTGCCGTTTGCTGATGTCGATTCGGCCGAGGTCGCGTCATCAGACGAGCGAAACCTCCAGACGGTTCTCCGGGAGACGAAGATCGAGCCGGTGCTGGAGAAGCTCGACCGCGAGCTCGTCGGGCTCGCGCCCGTCAAGCGGCGCATCCGGGAGATCGCGGCGCTGCTGGTAATCGAGCGACTCCGCGCCGAGGAGGGGCTGAGCTCCGACCGTCCGTCGCTGCACATGAGCTTCACCGGCAGCCCCGGAACGGGGAAGACGACCGTCGCGCTGCGGATGGCCAAGCTCCTGCAGCGTCTCGGCTATATCGAGACGAGCAACCTGGTGACGGTCACTCGCGACGAGCTGGTCGGCCAGTACGTCGGTCATACCGCCCCCAAGACCAAGGAGGTGCTGGAGAAGGCACTCGGAGGCGTGCTGTTCATCGACGAGGCCTACTACCTGCACCGGCCCGACAACGAGCGCGACTACGGGCAGGAGACGATCGAGGTGCTGCTCCAGTACATGGAGAAGGAGCGTGAGCGCTTGGTCGTGGTGTTCGCGGGCTACCCGCAGCCGATGGACGACTTCTTCCGGGCAAATCCCGGCATGGGCTCGCGGGTCGCGCACCACATCGAGTTCCCGGACTACACGGCCGAGGAGCTGATGCAGATCGCCCAGCTGATGCTCGAGCGCCAGCACTACGAGCTCAGTGACGAGGCTGTCGAGGCGCTGCGGCAGTACATCGAGCGGCGCATGAAGCAGCCGCGCTTCGCCAACGGGCGCAGCATTCGCAACGCGCTTGACCGCGCGCGAATGCGTCAGGCCAACCGGCTGTTCGACTCCGACACCAAGCTGGGGCGGGCTGAGCTGGTCGAGATCGAAGCCGACGACATCTACCGGAGCAGTGTGTTCGAGCACGACATTCCAGAGGACGAGCGCGACCCGGAGGACGACAGCGGGCACGACGCGAAAGCGAGCGAGGACGAAGCTGCGCGGGACAAGAGCGATGGGCAGGACCGAGGCGATACCAAGGATCGGAGCGAGGGCGGAGACGGCGGCGACGCGCGCACGGGGCGCGAGACTACGGCGGCGGGGATTGGCGACGACAACTGGTAGCTTTCCCGACCCCGAACACGATTTAGGATTTGATTGGAAGTCAACCTGCTGGGCCACAGGCCGGCTCAGCGCCTGACCACAGATTGGAGGAAGGCATGGCGCGGCCGATCATCCTTGGCATCGTCGGTGACTCTGCCGCCGGCAAGACGACCATCAGCAGGGGGCTCGTCGGCCTGCTCGGCGATGAGAACGTAACCCACGTCACCGCCGACGATTACCACAAGTACGACCGTCAGCAGCGCGCCGAGCGCAAGATCACGCCGCTGAACCCCGAGTGCAACTACCTCGACGTGCTCGCGAACAATCTCGTCCTCCTGCGCAGCGGCGAGCCGATCCTCAAGCCCGTCTACCACCACAAGGACGGGACCTTCGGGCCGCCGGTATACGTGAAGCCCGCGGGCTTCACGGTTGTCGAGGGTCTCCTGGGGTACCACACCAAAGCGATGCGCGATGCGTACGACGTGCGCGTCTACCTCGCGCCGCCGGAGGAGCTGCGCCGCGAGTGGAAGGTCAAGCGTGACACCTCGCGCCGGGGCTACGACCGCGAGCAGGTTCTGGAGGAGCTCGACCTCCGAGAGCCGGACTCCGAGGCGTTCATCCGGCCCCAGCAGCGTTATGCCGATCTGGTCGTTTCGTTCATGCCGCGCGAGGACGCCAAGGAGCTCGCCCCTGACCAGCTCGACGCCGAGCTCAGGCTCCGGGAAGGCCTCCCACACCCCGACCTATCTCCGTTCATCGACAACGGCGGCAACGGGATCACGCTGGTGGAGGACCGGCAACCGGATATCTGCCTGCACATCCCCGGCGACATGGGCCGCGAGCGCGCGGCCGAGGTCGAGGAGGCGATCTGGGAGAAGATGCACTTCGCCAGCCATCTGCGCACGCAGCAGCTTGGAGAGTTCAAGATCGGCGACGAAGCCCACCGCTCTGAGTCGCTCGGGATGGTGCAGCTGCTGATCCTCTACCACCTGGTGACAGCTAAGGCGGCCGACGCGCTCGGCGGCGACAGCACACGCGCGGGCGAAGGGAACGACGCCGAAGCAGACAAGCCCTCTGAGGCAGTGATCACGTGAGCCCACGAGGTCCGAGCCCAAGCTGAGCGGTGAGCCGCGGGAGCTCCGCGCCGATGGGCCGCGGTGCCCGCGGCCTTGAGTCGCGAAGTGTTAAGCGCCAGCGTACCGAAGCGCAACCCCTGAGAAGCAGCCGCCGAGATGGACACGATCACGTCGCCGCATCCGGCGCGAGAGTTCGTGGCAGGCGGCTTTCATATAGGCTCTCCGGGTGCCAATCGAACGCGAGACCTTCGACGAGATGCGTTTACCTGCGGTCTCGCCCGGGGGTCTGGCGCAGGACGAAGAGTGGTGTGAGGTCTGCGTGGACGGCGTCTGGCGGTCGATCCGCTTCCACGAGTACGGCGCGCTCTACGAGATCCCCGGCCTTTACGAGCGCCTGTTCTACGACAAGCTCGAGTGCCGTTCGCCCCGGACAATCAGAGAATTGCTGAGCGCAGAGCTCGACCGGGCGGGCGTCGAGCCCTCAGCGCTGACTGTGCTTGACCTCGGTGCCGGCAACGGAATGGTCGGTGAGCAGCTGGCCGAGCTGGGCGCAAGCTCGATCGTCGGTGTCGACCTGATCGAGCAGGCCGCCATTGCCACTGAGCGCGACCGGCCCGGCGTTTACGACGACTATCTGGTCGCCGACCTCACGCAACTGGAGCCCGACGAGCGCGAGCAACTGGCCCGGTGGCGCTTCACCTGCCTGACGTCCGTCGCCGCGCTGGGCTTCGACGACATCCCCCCGGAGGCGTTCGCGATCGCCTACGAGCTGATCCAGCCCGGGGGGTGGATCGGATTCACAATTAAGGAAGACTTCCTGACCCAGCAGGATCCCTCCGGGTTCGAGCGGCTGATCCGCCGCGCGCTCGATGACGGCTCCCTCGAACTACGAGCCCAACGCCGCTACCCTCACCGGCTCTCCTCCCAGGGGCATCCGCTGCACTACGTCGCCATGATCGCCGTCAAGGCGGGGGAGCTGCCTCACGACGAGTGAGGCCGGACCTGGCGGCACCGATCGTCGCCGAGGACCCGACGCGGATCGCAGTGTGACTTTTGGGAGCACGGCATCGAGTTCGGTGTGTCGTCCCCCTGATCGAGCACTCGTTGTGAGGCCGCGCCAGGTGTGAAGTGGTTTCCGCACCGCTGGCCAGCCCGGGACTCCGACAATCATCTCCGGTCGATGAGCGCGCGTCACGAGTCTCCGCAGCCGAATGTTTCCGGTAGGGGAATCATCGCCGGCTATTCGCCGCAGTTCTGGGCGATCGTCGTCGGGATCGGCCTCGCCGCAGGGGTGGCTGGCGCGGCGCTGATCGCGCTGCTGAAGCTGATCCAGCAGGCCGCCTACAGCTACGGCAGCGGAACCTACCTGCACGGGATCGAGCGCACCTCGGATGAGCACCGGGTGCTCGTGCTGGTCCTCGCCGGCGTGATCGCAGCCGCGGGCGGATATGTTGTCCAGCAGGTCGGTGGTTCAGGCGCCACCGAGATCTCCCGTGCGCTCTGGACGAGCGACGCGAAGCTGCCGTTCTGGCGCAGCATCACGGGTGGAGTGCTGTCGATCGTGATCGTCGCGATGGGGGCGTCGCTCGGACGCGAGGCGGCATCGTGCTGCTCGGGACGGTAACGCTTCCGCTGGTCCTGCCGGCACTCGCCACGAGCTTGATCGCGACCGCGACCGCGTGGATCACGCTTGGAGATCATCCGACGTATCAGCTGCCGGAACTGCGGCTCGGCGCCGCTGGGAAACGGTCAGGACATCATTCAGCTGAGCTTGAGCGACCAGCTTGCGGTCGGAACGATCGCCGTGCTGCTGGTCCTCAAGCCGCTCGCGACCTCCGCCTGCTTAGCCTCAATCCACCGCAGCGCTGGGTGATTCCGTCCGGTGCGTGTGCTTAATTGACCTCCTAAGCAGGGAGAAAGCAGCTGTATAGGGCAGCCGCGGCCCTGCTCAGGAGGTCACCCACATGGTGAACGATGGGCTGGACGGAATCGACGTGGTTTTTGATGATGAGCGGTCGGTTGCTGACGCGGGGGTGCTGCTCGCGGCGACGCTCGCGCAGAGGCTGGGAATCGAGGCGCTCGTTGACGAGTGCGTGGATCTGGGCCGGCGCGTGGGGTACTTCCGTCCGGGGCGCAAGGTGCTCTCGTTGGTCCACGCGATGCTGTTGGGCGCGGACAGCATCGATGACTGTGATGTGCTGCGCTCAGGGCGCACCGGACGGGTGCTCGGGCATCGGGTGATGGCTCCCTCGACTTTGGGAACGTTTCTGAGGTCGTTCACGTTCGGGCATGTGCGCCAGCTTGACCGGGTGCTCGGCGAGTTGCTGTCTCGCGCGTGGCGGGCGGGCGCGGGCCCGGGCGCTGAGCGCTTGACGATCGATGTCGACTCGTTTATCCAGGGGGTGCATGGCAAGCAGAAGCAGGGTGCGACGTATGGCTACACCAGCAAGCTGGGCTACCACCCGCTGATCGCGACCCGCGCGGGCGGCGGCGAGGTGCTGCACGTGCGTTTTCGCACGGGGAGGGCCAACACCCAGCGCGGGGTCGTCCGCTTCGCTGAGGAGCTGATCGCCCGGGTGCGCCGTGGCGGCGCCTCCGGGGAGATCCTGCTGCGCGCCGACTCGGGGTTTCACAACCAAAAGCTCCGCGCACGGCTCGCGGCCAAGGGCGTGCTCTACTCGATCAGCGTGTGCCTGACCGCCCCGATCGCCGCCGCGATCGGGCTGATCGACGAGCAGGCGTGGAGCGTCCTTGAGGACTACCCCGACACCGGGGAGGCGCAGATCGCCGAAACGACCGTCGCCGGAGAGCGCCTGGTCGTGCGCCGCGTGCGCCTGACCGGCGCCCAGGCGCAGCTGTTCCCCAACTGGCGCCACTACGCCGCGCTGAGCAACCGCACCGAGACCCTTGCCATCGTCGAGGCCGGGCATCGCGATCACGCGAACATCGAGCTCGAGATCCGCGATCTCCTGGACCAAGCGCTCGCGCACGCCCCCTCGGGCCAGTTCAACGCCAACGCCGCCTGGACGGTGATCGCCGCGATCGCGCACAACCTCCTGCGCTGGACCGAGCTGCTCGGTCTGCCCGCCAGCACCCCCCGCCGCGCTCACACCAACCGCAAGCGAATGCTCGCGATGCCCGGACGCCTGACCCGACACGCCCGTCAGATCACGCTGCACCTCCCCGCCCGCTGGCCATGGAAAACCGACTGGCTCGCTGCGCTCACCCGCATCCGCGCGCTCCCCGCGCTCACCTGACCCATCAAGCGGGCCGCGGAGCCCGGACATCGCCACACCAGCTCCCTCCAGACCACCCCGACCGCCCCCGGGTCGCTCACCGCCGCCCCGAACACGTCCGCGAGAGCCGCCCCACCCCGCCAGACAGCCCCAAGGACCCCGTCGGTCTCACCGCCAGCCTCCAGAATCGCCAAACCCAGCCATCAGCACAAAAATCCGCCCGCCACCGAGCGCCGCGGTGGATTGAGGCTTAGTCGCAAGGAAGAATCGTACGACCGATGCCGTGCGTTTGAACTCGGAGGTAGCTCGCCTCGGTTCAATCGCCGGGCTGCTTGCGGTGCCACGATCTCTCCCGCTCAAACGGGAACTCTGCAAGACTGGGTTGGCAACGATCCAAGAAGCACTTGGTTCGTGGAGGTCGTGCCCACGCGGGCAAAGCGCTTGCACGCGCGGTCGGACTCGTCACGGCTCCCAGCCTGCCGCACGGGTGGACTCGGCGCTGTAGCGCATGAGCTCACGCTGGTGACGGCCCGGCCCGACCCCAGGTCGACGTGGCCATCGCTGCCGGCGGGCATCTTGATCGGCAGCGCCCGGAGTGTTCCGGTCAATAGCGAGGTCGCGTGCGCCAGCCGTGTCACGCTCGGCCGTCTCGTGTCGGGTCTCGCGTTGATTCGCGCAGTCGAGCGTGGCCTCCTCGTCGGTCAAGGTGCGCTTACCGGCTCCAGGCTGACGAGCCTCAGGCGGCTGCCGGATCGGCCTGCCGGGGTTGTTGACCGGCTCGCGGCGGGCAGAAGCCGCGGTGATCGTCCGCTCGTGCTCGAGCGGTATGGCGATCGACGGAAGGTCGGGCTCGGTACGGCTGATGCGGTCGGCCAAGGCTTGGAGGCGATGGCCGTCCCGGTCGGAGATGACAGGCCTCTCGCCGTAGAGGTGCGTCTGCTCACGGGCGCGGGTGAGCGCGACGTACGTGCCCTCGCGGGTGGCGTGGGCTGAGACGATCAGGTGGGCGGTGTCGGTCGTGAGGCCTTGCGCGGGGAATGGGTGCTGGACGTACGCGAGTCGGAGCTGCGCGGCGTCGACCTGGTGGACGGTCA
>JBPCRJ010000039.1:0-42287 GCA_050996975.1 Solirubrobacteraceae bacterium | reverse complement strand
CCTACTCTCCCCCGGTGGCCGGCTTCTCAATCACGGGATCGCGAAGCTGAAGGACTTCGATACCCCCGACGAGGGCGCATTCTCCGAGCGATTCGTGTTCCCCGACGGCGTGCCGCTGCCGCTGTCGCGGATCCAGCTGGCGCTCGAGCGCTCAGGTCTGGTCACCACCCACGTAGAGGAATTCCAGGCCGACTACGCCGAGACTTTGCGTCACTGGATCGAGCGGTACGAGCAACGCTACGACGACGCCATTCGGCACGTGGGCGCAGAGCGCGCGAGGATCTGGCGGCTCTACCTCAGGGCGGCGCGGCTCGCATTCGAGACCGACTGGGCCTCGCTCTACCAAGTGCTCGCGCACCGGCCATCGGGCAAGGCAGTCGAGCGGGAGCACGGCCTGCGTCCTGCTCGGCCACTCGCCGGAGCCGGGGCTCGCACGCAGTAACCCGACGTTGATCGCGGCCCCTTAACGCAAGCACCCTGATCCGGGCTCCGCTGCCTCAAGCGGGCAAACGCCGTCCCGCGGCGAGCCCGCTATCGCCGCGGCGAGCTCATCGGTCGAGCAGCCCGCGCACATGATCGGCGACGTTGGCGGGGGTGATCCCGAGCTTCTCGAGCACCGTGTCCCCCGGCGCCGACGCGCCGAAGCGCTCGATCGAGACGACGTCGTCGGCGTATCGCTCCCAGCCCATCGCGATACCCGCTTCCACCGCGAGGGTCGGGAGATCCTCGGGAAGCACCGACTCGCGGTAAGCCTCGTCCTGCTG
Source organism: Solirubrobacteraceae bacterium (assembly GCA_050996975.1). Lineage (GTDB taxonomy): Bacteria > Actinomycetota > Thermoleophilia > Solirubrobacterales > Solirubrobacteraceae > Palsa-465. The sequence goes on along the minus strand of JBPCRJ010000039.1, from coordinate 41,523 downwards.
CTCGAACAGCTCCCAGGACGGCATCGACACGACGCGGACCGCAACGTCGAGCTCGTCGCGGGCAGCCAGCGCGACCCACACTTCGCTGCCGGTGGCGATGATCGTCGCTTTGGCGTCGTCGGCGTCGGCGAGCACATAGGCTCCGCAAGCCACCCCCGCCGCCGGGGCATAGCCGCCGGAGGAGCGGTCGAGCACCGGCAGGTTCTGTCGTGAAAGGGCCATCGCGGCCGGCCCCTCTAGGTCCTCGAGGATCACCCGCCAGGCCTCGGCGGTCTCGGCTGCGTCACCGGGGCGCAACACCACGAGCCCGGGGATTGCGCGCAGCGCCGCGAGGTGCTCGATCGGCTGGTGCGTAGGCCCGTCTTCACCCAAGGCGACCGAGTCGTGGGTGTAGACCCACGCCACCTTGAGGCCCATCAGCGCCGACAGGCGAACCGAGCCGCGCATGTAATCCGCGAACTGCAGGAAAGTCGATCCGTAGGGCCGCACGATCCCCCCGTGAGCCGCGAGCCCGTTGACCGCGCCGCCCATCCCGTGCTCGCGCACGCCGAAGAACACGTTGCGCCCGGAGTGCTCGGCGGTGAAGCGCTCAGACTCGGGGAACACCGTCATCGTCGAGCTGGTCAGATCGGCGGCGCCGCCGACCATCGTCGGAGTGAAAGGCTCGAACGCGGCCATGGCCTTGCCCCCGGCGACGCGTGTGGAGAGCTTGTCCTTCTCCCAGTCGGTGGGCAGTGCTTCGGCCACCCCCGGCAGGGGACGACCCTCCCACGCGAGATCCCATTCGGCGGCGCGATCGGGATCCTCGGCCCGCCAGCGCTCGTAACGCTCGCTCCACTCCGCGTGGACGCGGCCGCCATCCTCGACCATGCTGAACGTCTCGTACACCCCGTCGGGCACGAAGAAGGTCTTGTCGGGATCCCACCCCATCACCTCCTTGGTCAGCGCCACCTCCTCGTCGCCGAGCGCGGCGCCATGGGCCTTGCTGGTCCCCGACCGGTTGGGGGAGGGGTAGCCGATCACCGACTTTACGCGGATCAGCGACGGGCGATCCTCGACCTTCTGCGCCGCCTTGATCGCCGTCTCCAAAGCGACGAGGTCGTTGGCGTCGTGGACGTCCTGTACGTGCCAGCCGTAGGCTTCGAAGCGCTGGTCGACGTTCTCCCGATCGAAGCTCAGCGACGTGGGCCCGTCGAGCGAGATGTCGTTGTCGTCGTACAGGTAGACGATCCGGCCGAGCCCGAGCTGGCCGGCCAGCGACGCCGCCTCGGAGGCGATCCCCTCCATCAGGTCGCCGTCGGAGACGATCGCGTAGATGTGATGGTCGATCACCTCCGAGCCGTAACGCTCGCGCAGGAACCGCTCGGCGAGGGCCATGCCCACGCCGTTGGCGAAGCCCTGCCCCAGCGGGCCGGTCGTGAGCTCGACGCCTGGCGTGACGTTGGTCCGGTCGAGCTCGGGGTGACCGGGGGTGATCGACTCCCACTGGCGGAAGCGCTCGAGCTGCTCCATCGGCACGTCGTAGCCGGTCAGGTGCAGGACGGCGTACTGCAGCATCGAGCCATGACCGGCGCTGAGCACGAACCGATCACGATCGGGCCAGTCCGGATCGCGCGGATCGTGGCGCATGATGCGGCGAAACAGGACGAACGCCGCGGACGCCATCGCCATCGGCAAGCCGGGGTGTCCGGAGTTGGCCTTCTGGATCGCGTCCATGGCCAGCGTTCGGATCGTCTCGATGGAAAGCTGCTCGGAATCGGAAGTGAGGGCCACGGAAGGTCGCCTGCCTCTATTGATTGGGTCGATGTGGACGGAGCCGGACCGTGCCGGCAGGCCCATCCAGGACAGCGCCGGCAGCCCCATCTTCCGCAACTGTATCCCGCCTCCGAACAATCCGCGCGTGCGGTCAGGCCGCGCGCTCGAGGTCGAGCAGCTGAGCCTTGGCGCCGACCCCGCCGCGGTAGCCGCCGAGGCCGCCGTCACTCCGGAGCACGCGGTGGCACGGCACGAGGATCGGCAATGGGTTTCGCGCCGGCGTGATGCTGTTGCGCGGGGCGCTGATCACGCGGGGGGAGATGCGGCGCGCGAGCTCGGCCAGCACACCGTCCTCGCGCTCGACCGGCAGGCCGACTCGGACCAGCCCCTGCTCGGTGGCGCCCACGAGGATCGTTCCCAGCGGTGAGTCGTGACGCTCGAAGGCCACGTCGATCAGGTTCGCGGCGGCGGCGCGATTGATCAGGTCGCCGTGGACCGCTGCCAGCTCACCGGATCGAGTGTCGGCACGCGGCCAAGAGCGGCCTCGGGCGGTCGTGGTTCATGTCTCTTCGTGCTCCTTCGATGTCGGTGAACTTTCGAGGTCAACGCGGAGCCGCTTGAGCGCCTCGAACACGTTACGTCGGGCGGCCGCCTCACTGGTCTGCATCACCTCGGCGATCTCCCGATGCGAGAGATCGCCGAGGAAGCGCAGCATCACCGCCTGACGCTGCTTGGCCGGCAGCCGCCGTACCCGCCCCCAGATCGTCTCGTCGACGATCGATAGGGGGCCGGCGGAGCCGGCCCGGAGCTGGGGAGCGAGGTCTCCCGCCGGCTGGGATGACGGTTCGGGGTCGGCCAGCGGCTGCGGCGCGCGCGCCTGCGCCCGGTGCACGTCGATCGCCTTGCGCGCCGCGATCGAGAACAGCCACGAGCGGATCGACGCCGGATCGCGCACGTGCGTATACGCCCGAAGAGCGGCCAGCATCGTTTCCTGAAATACGTCCTCGGCGCGCTCGGCGCCGGTCTGCGCGGCGCAGAAGCGCAGCAACGGTGGACCATGCTCCGCGATCACGCGTTCAAACGCCGGCAGCCCGTCCGACCGAGCGCCTCGACTCGCAGGGCGTCGCGGGCGTTCGGTAGACGTGCGAAGGTGATCGGGCGTGCCCACGACTGTAAGACGGCTGCGACACCGAGTCCGTGAGATCAGCGCGAGGAGGACCAAACCCGCCGGGCGCGACCCGCTTGCCGCGAGGGGCTTCGATGGTCCAGCGGAGCGCGGATCAACTATCCTGAGCTGCCTGTGCTTGACACTCATTTGAGCCGGCGGCAGTTGGCACTCATTTGAGTTGAGGCAGCACGTGAGCGACGAACTTCAACGCCTGGACCGCCTACTGCCCCAATTGGTGCGGGTCCTCGATGCTCCCGGTGGGGAGGATGACGAGGGCTCGGCGGAGTTGATCTGGCAACGGCTCGACGTGCTCTACAAGTCGATGGGCGACGATGCCCTGCGGGCGTTGTTACGCCGTCAGGGAATGGGTTCGGGCTCGATCGACGATGCCCTCGTGGTGCTCGGACGGCGACGCACCGCGATGTCCTGAAAGGTGGTTCGTGCGAGCTCGAGGAACGCCACCGCCGCCGGTGTGTGGCGGCGTCCGGCGCGCCAGGCCAGGGTGATGTCCCGCATCAGCGCGGGCCCGGTCAGCGTGGCCATGGTGACGTCGGCCCCCGGGCCGACGGCGTCTGAGCGGGGAAGGATCGCCACGCCCAGACCGCGGGAGACGAGCCGGCGGATTCGCTGGCTCTCGTTGGACTCGAGCGTCACGCGAGGCTCAAAGCCCGCTTCCCGTCCGGCGATCATCAGCAGCTCGCGCAGCCTGGCGCCTTCGCGATAGCCGATGAACTCCTCCTCGGACAGCTCGGCCATCCGTACGCGCCGGCGGCGGCCCAGACGGTGATCTGGTGGCAATACGGCCACGAGCTCCTCGGCGACCAGCTGATGGAGCCCCAGGTCGTGGCTCTCGATCCGCTCGGTGACCGAGAGGAACGCGAGGTCGAGCTCGTCAACGCGGAGCATCTCCGCGAGCTCCTCGCTGGACTGCTCCCGCACGGTGAGCTCCACGCCGGGATGGAGCCCGTGAAAGATCGCCAGCACCAGCGACACGTCGACCGGGCCCATCGTGTGCATCGCACCGACGCTCACGTGTCCGCTCTGTATGCCGGCGACGCGCTGCAGCTCCGCGCGCGCCGCGTCGACCTCATCCAGGATCCGGCGCGCGCGAGCCACGAGCAGCTCGCCGGCGTCGGTCATCGCCACGCTTCGCGTCGTGCGTTCTACGAGCGCCAGGCCGACCTCCTGCTCCAAGCGGCGAATCTGCTGAGACAGCGCGGGCTGAGCGATGTGCGCCCGTTGCGCAGCCCGCGTGAAGTGCCGCTCCTCGGCGAGCACAACGAGGTAGCGCAGCTGGCGTAGCTCCATAAGCTGAGCCTATAGGTAAGTAGTAATACTCGTCTTGGACATATGAGCGTCGAAGCGCCACGATGGTGGCGCAGTATCCTCTCCTCCCTCGAGCACGCCCCCTAGGCTCGGCTTCGTACCCCGTCGGGCTTGGGGGCGTGACTCGCTCAACTGTCTTGCACCGGAACGACCCGGTGCACGTATAGGGTCTGCCGGTGGCCACCCCCGGACCACCGCCCGACGAGCCCGCGCCGCCGCACGGCGAAGCCCGTCCTCCCGACGAGTCGGCGCCACGCGGTCCGGAGCCGAGTCGGGTGGACGGTACGCAGCCCAGCGCAGCGGTCAAGACCGGGATCGCGGCGCTCACGCTGGGCGCACTGGGAGTGGTGTTCGGCGACATCGGCACCAGCCCGCTGTACGCGCTGCAAACCGTCTTCACCGCCGACAGCCACGCCGTGCATGCCACCCCCAGCGAGGTCTATGGCGTGATCTCGCTGGTGTTCTGGTCGATCACGATGATCGTGTCGGTCAAGTACGTGACCTTCATCATGCGCGCCGACAACGGCGGCGAGGGGGGCATCATGGCGCTCACGGCACTCGTCGAGGGCCTGCGCCTGAGGAGCACCCGCGCCAAGCTGACGCTCGTCACGCTCGGCATCCTCGGGGCGTCGCTGTTCTACGGCGATGGGATGATCACCCCTGCCATCTCCGTGCTCTCAGCCGTCGAGGGGCTCAAGGTCGCGGCACCCGGCCTCGGCACTGCGGTGCTGCCGATCACCGTCGCGGTGATCTCGCTGCTGTTCGCCATTCAGCATTTCGGCACCCAGCTCGTGGGCAGGCTGTTCGGCCCGGTGATGGCGCTCTGGTTTGGCGTCCTCGCGCTCGTCGGCGCGGCCGAGGTCGCCAGGCACCCCGGCGTGATCAAGGGCCTGTCACCCATCTATGGGGCGCGATTCTTCCTCGATCACGGCGCGGTGGCGTTCGTCGCGCTCGCCTCGGTGGTGCTCGCGGTGACGGGCGCCGAAGCGCTGTACGCGGACATGGGCCACTTCGGCCGCGCTCCGATCCGTCGCGCCTGGTTCCTGCTCGTGTTCCCCGCCCTGACCCTCAACTACCTGGCTCAGGGGTCGCTGATCCTGCGGTCAAGACAGGGCGTCCAGAACCCGTTCTTCCTGCTCCTACCCTCATGGGCGCAGGTACCGATGGTGGTGCTCGCGACGGTGGCCACGGTGATCGCCTCGCAGTCGGTGATCTCGGGCGCGTTCAGCGTCACGCGCCAAGCCATGCAGCTGGGCTTTCTTCCCCGGCTCACGATCCGCCACACCTCACAGCACGTCGGGCAGGTCTACGCGCCGGCGATCAACCTGGGGCTGTTCGTCTCCGTGGTCGCGATCGTCGTCGCTTTCGGCTCCTCCGCCGCGCTCGCCTCGGCCTATGGCGTCGCGGTCACCGGCACCTTCATCCTCAACACGATCCTGTTCCTCGCCGTGGCGCGGCTCTTGTGGCGGCGCCCGAAGCGGCTGGTCGCGCTCGGCGCGATCGTGTTCCTCACCGTCGAGATCCCGTTCTTCGCGGCCAACCTGACCAAGGTCACGCATGGCGGTTGGTTGCCGCTGATGATCGCCCTGGTCGTGTTCGTGATTTTGGTGACCTGGCGCAAGGGACGCGACATCGTGACCACCAATCGCAGCCGTGAGGAGGGAACGCTGAGCGAGTTCGTGGCGCACCTCGACGCGCGCGACTATCCCGTGGTCCAGGTTTCCGGCACCGCCGTGTTCCTCAACTCCAACCCCGACACGACGCCCCTCGCCCTGCGCGCCAACGTCGAGCACAACCACGTCCTGCACGAGAACATCGTGATCGTGTCGATCCAAACCGAGCGCGTCCCTCACGTCGCCGAGCGCGACCGGCTCCGGTGCGACGACCTCGGCGACCCCTACGACCAGATCACCCGGGTCACGGCCCGCTTCGGCTTTCAGGACGACATCGACGTTCCGGCCGCCCTGCGCCTCGCCGATCGCCTCGGCCTGCTCGAGGGCGCCTGCGACATCGAGCATGCTTCGTACTTCCTCTCGCAGATCACGATCGTGCGATCCGAAATGCCGGGGATGAGCCGGTGGCGCAAGCGGCTGTTCCTGAGCCTCGCGCACAACGCCGCCAGCCCGGTGGCGTTCTTTGGCCTTCCCGATGACCGCACCGTGAGCATCGGCGAGAGCATCGAACTGTGAAGGGAGTCCACGCCGTCACACCTGCGGCGATCACCCGTCAACTTGCCCTGCGGTCACCGTCTTGTTGGGAGAGTCTCGTCCCAGCCTGAACGCGAGACGTGCCGCCCCAGCGAGCGGCACGCCCAGAAGTGGTTGCGCTCTACTCGCTGTCCTTGCTGATGATCCCTTCTGCCGGGGGGGTCGGGGCTTCGTCTGGGTCCACCTTGCCACCCTGCTCTGAGCTTCCGCCGCCCTGGCCGCCGTAGCCGCCGCTCTCACTGCCCTGCTCTCCGCCGCCAGGACCGTGTTGAGAACGACCGACCTCGCCGCTTTCGCGCCCCGTGCCACGCCCCTCGTCGCTCAGCCCGGCGCCTCCCGCGCCGCCCGGCTTGTCGCCTCCCAGGCCCCCGATGCCGCGACCAATCTGGCTGTCGGAGTCATCACCCTCCAACCCGCGCCGTGTCTGCTCGTCGCGTTCGCTGCTCTGCTCTTCGTTTTCCATGATCCTCCCTTGTGGGCCGTGGTACCTTTTCCGGCGTTCCGTCTCTCCCCAACCGAGCCGTTCTAAACCTGACCAGCACCGATGCGCCTCGCGCGCGACGGTGCGCCATCACCAGACAAGCTGACATGGGTTTAGTCGCAGGTCAATTCGCACCCTCCGGCGAGCAGATCGAGATCTCTCACGGCGAGGCGCGGGCGACCGTCGTCGAGGTGGGCGGAGCCCTACGCGACTACCAGCTCGGCGCCCGCGCGATTCTCGACGGGTACGCGCGGGAAGAGCCCTGTAGCTCCGCCCGCGGTCAGCCGCTGATTCCGTGGCCGAATCGACTCCGGGACGGTGCGTACCGTTTCGGCAATCGCGATCATCAACTCGCGCTCACCGAGCCCGAAAAGCGAAACGCGATCCATGGACTGGTTCGCTTTGCCAATTGGACGGTGGCGAAGCGCGCGCCGGAGCGGGTGCAGATGACTCACACGCTGTATCCATGTCCCGGCTATCCGTTTGCCCTGAGCCTCGCGATCGAGTACTCGCTGTCGGACCGGGGTCTGACGGTCACCACCACGGCCACCAACATCGGCCCGGTGGACTGCCCGTACGGTGCCGGCGCTCACCCGTATCTGACTGTCGGCAGCGAGACGCTTGACCCCGACTCGCTCACGATCCCGGCGCGGAGCTGGCTGCCGGTCGACGAGCGCGGGATCCCGATCGGTGTGGAGCCGGTCAACGACACGCCGCAGGACTTCCGCGCCGGGCGGCCGATCGGCGCCACGCAACTCGATACCGGTTACACGGACCTGGTCCGCGATCCGGACGGGTTGGCGCGCGTCGAGCTCCGAGCTCCCGGCCAGGACCCTGCCGTCGCGCTGTGGCTCGACGAGAGCTATCGCTATGTGATGGTGTTCACCGGCGACGCACTGCCCGACCCCGCGCGGCGCCGGCGCGGGCTGGGGGTGGAGCCGATGACCTGCGCCCCGAACGCATTTCGAAGCGGGGAGGGTCTGCAGATCCTTCCGCCGGGAGCATCGTTCACCGGCCGTTGGGGGATCGAACCGCAGCCCGCCGGTGGTGGACCCCCCCCGATCCCGCTGCCGGGGTAGGTTCGCCCCGCATACGATCGTGCCGCGCAGGGTAGGACGAGCACCATGAGGATCTTGGTCGACCGGATCGAGGTCGCCGTGTACACGGTGCCCACGGACGCGCCGGAGGCCGACGGCACGCTCGAATGGGACTCCACGACGATAGTCGTGGTCCACGCTCACGGAGGCGGGGCCAGCGGTCTGGGATACACGTATGCCGATCCGTCCACCGCCATGCTGATCGAGACCAAGCTCGCGTCCGTCGTGCAGGAGCGCGACGCGCGCGCTCCCCGCTCCTCGTGGGCGGCGATGGTGCGCGCGACTCGCAACCTCGGGCGGCCGGGGATCACCTCAATGGCAATCTCCGCCGTCGACGTGGCGCTGTGGGACCTGCACGCGCGGCTGCTGGATACGCCGCTGGCACAGCTGCTCGGCATGGCGCGCGATCACGTGCCGGTGTACGGCTCGGGGGGGTTCACGAGCTACACCAACGACCGCTTGCAGGGCCAGCTCGCGGGCTGGGTCAGCCAGGGCATCCCCCGCGTCAAGATGAAGGTTGGGACCGAGCCAGGCCGAGATCCCGAACGCGTGCGGGCGGCGAGAGAGGCGATCGGACCCGACACCGAGTTGTTCGTCGATGCGAACGGCGCCTACTCGCGCAAGCAGGCGCTTGCGCTCGCGGGGACCTTCGCCCAGCAGGCGAGCGTGAGCTGGTTCGAGGAGCCGGTGAGCTCCGATGACCTTCGCGGCCTGCGACTGCTGCGCGACCGCGTTCCGGCCGGAATCGCGATCGCTGCCGGCGAATACGGATATGACGCGGTGTATTTCAAGCGGATGCTGGAGGCGGAAGCGGTCGACGTGCTCCAGGCCGACATCACTCGCTGCGGTGGCGTGACCGAGCTCTTGCGCATAGATGGCATGTGCCGGGCGCACAGCCTGCCGCTGTCGCTACATTGTGGACCAGCGATTCATGCGCACGCGGGGACCGCGCTGGCGCAGCTGCGCCACGTCGAGTACTTCCACGACCACGTGCGGATCGAGGAGATGTTGTTCGACGGCCTGCCGGACCTACGCGATGGGGCGCTGTGGCCGGATCTGGACCGCCCCGGCCTCGGTCTTGAGCTCAAGCGCGACGACGCCGCGGCCTACGCTGTCTGACCGGGCTTTGGCGGCCCGCGCGTGCGTGCCCCTGGGCCGCGGAGGAGGCGAGTGTCTGACCACGCATACGATCGCGCCGCCACGGGTACACCACGAGCGAGATACCCGACAACGAGAGGATGCCATGGCCAAGAAGACCGCGGCGGACAATCTGTGCGAGCGGCTGATCGAGTGGGAGGTGAATACGATCTACGGGTTCCCCGGCGACGGCATCAACGGGATTCTCGGTGCGCTGCGCCGCCACCAGGAGCAGCTGCGCTTCGTGCAGACCCGCCACGAGGAAATGGCCGCGTTCATGGCCTGCGGACACGCGAAGTTCACCGGCGGCCCCGGAGTGTGCCTGGCAACCTCCGGCCCGGGGGCAATTCACCTGCTCAACGGTCTGTATGACGCCAAGCTAGATCACCAGCCCGTGGTGGCGATCGTCGGGCAGACGTTCGTGCGCGCAATCGGCGGGGACTTTCAGCAGGAGGTCAAGCTGCTCCAGCTCTACAGCGATGTGGCGTCGGCGTTCTGCGAGCAGGCCAACGAGCCCTCGACGATCCGCCACCTGATCGACCGCGCGATGCGAATCGCCCAGACGGAGCGCACCGTGACCTGCGTGATCGTACCCGCCGACGTGCAGGACATGGACGCCGTCGAGGCCCAACCGCACAAGACCCACACCGTGCACTCCGGCGTCGGCTACTGGCCCGGGCGCCGGATCCCCCACCAGTCACAGCTTCAGCAGGCCGCCGAGATCCTCAACGCCGGGGAGAAGGTGGCGATGCTGGTCGGGCAGGGTGCGCTGCACGCGACCGACGAGGTGATCGCCGTGGCCGACACGCTCGGCGCGGGCATCGCCAAGGCGCTGCTGGGCAAGGCCGCGGTCCCTGACGACGTGCCGTACTGCACCGGCAGCATCGGCCTGCTGGGAACCAAGCCCAGCTGGGACATGATGCAGGGAGCCGACACGCTGCTGATGGTCGGCTCGAGCTTTCCGTATTCGGAGTTCCTCCCGCCGGAGGGCCAGGTCAAGGCGGTGCAGATAGACCTGCTGGGACGGATGCTGAGCATCCGTTATCCGATGAACCTCGCGCTGGAGGGCGACAGCCAGGAGTCGCTGAAGGAGCTGCTGCCGCTCCTGCACCGCAAGCAGGACCGCGCCTGGCAGGAGGAGATCAAGCACAACGTCGCCGACTGGTGGCGACTGATGGACAACCGAGGGCAGCCCGCCGACCGCGATGGGCGGATCCGTCCCCAGGGTTTCTTCTCCTCGCTCTCGCGCCAGCTCCCCGAGAACGCGATCCTGTCGAGCGACTCGGGCTCGGCGGCCAACTGGTATGCCCGCCAGATCAAGATCCGGCGGGGGATGAAGGCGATGCTGTCGGGCAACCTGGCCACGATGGTTCCCGGGGTTCCGTACGCGATCGCGGCCAAGTTCGCGTTCCCCGAGCGGGTGTCGATCGCGATGGTCGGCGACGGCGCGATGCAGATGGGCGGAATGGCCGAGATGCTGACCGCGGCGAAGTACTACCGGACCTGGACCGACCCGCGTTTGGTCGTGCTCGTGCTCGTGAACGAGGATCTCAACCAGGTCACCTGGGAGCAGCGGGTGATGGAGGGCGACCCGCAGTTCAAGGCCTCCCAGGAGATCCCCTACGTCGACTACGCGGCGTGGGCGGAGCTGATCGGCCTGAAGGGGATCAAGGTCACCCGATCGGCCGAGATCGAAGACGCCTGGCGTGAGGCGCTGAGCGCCGACCGCCCGGTGATCATCAGCGCGCTGACCGACCCCGACGAGGCGCCGCTGCCGCCGCACATCACCTTCGAGCAGGCCAAGGGGTTCGCCACGTCGGTGATCAAGGATCCCGAGACGGGCATTCCGGGCGCGATCGAGTCGGTCCGCGAGAAGGCCCGCGAGTTCCTCCCCGGGCGCTGACGTGGGACTCACCGGATCTGGGACTACGAGCGCGTCCAGGCGCGCCTCCGAGCACCGCATCGACCGCTGGCTGGCCAACGTCGAACACGGACGCTTCGAGCGCACCCTGTCGGGGATGACCGCGTTCGCGGCGGCGATCACCACCGCGGAGATCTACCTCGAGCACTACCGCGCGAGCTTTGGCAACAAGATGATGTGGAGCCCGATCATCGTCACTCCGCCGGTGATGGTCGCCGGGATCGGGGGGGTGTTCAGCCGCAAATGGGCCAAGACCTACCTGCCGATCACCGCGACTATCTACACCCTCAACGGCCTGCTCGGCGAGTACTACCACGCGCGCGGAGTCGCCCGGCGCCCGGGCGGCTTCCGGCAACCGAGCTACAACCTGGCGATGGGGCCGCCGATCATGGCGCCGGGGTTGATGACGATCGTCGGCGTGATGGGGCTGCTGGCCGCCGTGCTGCGCCGGGAGGACTAGCGGTGGCCGATCCCGAGCAGCGAGGCCGGCCACCGGGCGACCGCGACAGGCCAGGCCGGCACGGGGCCGATCCCGGGACCGGCCCGGGGGCGGATCCCGTCCTGCGCGATCTGCGCCGGCCCGATCACCTGCCCAATCTGCGCCCGGACAAGCAGCCGCGGCACCCTTCCTGGCTGCCGCGCCAGCGCCGTGGCCTGACCCCCCAGATGATCGGCCGCTATCCCGACTACGACGTGATGGCCAACGCCGAGAATTGGGATCACGCGACCCGGGAGGTCGTGACCGGGCGCCTGCGAGCGCCCGGTCCATTGCGTTTCTTCACCGCGCGGGAAGAGCCGACGCTGCGCGCGTTCTGCGACGTGACCACGGCCCAGGACGCCGAGCCGCGCGTTCCGGTGGCGGAGATGGTCGACGAGAAGCTCGCGTCCGGGAAGCTCGACGGGTATCGCTACGCGAACATGCCCGGCGACCCGGACACCTGGCGCCGCGTGCTGCGCGGGTTGGACGAGACGGCTCAGAATCGCTACGGCGCCAGTGCCTTCGGCGCCGCAGATGCCCAAGCTCGAGAGGCGATCGTCGCGGGACTGGCGGACGGGTCGCTCGCCGGCGGCACGTGGGATGAGCTCGATGTCTCCCGCGCGTGGTCGGTGTGCATGCGCGCCATCCTGGCGGCGTTCTACTCGCATCCGTGGGCGTGGAACGAGATCGGCTACGGCGGTCCCGCCTACCCCCAGGGTTACATGCGCCTCGGTCCGACCAGCATTCTCGAGCCTCACGAACGTCCCGGCGCGAGCGCCGAGGACCCCGTCCGGGTCGCTGACGAGCTCGGACCATGACGGGCCGGCTCGAAGGACTGCTGAAGGGCTCGGTCGGCCCGCGCGCCAACGAGTCCCGCTTCCTGCTCGACGCGCACCGCCGCGACATGCCCGGCCAGGACACGATGGCTCGCTACGGCGAGACCGACGAGGTGGATCTGGTAATCGTCGGGGCGGGCGCGGGGGGCTCGGTGCTGGCCCAGCGGCTCGCCCGCCGCGGATGGCGAATCGTGATCATCGAAGCGGGGCCGTTCTGGCACCCCGACGAAGACTGGGTCTCCGACGAGGCGGGATCGCACCCTCTCTACTGGACCCAGGAGCGCGTGATCGGTGGCGAGGACCCGATCGAGCTGGGAAAGAACAACTCCGGGCGCGGCGTCGGCGGCTCGATGGTCCACTTCGCGGGCTATTGCCCGCGGTTTCACCCGTCCGATTTTCAGACCTTCACCCGGGATGGCGTCGGCGCCGACTGGCCGATCTCCTACTCCGAGCTGAAGTCCCATTACGAGGAGGTCGAGCGCGAGCTGCCGGTGGCCGGTCAGGACTGGCCCTGGGGCGACCCCCACCGCTACCCGTTCTCGCCCCACCCGATCGGCGAGGCGGCATCGGTGCTGTGGCGTGGGGCGATCAAACGGGGCATCGAGATGCGGGTCGGCCCGGTCGGGATCGTCAACGGCACGTTCGGCAACCGCCCCCAATGCATCTACCGCGGCTTTTGCCTGCAGGGCTGCAAGGTGAACGCGAAGGCCAGCCCTTACGTCACGCACCTGCCCGACGCGATCGCCCACGGCGTCGAGATCCGCGCCGGCGCAATGGCGGTGCGGGTGGAGACCGACGAGGCCGGCGCCCGCGCGACTGGCGTCACCTACATCCGCGAGAGCGATGGCGTGGAGCGCCACCAGCGCGCGCGCGCGGTGGCGGTCGCGGGCTACTCGATCGAGACGCCACGGCTGCTGCTGCACTCGGCGTCCAAGCGCTTCCCGAACGGACTGGGCAACGATCACGACCAGGTCGGGCGCTACGTGATGGTCCAGGGCGCCTCCCAGACCGCCGGGCGCTTCGCGCAGGAGCTGCGAATGTACAAGGGGCCGCCGCCGGAGGTCTCCTCCGAGCAGTTCTACGAGACCGACGAGGCGCGCGGGTTCGCGCGCGGGTTCTCGATCCAGACCGTCGCCCCACAGCCGATCGGCTGGGCTGAGCACGTGCTGGCCGACGGCCACTGGGGCCGCGCGATGCGCGAGTACATGCGTGACTACAAACACTGGACCACGATCGGGGTCCTCAACGAGCTGCTGCCCCATCCTGAGAACCGCGTCATGCTCGCGCCGGAGACTGATCCCTACGGGATGCCGATCGCGCGCTTTGACTTCAGCCTGACCGACAACGACAAGGCCAACATGGCCTACTCGACCGGAGTGATCAAGGAGATCCTGCAGGCCGCGGGAGCGCAGGACATCCTCACGATCCGTCGCTACGCCCACCTCGTCGGCGGCGCCCGGATGGGCAGCGACCCCGAGCACAGCGTCGTCAACTGCGACCATCGCGTGTGGGCCCTGCCGAACCTGTTCGTGGCCGACGGCAGCGTGTGCCCCACGCAGGGATCCGCCAATCCGGCGCTGACGATCATGGCGCTGGCCTCGCGTCTGGCCCAGCGCCTGGGCAGCGGGCGAATCGACGCGCCGCGGGCCTCCCCCGCCGGGAGGCGATGATCTCATGCTGCCCGCTGCTCGGACCAGCACGGTTGGCGCTCTCCCGCCGACCGTCGGCAAGCGAAAGGATGACCGTGAGCCCTGAGAAAACACCGGAGATCGTCGTCGTCACGGGCGCCTCGGGAGGTGTGGGGCGCGCGATCGCGCACGCCTTCGGCCAGCGGGGTGCGCACATCGGCCTGCTCGCTCGTGGCGAGGAAGGACTGGACGGCGCCAGACGTGAGGTCGAGTCGTTCGGCGGCCGGGCGCTGGCGGTCCCCACTGACGTATCCGATCACCGGCAGGTCGAGGCGGCGGCGGCGCGCGTCGAGCAGGAGTTCGGCCCGATCGACATCTGGGTCAACGACGCGATGGCCACCGTGTTTGCGAAGTTCGTCGACACCGAGCCCGAGGAGTTCAAGCGGGCGACCGAGGTGACCTATCTCGGCGCCGTCTACGGGACAATGGCCGCGCTGAAGCGGATGGTCCCGCGCGACCGGGGAAAGGTCGTCCAGGTCGGCTCGGCGCTCGCGTATCGGGCGATCCCGTTGCAGGCCGCGTACTGCGGCGCGAAGTTCGGGATTCGCGGGTTCACCGACTCGATCCGCACCGAGCTGCTGCACGACAAGAGCCGGGTGCAGATCACGATGGTCCAGCTGCCGGGGGTGAACACGACACAGTTCAACTGGTGCCGCTCGAAGCTGCCCGACCACCCGATGCCGGTCCCGCCGATCTACCAGCCGGAGATCCCCGCCGAGGCGGTCTACTGGGCGGCCCACCACAAGCGCCGGGAGCTGTGGGTCGGCTACAGCGCCGTGCAGGCGATTCTCGGCAATCGGCTCTCCCCCAGCTTCGCCGACTGGTACCTGGCGAGGACCGCCTTCAAGGGCCAGCAGATCGACGGCATGCCGGTCACACCCGGACGTCCTGACAACCTGTACGAGCCGATGCCGGCGCTCGCCGCCACCCACGGGATGTTCGACTCTCAGGCCAAGACCCGCAGCCCGCAGCTGTGGGCCGCTACCCACCGCTCGGTCGTCCTCGGAGCCCTCGCGGGGGTCGCGGCGACGGCGGGCGCGGCGGCGGCGAAGCTGACGCGATGACCCCAGCCCTGGGCCGTGCTGAGCGAGAGGCGCTGAGTCCGGCGGCGGCCCCGGCGTTGGTGAGCCAGACGCGATGACTCCCGCGGCGGCTGGCGCTGGCGCCGTGGGCACCGAGCCGCCCCACGCGCTGCGCGAGTACGCGCTGCTGGCCGACGGCGAGCGCGGGATCCTCGTCGGCCCGTACGGTGACTTCGTCTGGATGTGCTTCCCCCGCTGGGACTCCGGCGCCGTGTTCTCGTCCCTGATCGGCGGCGCCGGCGGCTACTCGATCACTCCGCGGGATCGCTTCGTGTGGGGCGGCTACTACGAGCTTGACAGCCTGATCTGGCACAGCCGGTGGGTGACCAGCGAGGCGACGATCGAATGCCGCGAGGCGCTCGCGCTGCCCACGCGCTCCGATCGAGCGGTGATTCTGCGCCGGGTGATCGCCTGCGAGGGCACGGCGCGCGTCGAGGTCGTGCTGGGGCCCCGCGGCGAGTTCGGCTCGCAGTCGCTGCGTCACCTGGCCAAGCGCGATGACGGCGCTTGGACCGCCGAGCTCGGCGACATCCGTATGTGCTGGACCGGAGGCCAGAATGCCGCCCCGGTTCCCGACGGTCACGCCGGTAAGGCGCTCGCGCTCAGCTTGGAGCTCGCCGCGGGGAGCCATCACGACTTCGTACTGGTCCTGAGCACGCCGCCGTCAGACGATCCACCACCCGAGCCCGACCGGGCGTGGCAGGGCGTGCAGGAGCAGTGGCGCCAGCGCGTGCCCTCGCTCGAGCGGACCGTTGCCCGGCGCGACGCCAGGCACTCGTACGCGGTTCTCTCGGGACTCACGAGCCGGGGTGGGGGGATGGTCGCCGCGGCGACCACCTCGCTGCCCGAGCGCGCCCGCCAGGGGCGCAACTACGACTACCGCTACGTGTGGATCCGCGATCAGTGCTACACGGGCCAGGCGGTCGCCAAGGCCGGCCCCCATCCGCTGATGGACGACGCGGTGCGCTTCGTCGCCGAGCGCCTGCTGGCGGACGGGCCACAGCTGAAGCCGGCGTACACCACCGATGGCGGCGCCGTGCCCGAGCAACGTCAGCTCGACCTGCCTGGCTACCCGGGGGGGTCGGATATCGTCGGCAACTGGGTCAACCAGCAGTTCCAGCTCGACGCGTTCGGTGAAGCGCTGCTTCTGTTCGCCGCCGCCAGCTCTCACGATCACCTCGACGCGGAGGGCTGGCGGGCCGCCGAAGCGGCGATCGACGCGATCGAGCAACGCTGGCCGGAGGCCGACACCGACGCTGGGATCTGGGAGATCGAACCCGACGCGTGGACTCACAGCCGGTTGATCTGCGCTGCCGGGCTGCGCCAGATCGCTCAATGCCCTCCCGCCGGCGAGCAGGCCGCCCGCTGGGTCTCGCTAGCCGACAAGATCGTCGCCGACACCGCCGCCCACGCGCTGCATCCGTCGGGACGCTGGCAGCGCTCACCCGGGGATCCGCGGATCGATGCGGCCCTCCTGCTGCCCGCAATCCGAGGGGCGATCCCGCCCTCGGACCCGCGCTCGATCGCCACGCTGCACGCCGTCGGCTCGGAGCTCACCCAGGACGGTTACTGCTACCGCTACCGTCCCGATGAACGTCCGCTGGGAGCGTCTGAGGGCGCGTTCCTGCTGTGCGGGTTCCTGCTCGCGCTCTCCTACGAGCAACAGGGAGATCGTGTCACCGCCGCGCGCTGGTTCGAGCGAAACCGCGCCGGCTGCGGGCCGCCCGGGTTGTGCTCGGAGGAGTTCGACGTCTCCCAGCGACAGCTGCGCGGCAACCTCCCCCAGGCGTTCGTGCACGCGCTGCTGCTCGAATGTGCGGTCGAGCAGTACGCCGGCGGCGTGGCGAAGCCGAGGGAGTAAGCGTGTCGTTCCCGTCGCTGACGCGTAGGCTGTGTTGATGCTCGGATTGCCGGATGGCGTGAGGGCGTGCCTGTTCGATCTCGACGGGGTGCTGACGCAGACCGCCAAGGTGCACGCGGCCGCCTGGAAGGAGATGTTCGACGGGTATCTGCGCCAGCGGGCGAAGCGGACCGGCGAGCCGTTCGTCGCCTTCGACGCCGTCGGGGAGTACGACGAGTACGTCGACGGAAAGCCGCGCTACGAAGGCGTGCTCTCGTTTCTGACCTCGCGGGGGATCGAGTTGCCCCGTGGCGAGCCCACCGATTCGCCGGACGCCGAGACGGTCGACGGCCTGGGCAACCGCAAGAACGAGATCGTGCTGCGGATGATCCAGCAGGACGGTGTCCAGCCCTACGAGGGCTCGGTGCGTTACGTCCACGCGGCCCGGGAGGCTGGATTCGGCCGCGCGGTGGTCTCCTCGAGCACCAACTGCGCGGACGTGCTCCTCGCCGCCGGCATCGCGGATCTGTTCCAGCACCGCATCGACGGTGTCGTCGCCGAGCGAGACCACCTGCGGGGTAAGCCCGCTCCTGACACGTTCCTGGCCGGCGCGCGGGCGCTGGGCGTCGAGCCCTCTGAGGCGGCGGTGTTCGAGGACGCGCTGGCGGGCGTCGCGGCGGGTAAAGCGGGTGCGTTCGGCTGCGTCGTCGGCGTGGACCGCGCCGGTCAGGCTGCCGCGTTGCGCGCGCACGGCGCTGGCATCGTGGTAGCCGATCTAGCCGAGTTGCTCGCGCGCTCGTGATTGATCATCCCGCGTTTTCGGTGGAGCCGTGGTCGCTGCGGGAGACCGAGCTCGATCTCGATGCGCTCGACCAGGCCGGGTCGGTGTTCGCGCTCGCCAACGGCCACATCGGGCTGCGTGGCAACCTCGATGAGGGCGAGCCGCCCGGACTGCCGGGCACGTACCTGAACGGCTTCTACGAGGAGCGCCGATTGCCCTACGCCGAGGCGGGCTACGGCTATCCCGAGGCGGGGCAGACGGTGGTCAACGTCACCAACGGCAAGATCATTCGCCTGCTGGTCGACGACGAGCCGTTTGACGTGCGCTTCGGGGCGCTGGAGAGCCACGAGCGGGTGCTGGACTTTCGCGCCGGCGTGCTGCACCGTCGCGCGCAGTGGCGCTCTCCGGTAGGCAAACGGGTGCGGGTGTCTTCCGTGCGCCTGGTGTCGTTCGTGCAGCGAGCGGTGGCGGCCGTGCTCTACGAGGTCGAGCCGCTGGAGGAAACGGCGCGGCTGGTGGTGCAGTCGGAGCTGGTGACCAACGAGCCGATGCCGACCACATCGGGCGATCCTCGCGTCTCGGCGGAGCTACGCAACGCGTTGCGCTCCGAGTTCTTCTCGGACCACGGCGGCCGTGCGGTGCTGGTCCATGTGACCCGGCAGAGCGCACTGCGGATGGCCGCGGGGATGGACCACCGGATCGAGGGGCCGGCGGGGACCGAGACCTCGGCCGAGAGCTTCGAGGATCTCGCGCGCGTGACGATCGCCGCCGACGTAGCGCCGGGGGAGCGGCTGCGAGTGGTCAAGCTGCTGGCCTATGGCTGGTCTAGCCAGCGCTCCATGGCGGCGCTGCGCGACCAGGTTTCCGCGGCGCTGGCCGAGGCGCACCACACCGGCTGGGACGGCCTGCTCGCCGGCCAGCAGAGTTACCTCGACGATTTCTGGGAGCGCGCCGACGTCGAGCTCGAGGGTGACACTGAGCTTCAGCAGGCGGTGCGCTTCGCGCTGTTTCACACCCTCCAGGCGGGCGCCCGGTCCGAGCAGCGCGCGATCGCCGCCAAGGGGCTGACCGGCCCGGGCTACGACGGGCACACGTTCTGGGATACGGAGACGTTCGTCCTGCCGGTGCTGACCTACATCGCCCCGCACGCGGCCAGCGATGCGCTGCGCTGGCGCCAGACGACGCTACAGCTAGCGCGCGAGCGGGCCACGCTGCTCGGGCTGCAGGGCGCGGCGTTTCCCTGGCGGACGATCGCCGGGGAGGAGTGCTCGGCGTACTGGCCCGCAGGAACGGCGGCGTTTCACATCGGCGCGGACGTCGCCGACGCCGTCGGCCGCTACCAGGCGGCGGCCGACGATCCCGAGTTCGAGCGCAACACCGGCGTTGAGCTGCTCGTCGAAACGGCGCGGATGTGGCGCTCGCTCGGCCATCACGATACCGCGGGGAGATTTCGCATCGACGGGGTGACCGGCCCCGACGAGTACAGCGCGATTGCCGACAACAACATCTACACCAACCTGATGGCGCAGCGAAACCTGCGCTTGGCCGCCCAGGCCGTCGAGCGTCACGCCGACCGTGCCGCCGAGCTCGGCGTCGACGAGGAAGAGGCGGCCGCCTGGCGTGACGCGGCGCAGGCGATGCTGATCCCGTTCGACGTCCAGCTCGGCGTGCACCCGCAGGCCGAGGGCTTCACCGAGCACCAACGGTGGAATTTCGACGCCACGGCGCCGGACCAGTATCCGCTGCTGCTGCACTACCCCTATTTCGACCTGTACCGCAAGCAGGTCGTCAAGCAGGCCGACCTCGTGCTCGCCCTGTACCTCCGCGGCGACGCGTTCACCGCGACCCAGAAGGCGGCGAACTTCGCCTATTACGAGGCGCTGACGGTTCGCGATTCCTCGCTCTCGGCTTGCACCCAGGCG
The DNA here is from genome assembly GCA_050996975.1 of Solirubrobacteraceae bacterium. Lineage (GTDB taxonomy): Bacteria > Actinomycetota > Thermoleophilia > Solirubrobacterales > Solirubrobacteraceae > Palsa-465. Next base: position 21,804 of record JBPCRJ010000039.1, on the reverse strand, counting down.
GTGATGGCCGCCGAGGTGGGGCACCTCGAGCTGGCCTACGAGTACTTTGCCGAGGCCGCCCTGATGGACCTCGGCGACCTGGAGCACAACACTCGCGACGGCCTGCACATCGCGTCGCTGGCCGGAGCCTGGATCGCCGCCGTGGCGGGGTTCGGCGGGATGCGCGACCACGACGGCAAGCTCAGCTTCAGCCCCCGCCTCCCGGCGCGGCTGACCCGCCTCGCCTTCGGGCTGTGCTTTCGCGAACGGCGGCTAAGGGTCGAGGTCAACCATCACCGCACCAGCTACTCGCTGCGCCAAGGGGAGCCGCTGAAGATCGTCCATCACGGCGAGCCGATCACCGTCACCAGCGGCGAGGCCGTGACCCGCCCCAACCCGGCGCGCGTCCCCCTCGAGGCCCCAAGCCAACCCTCGGGACGAAGCCCGGCCCGGCGGCGAGGGGCGGGCTGACTGCGCCTTCGAGGGCTCGAGGCGTTTGCCATCCGCTACCTCACGATCGGCGTGGCTGCCGGCTCTCGACCCCGCTAGAGCGTCGCTTCGTCCCGTGGCCAGCCGCGTCGGCGCCGATCTCGACTACGGCGGCGCCCCGAAAACGCCCCGCCCTCAGGTCTGCCAGCGCACGTCCGAGATCCGAGAGCGCATACGGATGGACCTCGGTCCGCACCGGGATGCGGGGGGCGAGTGACAGCAGCTCGCGGGCGTCGTCGCGCGCGAGGTTGGCGACCGAGCGGACGGTGCGCTCGCCCCACAGCAGGTCGTACGGAAAGCTCGGTATATCGGACATGTGAATGCCGGCGCACACGACCGTCCCGCCCTTGGCCACCACGCCGAGCGCGGCCGGGATGAGCTCACCGGCGGCAGCGAAGATGATCGCAGCGTCGAGCTCCTCGGGTGGTGGTTGCAGTGAACTGCCCGCCCACTCCGCTCCCAGCTCCCGCGCGAATGCCTGCGTGGTCTCGTCGCCAGGCCGGGTGAAGGCAAACACGCGACGAGCCTGAAAACGGGCCACCTGGGCGATGATGTGCGCGGAGGCCCCAAAGCCATAGAGCCCGATTCGCGCAGCGTCGCCCGTCATCGTCAGCGCGCGGTAGCCGATCAGCCCGGCGCACAGCAGCGGAGCGACCTGGAGGTCGGAGTAACCCTCGGGAAGGGCGAAGCAGAAGCGCTCGTCGGCGAGAACCAGCTCGGCGAAGCCACCGTCGATGTCTCGTCCGGTGAAGCGTGCGAAGTCGCACAGGTTCTCCCGGCCACCGAGGCAGTAGGGGCAGCGACCGCATGTCCATCCCAACCACGGAATACCCACCCGCGTACCGATCTGGATCGGCTCGCGGTCCGCGGTTGGCTGGCCGCGCTCGAGCACCGTCCCGACGATCTGATGGCCTGGGACGACGGGAGCTTGCGGGATCTCGAGCTCCCCGTCGAGCAGGTGCAGATCGGTGCGGCACACCCCGCAGGCGTGGACTTGGACAAGGACCTGGTCAGGCCCCGCTCGCGGCTCGGGAAGCTCCGCCGGACGCAGGACACCCGGCCGCTCGATCTGCATCGCCCACACGCTCAGAGCATGTCACCCGTAAAGCACCTCAGCGTTGCCCCCGAGCGTCAACGAGACGCCCTTCGTCGGTGTCCTCCAGAGCCACCGAGCCCAGCTCACTCCTCTCGAGCTGGGCGTAGCTCCACCGGCTCGTCGAGCCGGCGGCGCACGAGCACGAAGTCGACGCTGCCGATCAGCGCCGGCAGCCAGAGCGAGATCGCCCGGTAGGCCAGCACCGCCGCCGTCGCGGGCGCCAGCTCCACTCCGTACAGGGCCAGCGCGCCGACCAGTCCGGCGTCGATCGCGCCCAGACCACCGGGGATCGGCAGCTCTCCGCCGAGCTGGCCGATCAGGTAGGCCATCATCACCACCGGCACTCCGGGGCTGGCGCCCAGCGCGCGAAAGCAGGCCCACAGCACCAGCGTGTCGAACACCCAGTAGCCCACCGCGCCGAGCACGCGCAGGTCGCGACGGCGCAGCTCGACGAGCGTCTCGCGCACGCCGACGGCCAGCGCGCAGACGGTGCTCCGCAGGCGGGGCCGGCGCTCAAAGCGAGGCCCCGTCAAGCCTCCCGCCAGCGGCGGGAGCGCCAGTACGATCGCGATCGCGGCGACGCCGACCGCCGCCGGCAGGAGCGTCAGCAGCGGGCCGCGTGGGCCCTCGAACGCCCCGGCGAACATGCCGACGCCGACGATGATCAGCGCCACCACGTTGACCGCGCTGGTCCCCAGGAACACGACCACGGAGCGCTCGGCGACCTGTCGCGTGGGCATGCCCTTGGCGTGGAGCATCCAGCCGCCGAGCCCCAGGCCCCCGGCGCCACCGGCGGGTAGGACGGCGTTCGCCGCCAGCTCGGCCCAGGCGATCCGTGCCGTCAGGCGCCGCGGGCCGCGGTAGAACACCTGTCCGAAGAAGGCCACGTAGCCCAGGCAGGAGAGCAGCTCCAGGGCGACGGCGGCGACCAGCCACCACACGGAGGCGTGGCGCAGCTTGTCACTGACCTGGTGCAGGCCGGGGAGCGCGAACAGCAGCACGACCACGATCGTCACCAGAACCAGGATCGTGATCAGGCTGTTGCGCAGCCGGTTGCCCTGCGTCGCGTCGCTATCCGTCGGGTGCTCGTGCTGGCGCGCTGGGTCGGCGCGCGGAGGCGGGGTCTGCGCGGTGGTCACCGTCGCACCGAGTCCGCGCGCGGCCGCGTGAACGCCGCAGGCTCCGCTCGGCGCGACCGGCTGATCACGGATCGCACCGCGGCGGCATGGGTGGTGTAGCTCATGGCTGGGGCCAATTTCTGGTCAGGAGGGCGCGCTGCGCGCCCGGGTTTGGGTGACGAGGCACGCTGGCCACGTCCTGCGGGCGAGGCCGCCCTCCGGCCCAGCGAGGGTAGTCGGTCGGGTGCCCCGCGAGTGGATCGGCGATGATGGAGCCGAGCAGTCGTCATCGAGGTGAAGCGAAGGAGGTCCGATGGGCTTTGACCAGTACCACGAGCCGGCCGGTGAGCTGCCGGCGAAGACCCGTACTTTCGCCCGCCTGTGCGCCTCGTTGACCGAGGAGGCGGAGGCGATCGGCTGGTACGAGCAGCGCCTGGCCGTCGAGCCCGACGCCGACGCTCGAGCGATCATGGCCGACGCGCAAGGCGAGGAGTTCAAGCACTTCAGCATGGACCTCGAGTTTCTGCTGCGCAGGACCCCGATGTGGCGGGAGATCGCCCAAGGCGTCCTGTTCCGGGAGGGCGACATCGTCGAGCACGGCGAGGCGTCCGAGGCGCAGGCCGGCGATGATCGCGCGACGGCCGATTCCGGCTCGTCTACGCCGGACCCGGCAGGGTCGCTGGGCATCGGCAGCCTGAGGGGGTGGGGCCTGTGAATCATCTTCTGCGCTCGCTGGCGCCGATCACGCCGTCGGGGTGGGATCTCGTCGACCAAGAGGCCAAGGAGCATCTGACGGCATCACTGGCGGCGCGCAAGCTGGTTGACTTCTCCGGCCCCGAGGGTTGGGAGCACTCCGCCACCAACCTCGGCCGGGCCGCACCGATCACCCAGGCGCCGGCGGAAGGCGTCGTGGCACGAGCTCGGCGGGTGCTGGCGCTCGTCGAGCTGCGCGCGGCGTTCAGCGTCTCGCGAGAGGAGCTGCGCGACAACGACCGCGGCGCGCAGGACGTCGACCTCGACGACCTGGATGAGGCGGCCAAGCAGCTCGCCCTGGCCGAGAACGTCGCCGTGTTTCACGGCTGGCCGGAGGCCGGTATCGACGGGATCATCGAGGCGTCCCCGCATTCGCAGATCCCGCGCGGCAAGAGCGTCGAAACCTACCCGCGCCGGGTCGCCAAGGGGGTCGAGCTGCTGCTTCGCAGCGGCGTGTCCGGTCCCTACGGCTTGGCGCTCAGCCCCGACGAGTACACCACCGTGATCGAGACCGCCGAGCACGGCGGCTATCCCCTGTTCGACCACCTGCGCAAGATCCTCGGCGGTCCGATTGTCTGGGCACCCGGCGTGCGCGGAGCGGTGCTGCTGAGCCTGCGCGGCGGCGACTTCCTGTTCGACGCCGGCCAGGACATCGCCGTCGGCTACGTGGGCCACGACGCGCAAGCCGTCCACCTGTACCTGGAGGAGAGCTTCAGCTTCCGCGTGGTGACGCCCGAAGCCGCGGTCGCGCTCGGCGCCTAGCGCCGCGCGTCGCTTACCCCCCGGGCTTCTCGGCGTGACCGCCGAACTGGCTGCGCATCGCCGAGAGCGTCTGGTTGGCGAAGTGGTCAAGGCCGCGGGAGGCGAAGCGAGAGAACAGCGCGCTCAGCAGCACGGGTGCCGGGACGCCTTCCTCGATCGCGGCGATCGCCGTCCAGCGACCTTCTCCGGAGTCCGACACCCGGCCGGAGAAATCCTCCAGATCAGGGGATTGAAGCAGCGCCGCGGCGGTCAGGTCCAGGAGCCACGAGGCGATCACGCTGCCGCGTCGCCACACCTCGCTCACCTCAGTCAGATTGAGGTCGTACGGATAGTCCTCCGGATGCCCGAGCGGCGCGGTCTCCGCGTCTGATTCGCGGCTCACGTTGCCCGCGTTGGCGTGCTTGAGGATGTCGAGCCCTTCGGCGTACGCGGCCATCGCCCCGTACTCGATCCCGTTATGGACCATCTTCACGAAGTGCCCGGCGCCATTTGGCCCGCAGTGCAGGTAGCCGTGCTCCGCCGTGGACGGCTCGCCGGTTCGACCCGGCGTCCGCGGCGCCGTCTCGACGCCCGGCGCGATCGACGCGAACAGCGGCCCGAGCCGCGCCACCACTTCGGTCTCGCCACCGATCATCAGCGAGTAGCCGCGCTCCAGGCCCCACACGCCCCCGCTTGTGCCCACGTCGACGTAGTGGATGCCCTTGGGCGAGAGGGTCGCGGCGCGGGCGATATCCTCGCGGTAGTACGAGTTGCCGCCGTCGATGATCGTGTCGCCGGGCTCCATCAGCTCACCGAGCGCGCCGACGGTCCGCTCGGTGATCTCTCCGGCCGGGACCATCACCCACACCGCGCGCGGCTTCGCCAGCGCGGCGACGAGCTCGTCCAGCGAGCCGGCGCCCGTCGCGCCCTCGCCCTCGAGCGCCTTGACGGGATCGGCGCTGACGTCATAGACGACGCATTCGTGCCCCGCCGGCATCACCCGCCGCACGAGGTTCGCTCCCATCCGGCCCAGACCGACCATTCCCAGTTGCATCTTTCGCTACCTCCACTTCCGATCGGGGCGCACCTCTCGCGTCGTAAGACTAGCGCTGGGATTTACCGCGACGAGACGGCAGGCCGGGGCCGGACCGCTGCGCGGCTCAGCTCAGTCGGCCCGCTCCGCGCGATAGGCCTGTGCGAGTCGCTGGCGCGGCGGGTGCGCCCGGCCCGAACGGCGGAACTCCGCGCAGCAGCGCCTCTTGGAGCTCGCGCTCGCGCAGGCAAGGACAGCCGGTCACAATCCTGAGAACGAGGTCTCGATCGGCTCAAGCAGTCGGTGTGGTGCTCGTAGGGCGACGGCGACCGGGTCCTCGCGACGTTTGCCGCGGCCCCGGCCCGGCTCGGTGAGGATGTCTTGCGGCTCGGGCGTGACGTCGCACGCGGCGCAGTGGCCAGTGCCGTTGAGTCCGGTGCCGCAGGCGGCGTGCTTGAAGATGCGGCTGTTGGTATGGCGGTGGTGCTCGCCCCAGGTCAGGAGCGCGCTCAGGACGGGCCATAGGTCACGACCGGAAATCGTCAGCTCGTACAGGTGCCGGCCGCGGTGTCTGGAGTCGGCGCGACGCTCGAGGATGCCGTTCTTGACCAGCCCGCTGAGCCGGTCCGAGAGTACGGCCTTGGGGATATCTAGGTGAGCCTGGAAGTCATTGAAGCGCTGGACGCCGTAGAACGCGTCGCGGATGATCAGCAGCGTCCACCGTTGTCCGATCACCTCGAGCGTACGGGCGATCGAGCAGTCCTGGCGTCGGTAGTCGTTCCCGAGCATCACGCCAAGCATAGCAATGACTTCGATCATTGAACCGCTGTGTGCTAGCCTGCCCGAGCAGTGCGATCACTGAACCCAGCGGTGAAAGCGCGATGACCGCCGCGCAGGCTCCTCCAGCGCCCGCGCTGCCGCGGTCATCGACGCGCGCCGTGTGGCTGCCGGTCGCGGCGGTGCTGTTGGGGACGGGCTGGGGCGCCAACCAATTCGCGCCGCTGCTGTTGGTCTACCGAACCACGCTTGATCTGGGCACGGGGACGCTGGAGGCGATGTTCGGCTTCTACGCGCTGGGATTGATCCCGGGATTGCTGCTCGCCGGGCCAGTGTCTGACGCTCGCGGCCGCCGCTACGTAGTCGTGCCCGCGGCGGCGCTGTCACTGCTGGCCAGCCTCGTCCTGCTCGCGGGGGCAGACAGCGTGCCCGTGCTGTTCCTGGGGCGCCTGCTGGCCGGCGTCAGCAGCGGCATCGTGTTCGGGGCCGGAACCGCGTGGCTGCGCGAGCTCTCGGCCCGCGCCGGTGACAGTGGTCAGGTGACGGCGCGCCGCGCCGCGGTGGCGATGACCGCCGGCTTCGCGCTGGGGCCGCTGGTCTCCGGGCTGCTCGCGCAGTGGGCCCCGTTGCCCCGAGTGGCGCCCTACCTGCCGCACATCGCCTTGATGATCGTTGTGCTCGTGGCGCTTCGCGATGCCCCGGAGACCGTCGGCGGGACACGGCGACGAGTACGCCTCGCGGTGCCCGGCGCACGTAGCGCGCGCTTTCGCCGGGTGGTGGCGCCGATGGCCCCGTGGGTGTTCGCGGCGCCGGCAATCGCGTTCGCGCTACTGCCAAGCGTCGTCAACGCCGGCAGCGCCACTGACGGCATCGCCCTCGCGGCCCTCGTCACCTCACTGACCGCCTTCGCGGGCGTGCTGATCCAGCCACTCGCGCGTCGCCTGGACGCCCACGGCCGGCGTAACCGCGCGGGCATCGCCGGCCTGCTCATGGCCGCCGCGGCGCTGGTGCTCGCCGCGATCACCGCCGAGACAGGCGCGATCTGGATGCTCGTGCCGTGCGCGATTCTTTTGGGCAGCGCCTACGGCCTGTGCCTGGTCGCGGGTCTCGTTGAAGTCGGACGGCTCGCCGACCAGAACGAGCTCGCCGGCCTGACCGCTGCCTACTACGCACTCACCTACCTCGGCTTCGCCGCGCCCTCCCTGTTCGCGCTCGCCGCCCACCTGGCCGGCTACCCGACCCTGCTGTCGATCGCCGCCGCCCTCGCGCTCGCCACCGCCCTGACAATCAGCCGATCCAGCGGGAGACTTGCCCACGAGCTCACCTGAGACACTTGCCCTGTTTCGCTGCACCCAGCTGATGCTCGACGCGCGCCGGCGCGGTCCTCGGAGCGGTCTTCTCGGTGAGCCAGCTGCAGCAGCCTGACGCGGTCTCCACGCCGCGCAGATCGGACTGGCGCCGGCACGGGGCCACGCGCCGGACTCAGCCGCCGGATGGTGCCGCAGCGGGTGGGCACGCTGGCCCCCACTGGAGCACAAAGCTTCCGAACTGCTCGCGGACGCAGCCGGGGGTGATCTGCACCCCGGCCTGGCCGTAGCGCGCGGTGATCGCACCCGGGGTGACTACCGCCCCGGCCTGGCCGTAGCGCGCGGCGATCGCACCCGGGGTGATCTGCGCCCCGGCCCCGCCCGGGGTGAGCGGCGGGGTGGGCTGCTCGCGCGGCGCGATCGTCGGCGGTGAGGGTGAACTCGTCGGGGTCGCGGGCGGGAGCATCGCCGGTGAGTCGTGCTGGCGGGCATGGACCGGTACGATCAGCGGCCAGGCGCCGGCGGTAGCGATCGAGCGAAAGCCCGGGCCTCTCCCGGAGCTGGCCCGGACACTCCCAACCGGAAGCGGCGTTGACCGAGCGCCCGCGGCCACCGCGCTCACCGGCCGCGACCGCTCGGCGACAGCCCCCGGGATCGCCTCACCCGCAAGCTCGGGCCCGGAACCCGCACGCACCGCGACGATCCGGGCGCCCGGCCGGGATGCCGGCCGGTGCGCGACGATCTGCCCGACTGTGATCCCACCCGCCCCCGCCAGCACCGCGGCCACCGCCGCCACCTGCACGCCCGAGGCAGCCCCCGCGCCGTGCACGCTCGAGATGATCACCCGCACCCCGCCGCTACCCAACCAGCCGCCGCCGACCAGCAGCGCGCCCTTAGCCGCCACCGCCACCGGGAACAGCAGGCAGAGCTCACGCCGGCGCTCGGCGATCGATGCCTCAAACGCGGCACAGTCGCCACAGTCATCCAGGTGCGCGCGCAGCTCGCGGCCCCGCAGGCGGCGGCGGTCCCCGTCAGAGATCGAATGCTGAACGGCCAGACACTCGAGCCCCCGTCCTCGCTCGAGCTGCTGAAGATTGCGCCGAGCCTCGAACACGGACTGCATCACAGCCGCGGGCGTACAGCCGAGCGCGCCAGAGATCTCGCCATAGGACAATCCCACCAGCTCGCGCATCAGCAGCGCTGCGCGCTGCCGCTCGGGCAGCTCATGCAGATCCGCCACCAGTCCCTGCATCCGAGCACGCAGCGCAAACGAATCCGGCCCAGAGCCCGCCGCCGGCCCAACGCCATCGAGCTCGACCAGCGTCGCGCTCGGGCGCCGACGGCGAAGCAACGAGATCGCCTCATTGTGAGCGATCCGAAACAACCACGGCCGCAACGCCACCGCCCCCCCGCCAGCCCGCAGCGCCACGCGCGCGTTGACGATCGTCGTCTGCGCAGCATCCTCAGCATCAGCCTCGTTTGACAAGATCGCGTGGCAATAGCGCACGATCGCCGCCCGATAGCGAGCCACGATCACCGCGAACGCCTCCTCATCCCCAAGCGCGGCCAGCGCTCCCAGACCCTCATCCCCCAAGCTGCGCAGCGGTCTCAGCACCCTTGGCCGGCGCTTTCGCGCCAGCGCCCCGGGCGGCGGCGCAATACCGATCGTCGCGGATGCAGGGACCACACACCCCCTATCGGACATTCGTCCAGAAGACTTGAGTGCAAATCATAGAATCAACCGCCGCTTCCGAGACATCCGATCCTCCGCGAAGTGCTCGTGGCCGGCGGGCCAGCAGCATCCATCCGCTTTCGTTTCCGCGCGTCGGCTACCCTGACCCCGCCGTCTGCGGCAAGCGCGCACCACAGCTGCCCGCCCAATTACATGGCTGACCGCCGAGACCTCGAGTTCACCTATTCGCTGATCGACCGGATCTTTCGGCTCAGCCTCGGAGAGCTCGCCGACTTCAGCGGGGCCAAGTACGACGGCGAGCTCTCGCTGACCCTCGAGCAGGCGCAGCAGCGCAAGCACGAGTACGTAGCGGAGCAGATCGGGATCGGGCCCGGGCGGCGAATCCTGGATCTGGGCTGCGGGTGGGGTCCACTGCTGGACTTCATCCGCCGCCGGGGCGCAGAAGGACTCGGCGTCACGCTCTCCTCCGCCCAGGCGCAGGCCTGTCGACGGCACGGCCTCGACGTCCACCTCCATGACGCCCGGCAGGTCAATCGCGCCACCTTCGGTCCGTTCGACGCCGTCGCCAGCCTCGGCGCGATGGAGCACTTCTGCTCGACGGAGGACTACCGCGCCGGACGCCAGGAGCAGATCTACCGTGACCTGTTCGCCACGACCGCCGGGCTGCTGCCCGAGCGGGGGCGGTTTTACCTCCAGACGATGGTGTTCGGGCGCCACATGATCCCGCTGGAGAAGATCGAGCGGGTCGACATCCACGCCGAGCGCGACTCAGACGAGTGGTATCTCGCGCTTATGGGACGCCAGTTTCCCGGCTCCTGGCTCCCCCTCGGCCCCGAGCAGCTCGAGCGCAGCGCCGAACCGCACTTTCGCCTGGTCTCGAAGGTCAGCGGCCGGCTCGACTACATCGAGACGATCAGCCAATGGCGTCGTCGGTTCGGCGCGCCCAGCCCGCGCAAGACGCTGCTCAAGCTCCAGCTCGTCCCCCGGTGGCTGACCAGCGCCGACTTTCGGCTTGCGTTCACCTCGGGTGTGAGCGCCAACAGCGTCTGCTTCGAGCGCGAGCTGCTCGACCATTACCGGCTCGTGTTCGAGAAGACCGGGTGAGCGGATCTCAAGCGCGCGGCACGCGCCCCGCGGGCCGCCGCCGCCCCGCATGATCCGCCGCCGCGGCGCGACCGTAGAGCCGTGCGTGGAGGGAGTCTGGGACTATCCTCGTCCGCCGGCTGTCGTGCCCTGTGACCGGCGCGTCCGGGTGGAATTGGCAGGGCAGGTGCTGGCCGACTCGATCCGCGCGCTACGGGTGCTCGAAACCAGCCATCCGCCGACGATCTATGTTCCGGCGGCCGACGTGCGCGGCGAGCTTCTGGTGGCAGGTGGCACCCGCTCGACCCGGTGTGAGTTCAAAGGGACCGCCCGCTACCTCGACGCGGTGATCGGCGGCGGCCCGCCCGCCGGCGGCCGCCTCGTCCACGCAGTCGGTTGGACCTACCCTGATCCATCGCCGGGCTACGAGGCCCTGCGCGACCATCTCACGTTTTACCCGGGACGAGTGGACGGCGCGTGGATCGACGATGAGCGCGTCCACGCACAGCCGGGGGACTTCTACGGAGGCTGGATCACGGCCGACCTCGTCGGTCCGTTCAAGGGAGCACCCGGAACGCTCGGCTGGTGAGCCGGAGCCTCTTGGCCGGATCGGACGGCCAGCCACGCAAGCCGCCGCCCCGGCACAGTTCAGCCTCATCCCGCGAAACTGGTGCGGAACATCCGTCAACCCGCGGCCAGGCTACTGCGTCGTGAACGCCACCGGGGGCCCGCTAGAGTCGCCAGGAACGATGACCCGTGCGGAGCTCACCGAGCAGATTCTCGCCGCCAAGCGGCGCCAGGGGCTGACCTTCGCCGAGATCGCGTTGCCGCTGGGTCGCGACCGGACGTGGACGGCAGCTGCGCTCCTGGGGCAGCATCCGTTCGCAGCCGACGAGGCGGCCGAGGTGACCAAGCTGCTCGACCTGCCCCCGGATGCCACCTTGCTTCTGCAGGAGATCCCGATGCGCGGATCGCTCGAGCATGCCGTGCCGACGGACCCGACGATCTATCGCCTGTACGAAGTGCTCCAAGTCTACGGTACGACGATCAAGGCGCTGATCCACGAGGAGTTCGGTGACGGGATCATGAGCGCGATCGCGTTCAATCTCGATGTCGCACGCGAGCCCCACGAGGACGGGGATCGTGTGCGGATCACGCTGGACGGGAAGTTCCTGCCCTACAAGTGGTAGTAGCCGGACGCGGGTTCCTGAACCGATCGCCGCGACATTCGGTCAGCCGCCGCGCAGCCTTCCGTGCCGACCGCCGCGGACGAGGTGCGATCATCCGGGGGATGGCGCCAGCTCGCTCGGTGATGGTGATGGTCGCGACCGCGGCGGTGATGGCGGTGATGGCGGTGATGGCGGCGGGCTGCGGGTCCAGTGGCGCCGGAGCGCCCCGTCCGAGCGCTCCGCCCACCTCGGGCTCCTCATCGCCCGGCGGCTCGACGCCCGGCGCCCCCAACCCCGCTCCGGCGCCGGCCCCTGGACCGCAGCCGATCCCGCACGTGATTCCCGCTCCCGCCCCGACCGGCCGGCCGGCCGACCCGGCGGCGCTGAAGGTGATCCGGGGGTGGTCGAGCACGCTGGGGCACGGCGATGTCGGCCGCGCGGCGCGTTACTTCGCGCTTCCCAGCCGGATGATCAACGGCGTGGGCGCTGGCGGCGAGCTCGCGGTGATCACGATCCGCTCCGAGCGGGAGGCGGCGGCCGCGAACGAAACGCTGTCGTGCGGTGCGCAGTTCATCTCCGCCGACCAGCGCGGTCGCTATGTCAACGCGCGGTTTCGGCTCACCAACCGGCCAGGGGCCGGCGGAGGCTGCGGCGCTGGGTTGGGCCAGACGGCGCGCACGAACTTCGTGATCGCGGGCGGGCACATCGTCGAGTGGATTCGCGCCCCTGACGATCCCGGCGACCATCGCGGCGGTGCCCCGCCCGCTCCCCCTGCCCCGCCCGGTCCAGGCACGCCCTCGGCGCCGTCCACCCCTAGCCCCGTGGTCTGAGGCGGCCGCCGAATCCGGTGATCATCACGGGTCCTACCCCTCGCCCAGCGCCCTCACCAGCTCTCTGATCGCCCCGGGGTATCGGTAGGACATCCCGCCGTGCCGGCCGTCGAACAGCTCCAGTGAGTGCTCGACCCCAAGGCGCTCAAGCTCGCGCGAGAAGGCCTGTGCCCCGAGGTCGAGGAACCACTCGTCGCCGCGACCGGCGTCGAGGTAGATCCGGCGCATGCCGAGCAGAGCGTCGGCGAATCGCGGCGCCATCCGAACGGGATCGCGCTCCAGCCACAGCTCCCACACCTGATCGACCAGTCGGCCGGTCGAGAGCTCGAACGGCAGCAGCACCCCACCCGGATTCGCCGGGTCGGGTGAATAGGCCGAGGCGTAGCCGTAGACCTCGAACGGCTTGCCGAACCGCGACCAGTCGAAACGGCCGATGCGATCCATCTCCGCCAGGCGGCGGTGGAACACCTCGTAGGAGCCATCGAACCCGTCGCGCAGCTCCCGCACGACCGCCGGAAACAAAGGCTGGTAGCAGCACTCGAACAGCGCGTCTCCGGCGTGGGAGGCGAAGCCCCCGAACACGTCGGGGCGGAGCATCGGCACGACCATCGCGCCGTACCCGCCCGAGGACTTGCCCGCTAGACCGCGATGCTCGCGGGCGGCCAATGTCGGGTAGCGCTCGTCGACGAACGCCACCACCTCGTCGCACAGATAATCCGTGTACCGGCCGGTGGCCGCTGAGTTGAGAAACTGCGAGCCGCCGCAGGAGGTCCACGCGTCGACGAACACGACGATCGCATCCGGACACTCACCAGCGGCGAAGATCGCGTCCAGGCGCTCGACCATCGTCGGTTCGAACGCACTGCGGCCGTGCCACATGTCGAGCTGCCCCGTGAACCCCTGGAGCACGTACACCGAAGGCACCCGCCGGCGATCGTCGGCGATTCCCGGCGAACTCGTGTCCGGCACTCCCGGCGAGCGGTACACGTACAGCGGCCGGCGCGCCGGGTCGCCCAGCGGGTTCGCAGCCAGCAGTTCGGACTCGACGATCAGCTGCTCGAGCGTTCCGCTCAGCGGCCGAGCCCAGGGGGCTCCCACGGGATCGTCGACTTCGCGCAGCGTCACGGGCCCGAACGGTACCGCCGCGCGACCCCCGCCCGGGGGGAGTCAGCCCGAATGTATAGTGGTCGATGAGATCGCGTCCCCGAACATCCATCCTCAGCGGGCATGACGGATCAAGTCCAGACCCCCAGTTCAAACGCGAATGGCGCGCAAGCGGGGCGCGACGTTGTCGGGACCGCGAATCGCGCGCCGGCCAATCACGGCCTCGCGCCAACCGGGTCAGATGTAGCCGACGGCGCGCAAGCCGACCTTGACGCGGTCGAAACCGATGAGTGGCTCGAGGCGCTCGACGCGGTCCTCCAGCACGACGGTCCTGCACGCGCGCGCGAGCTGCTGACCCGGGTAATCGAGCGCGCGCAGCAGGCCGGCACGGGGCCGATCGCGAACCTCAACACGCCTTACGTCAACACGATCCCGGTCGACCGGGAGCCACCGTTTCCCGGCGATCCGGAGCTCGAGCTGCGGCTGCGCGCGATCTTGCGCTGGAACGCGATCGCGATCGTCGTGCGGGCAAATAAGGAGTCCTCCGAGCTCGGCGGTCACATCGCCACCTACCAGTCGCTCGCGACGCTGTACGAAGTCGGGTTCAACCATTTCTGGCGCGCGGCCAGCAGGGAGCACGGCGGTGACCTCGTCTACTTCCAAGGTCACTCATCCCCCGGCAACTATGCCCGCGCGTATCTCGAGGGCCGGCTGACCGAGTCCCAGCTCGATGGCTTCCGCCAGGACGTCGCCGGCACCGGCCTCTCCTCCTATCCCCACCCGTGGCTGATGCCCGACTTCTGGCAGTTCCCCACCGTCTCGCTCGGGATCGGCGCGATCACCTCGATCTATCAGGCGCGGTTCATGCGCTACCTCCAAGCGCGCGGAGTCGCCCGGACCGAGGGGCGGAAGGTGTGGGCGTTCCTCGGTGACGGCGAGATGGACGAGCCCGAGTCGATGGGGTCGATCGGCCTCGCCGGCCGAGAGCAGCTCGACAACCTGATCTGGGTGGTCAACTGCAACCTGCAGCGGCTCGACGGACCGGTCCGCGGCAACGGCAAGATCATCCAGGAGCTCGAGTCCGACCTGCGCGGCGCGGGGTGGAACGTGATCAAGGTGGTCTGGGGCTCGCGCTGGGATCCGCTGCTCGCCGAAGACGCCGACGGCGCGCTGGCCAAGGTGATGGAGGAGTGCGTCGACGGCGACTACCAGACGTTCAAGTCGCGCGACGGGGCGTACGTGCGCGAGCACTTCTTCGGCCGCGATCCCCGGCTGCTCGAGCGCGTCTCGGGGATGTCCGACGAGGAGATCTGGCTGCTTAACCGAGGCGGCCACGACCAGCAGAAGGTGTTCGCCGCCTATCAGGCTGCTGTCCGGCACACCGGCCAGCCGACGGCGATCCTCGCCAAGACGATCAAGGGCTACGGAATGGGCGTCTCGGGCGAAGGCCACATGGTCACCCACCAGGCGAAGAAGATGACCGAGGCGGCGCTGCTCGCCTTCCGTGACCGCTTCGAGCTACCCCTGACCGACGAGCAGGTCCGCGCCGGCGAGTACTACAAGCCGCCCGAAGGCTCCCCCGAGATGCGCTACCTCCGGGATCGCCGCGCAGCCCTGGGCGGCTCACTCCCGGTGCGCCGCCGCGAGGCCGAGCCGCTCCCGACACCGGCGCTCGAGCTGTTCCACTCCCAGCTCGAGGGAAGCGGAGAGCGCGAGATCTCGACCACGATGGCCTTCGTCCGCGTGCTCTCGGCACTGCTGCGGGAGAAGTCGATCGCCAAGCACATCGTCCCGGTCGTGCCCGACGAGTCGCGCACGTTCGGGATGGAGGGCTTGTTCTGCCAGGTCGGCATTTACTCGCCGTGCGGCCAGCTCTACCAGCCCCAGGACTCCGCGCAGCTGATGTTCTACAAGGAGGACCGGCACGGGCAGATTCTCGAGGAGGGGATCACCGAGGCCGGCTCGATCTCCTCCTTCATCGCCGCCGGGACGGCCTACAGCACGCACGGCGTGCAGATGGTGCCGTTCTACATCTACTATTCGATGTTCGGCTACCAGCGCGTGGGCGACCTGGTATGGGCCGCCGCGGACAGCCGCACGCGCGGGTTCATGCTCGGCGGGACCGCCGGGCGCACCACGCTCAACGGCGAGGGCCTCCAGCACGCCGACGGCCACAGCCATCTCCTGTTCTCGGTCGTGCCGAGCTGCCGCGCCTATGACCCCAGCTTCGGCTATGAGCTGGCGGTAATCATCCAGGACGGCCTGCGGCGAATGCTCGTTGATCAGGAAGACGCCTTCTACTACATAACCCTGATGAACGAGAACTATCGCCATCCGGCGATCCCTGACGATGCGCAGGAGGGGATCCTGCGCGGGATGTACCGCCTGCGTGAGGCCTCTGTCAGCGGCGCCGCGGCGGAGCGCCCACGCGTGCAGCTGCTGGGGTCGGGCACGATCCTGCGCGAGGTGATTGCGTCGGCCGAGCTGCTCGAGTCGGACTTCGGCGTGGGCGCCGACGTGTGGAGCGTCACCTCGTTCACGGAGCTTCGCCGCGACGGGATCGAGATCGAGCGGTGGAACATGCTGCACCCCCTCGACGAGCCCCGTAGAGCCTACGCCACGGACTGCCTGGATCAGCACGGCGGCCCCGTCGTAGCGTCGACCGACTACATCCGCGCCTACGCCGACCAGATCCGTCAGTGGGTGCCTGGTCCCTATCGCGTGCTCGGCACCGACGGGTTCGGGCGCAGCGACACTCGGCGTGCGCTGCGCTCGTTCTTCGAGGTCGACCGCCACTACGTGACCGTCGCGGCGCTCAAGGAGCTGGCCGATCTCGGGCGGATCGACGCCGACCGCGTGCGAGAGGCGATCGAGCGCTACAAGATCGACCCCGAGGCCCCGATCCCGAGCTCGATATGAGCACAACGACCGCAGGCCCGATCTACGCGAGTCCTTCCGTGCGGCGCCTGGCCCGCGCCCAGGGGGTCGAGCTCGCCTCGGTGCAGGGCAGCGGTCGCAAGGGACGCATCATCAGAGCCGACGTGGAGGGAGCTTTAAACCCGGGGCCGGTTCCGGCTCCGCCGGCCGGCCCCTCATTGAACGGCCTCCAGCTGGCGCCTTGGCCGTCGCTTGAGTTCGAGCGCTTCGGCCCCGTCGAGCGCGTGGCGCGCAGCCGGATCGCGAAGATCTCTGCGCCCAGCCTGGCCCGCAACTGGGTGATGATCCCGCACGTCACCCACAACGACGAGTGCGACGTCACCGACCTTGAGGCGTGGCGGCAGGAGCTGAACGAACAGCACGCGGGCGACGGCGTCAAGCTCACGATGGTCACCTTCCTGGTGCTCGCGAGCGTGGCGACGCTCAAGCAGCTGCCGGACTTCAACTCCTCGCTCGACGGCGACGAGCTCGTGCGCAAGCGCTATTACAACATCGGGTTTGCCGCCGATACGCCCGGGGGCCTCGTCGTGCCGGTGATCAAGGAGGCCGATCGCAAGGGCCTCGAGGAGATCGCGCACGAGCTGAGCACGCTGTCGGCTCGCGCCCGCGAGGGCAAGCTCGGACCCGCGGACATGCAGGGCGGCACGTTCACGATCTCGAGCCTCGGCGGGATCGGCGGGACGAGCTTCACCCCGATCGTCAACGCACCCGAGGTGGCGATCCTCGGCGCTACACGCGCTGCGATCAAGCCGGTCTGGGACCCTGACGCCCACGAGTTCGCGCCGCGACTGATGCTGCCGCTATCGCTCTCCTATGACCATCGCGTGATCGACGGCGCGGCCGCGGCGCGCTTCGTCGTCCAGCTGACGCGCGTGCTGTCCGATTTGCGCCGGGTGCTGCTGTGAGCGCCGCGAACGACCGGGCGCGGCTGTGAGCGCCGCGAACGAGATTCGCGTTCCCGACATCGGTGACTTCACCGATGTCCCGATCGTCGAGGTCCACGTCTCAGCCGGCGACGAGGTCGCGCTCGAGGATCCGCTCGTCACGCTGGAGTCAGACAAGGCCACGATCGACATCCCCGCCCCATCCGCGGGCGTCGTCGCCCAGCTGAACGTCAAGCTCGGCGACCGCGTATCGGAAGGAAGCGTGCTGCTGTCGCTGGAGGGCTCAGTCGGAGAGTCCTCGTCCTCGGGGTCCGACGCCGCGGTTGTTCACGAGCCGGCCCCTTCCCCCCCGTCTCCTCCCGGCGGCGAAGACGCGCGGGATGCCCAGGTGGTCGTGCTCGGCGCGGGGCCAGGCGGCTACACGGCGGCCTTCCGCGCGGCCGACCTGGGGTTGAAGACGGTTCTGGTCGAACGCCACGACCGGCTCGGCGGCGTCTGCCTGAACGTCGGCTGCATTCCGTCCAAGGCGCTACTGCACGCGGCACGGGTCGTGGCCGAGGCCGAGGAGATGGCCGAGCGCGGGATCTCCTTCGGCAAGCCCCGCATCGATCTTGAAGCGCTGCTGGCGTGGAAAGAGTCGATTGTCGCCAGCCTGACCGGGGGCCTGGAGACGCTGGCTCGCCGGCGAAAGGTCGAGGTGGTCCACGGCAGGGCCCGGTTCACCGGTCCGAGCACAGTTGCCGTCGAAGATCGCACGATCTCGTTTGACAACTGCATCATCGCGGTCGGCTCGGAGGCCGCGTCGCTCCCGGACCTTCCCGATGATCCCCGGATCATCGACTCCACGGGCGCGCTGTCGCCGAGCGAGATCCCGGCACGGCTGCTCGTGATCGGCGGCGGGATCATCGGCCTGGAGCTCGCCACCGTCTACGACGCGCTCGGATCGGCGGTCACGGTCGTCGAGCTGCTCGACGCGCTGATCCCCGGATGCGACCCGGATCTCGTCGCGCCGCTGGCCAAGCGGATCGTGGGGCGCTACGAAGCGATCATGCTCGGCACCAAGGTCGTGTCGGTCAAGGCACAGAAGAACGGACTGAAGGTGCAGTTCTCGGGCGGCGAGGTGCGCCTGTTCGACCAGGTGCTCGTCGCCGTAGGGCGCCGGCCGGGCGGCCTGTCGATCGAGGCGGCCGCTGCCGGCGTCAACGTCGACGAAGCGGGCTTCATCAACGTCGACTCCGAGCTGCGCACCAACGTTTCCGGGATCTACGCGATCGGCGACGTCGTCGGCGACCCGATGCTGGCGCACAAGGCTTCGCACGAGGGTCGCGCCGCGGCGGAGGTGATCGCGGGCGTTCCGGGCGCCTCGTTCGACGCCCGGACGATCCCATCGGTCGCCTACACGGATCCGGAGATCGCGTGGATGGGACTGACCGAGACCGTCGCGCGCCAGCAGGGGATCGAGTACGAGCCGGCCGTCTTTCCCTGGTCGGCATCCGGTCGCGCCCTGTCGCTGGGTCGCGCGGAGGGACTGACAAAGCTTCTGCTCGAGCCGGACTCAAGGCGCCTGCTGGGCGCGGGGATCGTCGGGGTCGGTGCCGGCGAGCTGATCGCCGAGACGGTGCACGCGCTCGAGATGGGCGCCGACGCGCAGGACCTCGGCCTCACGATCCATCCCCACCCCACGCTCACCGAGACGATCGGGCTCGCGGCCGAGCTCGCCGACGGGACGATCACGGACCTGATCGCCGAGCGCCCTGGCGCGCGTCGCTGAGCCGCTCCGGCTCGTATGCGGACGTTGGATCATGCACTCGGGCATCACGCCACGGTGAAACGGAATTTGTCACGCCTGGGTGGCAAGGCGCAACGAATCTGCACTAACGCCGGCTTCGGCGCCGGCGGCCCTGGAAACCGGAGGGCGCTCGCAACCGGCGCGCCTCGCGAGCGTCTCAGCGACGCCGGAGCAGCCGCCGCGCCAGGATCGCGAGCAGTAATCCTGAGGCAGACCCGATCCAGACGAACCGGGACGATCCGGAGTGCCGCACCAAGTTTCCCTGCACCACGGACGGCTCGGGCGCGGGCATCGCGAACTCCTCCGCCGCCAGCACGTCGTGCGCGACCTCGATGCCGGTCGGATCGGATGGAAGCGTAACCGGCCCGTGATGCAGCCGCGGGTCCGGTGCGGGCATCGCGAACTCCTCCGCCGCAAGAACGTCGTGCGCCGCCTCATTCACTCCAGGCGCCGGCTCCTCCGCGGGATTCTGGGTTTCTGACATGCCTCATCATCCCAGAAACCCTCCTCCGACGGTCTTCCGGCGACGGCGGGCCAGCCAGATGCGATAATCTTAGCCGCCAAGGCTAAGATCTCTTCCGGCCGCAACGCCACTAGTGCTATGCTTCTACTAATCTCTCGTAAGCAACTAGTGAAAGTGAAGACTTGATGAGTCGACTACTTCTAGTCCCCATGGACGACGCCGTCGTCTTCCCGGGCATGTCGCTGACGCTCGCCGTCGACGTAGGCGAGGAAGAACGAGTCCTGCTCGTTCCCAAGCACGAGCAGGACTATGCCGCCGTGGGCACCGTCGCCGAGGTTTCTGATCGCGTCCGCCTGCCCGTCGGGGCCAAGGCAGTCGCGCTCACGGGGCTTCACCGCGGTATCGCGGGTGCAGCGCACACGTTGCCCGATGGCCGGCTGTACGTCGAGGTGGAGGAGCGTCCTGATCCCACTCCGGTCGACGGACGTACCCGCAACCTCGAGCGCGAGTATCGCGCCGTGGCCGAGGAGATCCTCGAGCTGCGCGGCGATGACGGCCGGATCGCGTCGTTCGTGCGTTCGATCAGTGACCCCGGCACGCTCGCCGACACGAGCGGCTACTCGCCGGAGCTCCCGTACGAGCAGCGGGTCAAGCTGCTCCAGACGCTCGACGTCACCGAACGGCTCGAGCTCGCGCTCGGCTACCAGCGCGAGCGGCTGGCCGAGCTGCAGGTGCGCAAGCGGATTCGCGACGACGTGACCACCGGCGCCGACAAGCAGCAGCGCGAGTACTTCCTGCGTAAGCAGATGGACTCGATCCGCAAGGAGCTGGGCGAGGACGACGCGTCGGTCGTCGAGGAGTACAGGACCAAGATCGATGAGGCCGGGATGCCCGAGCACGCCCGTGAACAGGCCGAGAAGGAGCTCGGACGACTCGAGCGGATGGGCGAGCAGAGTGGTGAGGCGAGCATGATCCGGGGCTACCTGGACTGGCTGATCGCGGTGCCGTGGAGCAAGCGCTCGGAGGAGCGACTCGATCCGCAGCATGCCCGCGAGGTGCTCGACACTGACCACGCCGGCCTCGAGGACGTGAAGGACCGGATCGTCGAGTACATGGCGGTCAAGAAGCTGCGCGTCGAGCGCGGCATCACCGAGGACAAGCGCTCAGGAGCCATTCTGACCCTGATCGGCCCTCCCGGCACCGGCAAGACCTCGATCGGCGAGTCGATCGCGCGGGCGACCGGCAGGGAGTTCGTCAGGATGTCGCTGGGCGGTGTGCGCGACGAGGCCGAGATCCGCGGCCATCGCCGGACATACATCGGCGCCCTGCCGGGTCGGCTGGTCCGAGCGCTGCGCGACGCCGGGACGATGAACCCGGTGATCATGCTCGACGAGGTCGACAAGGTCGGCGCCGACTGGCGCGGGGATCCCAGCTCGGCGCTGCTCGAGGTGCTCGACCCGGCGCAGAACCACAGCTTCCGCGACCACTACCTCGATCTGGAGCTGGATCTGAGCGCTGTCATGTTCATCGCGACCGCGAACGTCGCCGACACGATCCCCGGACCGTTGCTTGACCGGATGGAGGTGATCCGGTTCGACGGCTACACGACCTCTGAAAAGGTCGCGATCGCGCGGGGCTACCTGTGGCCTCGTCAGCTCGAGCGAAACGGGCTTCGCCCGGAGGAGATCGAGATCTCGGACGAGCTGCTGAACACGATCACGATCGAGTACACGCGTGAGGCGGGCGTACGCCAGCTCGAGCGCGACCTCGGGACGCTGCTGCGCAAGATCGCGACCAAGGTCGCCTCGGGTTCGGCCACGCCCCCCGTCGTGATCGGCATCGACGCCATCCGTGACGCGCTCGGACGCCAGCGTCACTTCCAGGAGTCCGCCATTCGCACGGCCGTCCCGGGTGTCGCGACCGGGCTGGCGGTGACCGGCGCAGGCGGCGATGTGCTGTTCGTGGAGGCGACCGCGATGCACGGCAAGCCCGGGCTCACGCTCACCGGTCAGCTCGGCGACGTGATGAAGGAGTCCGCCCAGATCGCGCTCTCCTACGTGCGGGGACACGCGAACGAGCTCGAGATCGATCCGTCGGCGTTCGAGGAGCGCTCGTTCCACGTCCACGTGCCGGCGGGGGCGATCCCCAAAGACGGCCCGAGCGCCGGCGTCACGATGGTGACGGCGTTTGCGTCGCTGCTGCGAGGCACGCCCGTCCGCCACACGGTCGGCATGACCGGCGAGGTGACGCTCCAAGGAAGGGTGCTGCCGATCGGCGGTGTCAAGCAGAAGGTGCTCGCCTCCCACGCCGCGGGGCTCACCGACGTCGTGCTGCCGGAGCGCAACCGCGGCGACCTCGACGATGTCCCCGAAGAGGTGCGCGACGCGATGCGCTTCCACTTCGCGATGACGATCGACGAGGTGCTCGCCGTCGCGCTCGAGCCCGCTCCGGTGCATTCGGCGACGTAAGGCACGTCCGATGGTTGGTGCCGCCGTTCTGCCGGGGCGGCGGCACCGGTTGGCTTTCGAGTCCCAGTCTTACACATCCACGATTGCACGC
>JBPCRJ010000017.1:0-5944 GCA_050996975.1 Solirubrobacteraceae bacterium | reverse complement strand
GTCATCCCCGGTCGCTGACGGTGTGGTAGCGCGCGACCGCACGCACGCCTAAGCGGGAAAATCAAGACCGGCTGCACAAGGCGCGCAAGTCGCTTACGCGTTTCCCTGCGGAAAACCTACCCGGAGCGCGTCGACAGGACCGACCAGACCGCGCAGTTACCCGCAGCGCTCCAGCTGCTCGAGCGTGACGCGCGGTGCCTTGAGCCAGCGCGCGGCCGTCTTGTGCTTAAACCTGAAGTCACCGATTCGCTGGGCGGTGATCCGGTTTCGCCGGGTTCGGTCGGGTGAGCGTGTGTGGCGGGCGGTGGTTCGGGGTTTTGGTCGTGGTTTGCGTGTCGGGGTTCTCGCGGAGCGTCGGGGGAGCGTGTCGCGCCCGGTTTTCGGGGCGCGGGTTCTTTGTGCCGGGCGGCGGTCGGGGTGTGCTGGTGCTCGTGGACGGCGGCGCGGCCCGCGGTGGTGCTTAGCAGCGGGCGGGGAGCTGGCGGATGGTGTCGAGCACGGTGTTGAAGTCGTGCTGCCATGGCCAGCGGGCGGGGAGGCGAAGGGTCCATTGGCGGCTGCTGCGGATCAGCCGGGCGGGGATCTGGAGCAGCTGCCGGCGCCGGTTGCGGGCGGTTTGAACGGGTCGGGTCGGGAGGCCGATCAGGGTGCTCCAGCGTCCGAGGTTGTGGGCGATGGCGGCGATCACGCTCCAGGCGCTGTTGGCGTGCATCTGCGCGGAGGGGAAATGGCAGAGCGCTTGGTCTTTCAGGTCGCGGATCGCGAGCTCGATCTGCGCGTGGTCGCGGTGATCGATGTCGGCCGTGAGCAGCGGCACGGTGCGGTTGGTCGCGAAGCAGTGGTGGCGCCAGTCGGGGAACAGCTCGGCCTGCGCGCCGACGAGCCGGGTGCGCCGCACGATCAGCCTGAAGTCGCCCAAGGTTGTCTCGGCGATCTGCGCTTCGCCGGTATCCGGGTAGTCGACGATCGTGACCCAATCCTGCTCGGGGATCAGCGCGACCTGCGCCCGGACCTGCTTTGACTGCTTGATGCCGATCGAGAACTCCACGTCCTGGCGGGCGAGCTGTCGCATCAACTTGTGATTCTCGAATCCCGAGTCTGCGCGGATGATGATCGGGCCGGTATGACCAGCGCGGCGCACGCGGGCGAGCAGCTCTTCCACGAACCGGCGGAACCCGCGCTGGGTGTTCGCTTTGCCTTTGCGGTTACGGATGTGCAGCACCTCGCCGGTATCAGAGCGGACCGCGAGGATCGGGTGATACCCGAGCTTCTTGGTGTACCCGTAGGACGCGCCCTGCTTGCGCTCTGAGCAGACCTCGCCGATGAAGCTGTCCACGTCGATCACCAACGGCCCGTCCCCGGGCCCGGT
Source organism: Solirubrobacteraceae bacterium (assembly GCA_050996975.1). Classification (GTDB taxonomy): domain Bacteria; phylum Actinomycetota; class Thermoleophilia; order Solirubrobacterales; family Solirubrobacteraceae; genus Palsa-465. Next base: position 4,575 of record JBPCRJ010000017.1, on the reverse strand, counting down.
CCCGGCGGCCCAGGCGCGGGTGAGCGCGACATCAAGCACACGATCGAGCTGGCGCACGTGTCCGAACGTGAACGCCCGCAGGAACGTGCCGAGCGTCGAGGGGGCCATCACCCTGTGCCCCAAGATCAGGCCGGTCGACCCCGCTCTGAGCACGTCCATCTGATCGATCCGGTCCGCGCCGGCGAGCATCCCGTGCACCAACGACATCACCTTTCGCCCCGGCAGCGACGCGCCCGGCAGCCTCGGGTCAAGCCACACCGACTCGTTCACCAACCCTTCGATCCCCAACCGCTCAGCGAGCGTCGCGGTCACCAGCAGCCCGGCGTCGCTGATCAGCCCCTCCTCATCGAACGCCACGCGTACCGAATCGAGGTTCCCAGGGCCGGCCGGAACGTCCGCCACATCGTGCACCATATGAGTGAACCTCCTGACAGGGCCCCGACTGCCCACACAGTCGTGACAAAGCCCTGCTCAGGAGGACATTTAAACATCAGTGGCGGACGGAAACGCGCGCGTCACGCGGTGGGTTCAGGTTGAACCGGCGCAGCTGGGTCAGTATTCACCCGGCGCCCACAATCGTCGTTGAGAGTGCTGGATCTAGTCCGGAGCGGCAGTCTCGCTATTTGGCAAGGAGGAGTCTTGCCGGACCGTTTTCTTAGCGCGGAGACTCCGAGGCGCAGCGCTCGAGATCGGCGCGGCGGACGACTCCCAACAGCCGCCCTTCTGGGTCGCTGAGAACAGCGGAGGTCAGTTCGGCGGCTTGTAGCTTGGCCAGCAGCTTGTCCGGTGGGGTGTCAGGCCGTGTGGTTGAGGGCCCGGGTTCCATCACGTCTTGGGCCATCGTGTCGTCGCTGCCTCGCAGGACGGCCTTTCGCAGGCGACCGAGTAGCACGCCCCCCGGGCCGAGAACGAATGCGAACCCAGGCGGAGACTGCGCGACGCGAGCACGCACCTCACCGACGGTGTCTTGAAGACCGCAGGTGATCATGTCGGTGCAGACGTAGTCGATTGCCCGGGGTTCGCCGGCCTTCTCGCCTTCCAACGGAAGCCCACGAGCCATCCAGTCGACCTTGCCCGGCATGTAGTCATAGACCGACTCGAAACCGATGGTGGCGAGCCGGCACGCGGCTCGTGGACTCATGTCTCAGAGACCGTCCCAGCAATAGACGACTACCGCGTTGGTGCGATCCAACTGAGCCGTGCTGCCTGCGTCGAGGGTCTTAAGCGGAATGCTCAGCGCGTTCGGCAGGTGAAGCTCGCTGTATTCGGACGGCGGGAGCACCTCGACGAGCTGAGCTCCGTGGTCAAGCAGCTCGCGCAGCTGTGGGTAGAGGATCTGGGTGTAGCTCATGAGGAGAGACCGAGCCGCCGGTCAGCGATTCGCCAAGGCACGCAGCCGACCGGGACGTCGCGGGCCAGGATTACGCTCGGGATCGCGCCCAGGCTCGGGGCAGCCCGCATAACCAGTCCGGGCCGCAACCAGGTGCGAGGCGCCGAACCAGCCGGCGCCAAGAACTCCGATGACGCTGAGCGCTCCTGACTGCCGAGGGGCGAACAGTGCGAGCGCGAGCGACGCTAGGCCGACACCCGTCCGCGCGGTGCGTTGGCGGGCATTGAGCTGCTGGGGCAGCTCGTCGGTCGTGCAGTAGCCCAGCCCGGCCATCACATCGCCTCGCGCAGCGCACGTTCGATCAATTCTCGGGGCGGCAGCCCGGATTGACCGTCAGAGGAGCGATAGAGACGGCATTTCAACCCGAAATCCGTGCGCTGCTCCGCGCCCGGCTCCACGTCCAGGCCGTTGATCCGCACGCTCGGTGAGCCGAGAAAACGCGCCGTTTCCGCCTCCTCGAGAGAGCGTATGTGCCGCTGCTCCAGCTCGACGCCGTGCCCGAGCGCAAGCTCGCGCAGGGACGGCAGCAGGCGCTCATGGCCAGGGCAGCCGTCGAAATAGAGAAGCTCCAACTTCATGCGTCGGCCTCATGTTGAGGAACCGTCACGCACCGGCGGCGGCGTGAGCGCACCATGAGCAGCGCTGCGCAGCCGATCAGGACAATCGCGAGGAGCCCGCCGCCAAGCAACCCCACCAGCGTTACGCCTCCCACAAACGCCAGGACGGCCGGAACCCCGGCGCAGCAGACGACAGCGACTGCTCCCACCCCGACGACCGCGAGCGTCTCACGGCCGTGCATCAGCAGCCGCCACTGATCCGGCGGCAGGCCGCCACATGTTCCGCATTATCAGCCAGCAGCGCGCGCCCAAGCCCGAGAAGCAGCACCACCCGCTCATCCGCCACGCGATAGCGAACTGTGCGACCGTCGCGCTGCGCATCGACGAAGCCGCACCAGCGCAGACACGCGAGATGGTTGGAGACCTTCGACTGCGCCTGGCCGACCGCGGAGACAAGCTCGCTCACCGCCATCTCGCCCCGCTCTTCGAGCAGCTCGAGAATGCGAACGCGAGTCGCATCGCCCAGCCCGCGGAAATACTTGGCCACAAGATCGGGCTCGGCGGGCTGATCAGGAAGAACAAACGGGGCTGCCGCAGGTGCACTTTGGCCAGGCATCGGCGTGACAGTACATCAGCGGAAGCTGATATTTCAAGTCTTCGCGGGTAAGATGGAGCTGTGTCAGCAGCAAATGTTCAGCTCGCGCGCCGCGGGTTCGAGGCGGTCGCACGCGGAGACTTCGATGCCCTCCGCGAGCTCCTCGACCCCGACATCCAATGGCACGGCAGCGATGGCCCGGGCGAGCAGTCCTGCCACAGCCGCGACGAAGCACTGCACTTCATACGAGCCGCCGTTGAACGCGGCGCTCTTGGTCAGCTCGCCGACGTGATCGACGCCGGCGACCAGGTGATCGTCGTCATGCGACCCCCCGGCACCGTGGAGCCCGGCGGAACGGAGCTCAGAGCCAACCTCACGACCTTCCGCCACGGCAAGGTCGTGCAGATGGTCGCCTACGAGACAGCCGAGGCAGCGCTCGCGGCCACCCGCACGTAGCGCCGGGCGCCGCTCAAGGCGTTCTGCGTACAGGCGTGGGGGCCCTGGCTTGGCTAGCTAGCTGCCCGCCTTGGCCTTGCAACGAATCGCGTACAGCGGCGCGCCGCATTCGGGGCAGTAGCCCCTCCAGCCGGGACGGCGTTCGGGAGGATTATCGCCTCGGCATCCGCGATGACGACTTTCTCGCCGCAGACGCAACGACCTTGAGGTTCCGCATCTCTTGCGTCTGAGCTCGGTTCAGCCATGCTGCCAAGAGTATGCGCAGCCAGGCTCCGTGCGCGAAGACTTAGCCCGGGCCTTGCGCGTTAGCTTGAGCCCGGCCGGTCGGCAGAGTGCTCGCTCGCGATCGCAGCGGCAGCCTGAATGAACCGCCAGAGGGACGCGGCTACGGCAGGCGGAGCTTACCGGCCGCGCCGAGCGGGCCAGGACCGAAGGGCCGTCGCGGCTCTCGAAGTACAAGCCGCGACCGGCGATGGTCAGCTCCACGGTGAGATGGCTCGGTGAGTAGCGGCGGATCCGCATCGGTTCAGTATCCGCCTTCCTACGCCTCGCGTTTGGCGATCATGAGCGCGTAGCCGTCGGGGGTCCCGGACACGCATCTCGTCGGCCAGCCCGGGCGAGCTGTCGCGGATCGCCCCGGCCCGGTGCCCATGGGCGCGCAGATGCTGCTGCAGACCCGGCAGATGAGCGGTGAACAGGTAGAACAGCACCGCTTGGTCATCGGCGTCGATCAGTGATCCGGCGCCAGCCAGCATGACTCGGCCGTCACCTTGCGACAGCGACGCCCAATTGAGTCGCTCGCCGACGCCGTGGGTGTCATCGACTGTGAAATCCAGCAGCTCGTAGAACGCGATCGACCGCGTGACATCGGCGACGTGCACGAACGGGATCAACGCGTCGACGGCCGCTTGCGGGGCGCGGGACAGGTCAGCCGGTGCTACCGCAGGCGCCTCGTGGCGCAGTCGCATCGCCTCCATGGCCTCCTCGCGAGTGCGGTACTCGTCGATCCTCACGATCAGCCCATCGGTGATCGTGAAGACGTCGTAGATCTGCTCGTCGAGCGCGTCGCCGGCGACTTCACCGAGGTCCGGGCTGTGCGCCGAAAGGACAGGGCGCTAAGATCGAACTCCGGACGTGTCAGCGTCAGCCAGGCACACCCGGATCGTACGCCCCACCCATCCGGATGCCAAGAGCGGGGCGACCACTCGCGTCCCGGGTCACTAACGACCTCCCCCGCTTCCGCTTCCATGCAACGCCGACAGTCCCAGACGGAATGCTACGAGTGCTGCGTCGGGCTAGATCCAGCACTCTCGACGATTGCTTCGTCGTCTCGCGGCCACCACCCGTACGATCGCAATGGCGAGAGGCTGTCGCACAAACCAAGGGCGCTTCCGTGGGTAGCTGCGGGCGGTTGCGGCATTGGGCTTCTGAGGGGGAGACCGTGGTTGGGTGCGGTGTATCTGAGCCTTTGATAGAGCGGCCGACTTTTTCAACCCAACGCTGAGCGTGGTGTCGGGGCTGGTTGGTGGGTGTCTGAAGCGAGCTCCGTGGCGTCGTCCGTGCGGGGTTCCGCCGGC
>JBPCRJ010000063.1:0-6307 GCA_050996975.1 Solirubrobacteraceae bacterium | reverse complement strand
TGGCCTGGGCGCGGCTCGCCACCTCCAACGCAGTGAAGTTCGTCACCCCCAGCGTCTTGAACGCCGCCGCGTAGGTGGCGGCCATCACCTCCGGTATCGCGCTGGCGGTGGTGATCGCCACGATGCGCGCGTTTGCCCCGCCCGCGGCGGCGACGAAGCGGCGCAGGATGGTCATCGGCCCGCTCTTGTCCTCGTGGCCGCCAATGATGAACAGCGTGCCGGTTGCGCCGGGCAGGATTGTGGGTTGGCTATTCAGGTTCTCACTCATTCGAGTACAAAGAATGCCACCGCAAGGATGGCATAGACCGCCAGCAGTTGCACGCCCTCCAGCCAGTTGCTCTCGCCGTCGCGCGAGATAATGTCCACAATCAGCACCGCCAGTACCACCGCGACGATCTCCACTGGATGAAACAGCAGGGTTAGCTGGCTGTTGCCGCCCATGAAGAAGCCGATAAACACCAGCACCGGCGCGACGAACAGGGCAATCTGCGTGCTGCTGCCCATCGCGATGCTCATGCTCAGGTTCATGCGGTCCTTGAGCGCGACTGTCACCGCACTCATGTGTTCGGCGGCGTTGCCCACAATCGCCACCAGCACCACGCCGACGAACAGTTGGGTCCAGCCCAGCGTGCTGGTCAGGTATTCGACTCCCTGCACCAGGAACTCGCTGAGAAAGCCGATGATGACCGCGCTGATCGCCAGCACAAGTACCGACTTGCGCACCGTCCATGCCTGGCCGCCCACTTCTTCGAGCGCCTGGTCGTGGTAGAGGTGTGAATGGGTGCGCAGGCTGAAGATTAGCTGCGCGAGGTAAGTGAGCAGCAGCACCGCCGCCACTGCCAGGCTAATGCTTTCCAGCGCGACCTCGTTGCGGCCCTTAGTCGAGCCAGCCGCGACGAACACCGCCGGGATGATCAGCGCGGCCACCGCAACCGCCATCTGGCTGGAACTGGCGCTGGCGGCAGTCGGGTTGAAGGTTTGCTTCTCGCGCCGCGCCCCGCCCGCCACGATCGCCAGCCCCAGCACGAACAGCAGGTTGCCAATAATCGAGCCGGTGATGCTCGCCTTCACCACCTCGGTGAGACCGGCTTGCAGCGCGAAGAAGGCGATGATCAGTTCGGTGGCATTGCCGAAGGTGGCGTTGAGCAGCCCACCCAGGCCGCTGCCGACGCGAGCGGCAAGCTCCTCAGTGGCGGTGCCTAGCAACTTCGCCATCGGGATGATCGCCAACGCGCTGGTTAGAAACACCCAGATGCCGCCCAGATGGGCAAACCCGACGATGAAGGCGATCGGCACGAATACCAGCATCGAATACAGCGCCAGGTCTACTGTACTCGCCCCGTCGCCGGTGGAGATTACGTCGAAAATTCGACGGAAGCCGGGTTGTCGCGGCAGCTGTTCCTCGCTTGCCAAATCGTTCGCCTCCTTGACAAAGCAAGGTTAAGGGTGCAGGAAGAAGGCGACCGCAAAGATGGTGTAGACGGCCAACAGTTGCACCCCCTCGAACCAGTTGCTCTCGCCGTCGCGGGCAATGCGATCCACAATCACCACCGCCATTACAATCGCGGCGATCTCGAACGGCTGAAACAGCAGGGTTAGCTGGCTGTTGCCGCCCATGAAGAAGCCGATAAACACCAGCACCGGCGCAACGAACAGGGCAATCTGCGTGCTGCTGCCCATCGCAATGCTCATGCTCAGGTTCATTTTGTTCTTCATCGCTACGGTCACGGCAGCCATATTCTCCGCCGCGTTGCCGATCAGGGCGATGAGGATGACGCCGACGAACAGTTCGGTCCAGCCCAAGGTGCTGGTCAGGTACTCGACGCCGTTGACCAGGAACTCACTGAGGAAGGCGATGATGATGGTGCAAGCTGCCAGGATCAGCAGCGACTTGCGGATCGGCCAGGGCGGGCCGCCGATCTCCTCCTCGGCCCGCTCGGCGTAGAGGTGGGGGTGGGTGCGTAGGGTGAAGAGCAGTTGGGCTATATAGGAGAGCAGCAGCACGCCCGCCACTCCCAGGCTGAGGTTTTCGACCAGCCCGCTACGCAATTGTTCCGGGGTGGTGAAGGCGAACACCGCGGGAATTACCAACGCGATAGTCGCCACCCCCATCTGGCTGGAATTGGCGCTAACTGCAACCGCGTTGAAGGTTTGCCGCTCGTGTTTAACTCCGCCCCCTAGCACCGCCAGGCCCAGCACGAACAGCAGGTTGCCAATAATCGAGCCGGTCAGACTGGCCTTGACCACTTCGGTGAGGCCCGCCTGCAAGGCGAAGAAGGCGATGATCAGTTCGGTGGCGTTGCCAAAGGTGGAGTTGAGCAGCCCGCCCAGGCCACTGCCCACCCGCGCTGCCAACTCCTCAGTGGCGGTGCCAAGCAGCTTTGCCATTGGCACAATCGCCAGCGCGCTGCTGAAGAATACCCACAGCCCGCCGCCTGCGCCGGTGAAGCCGATCACGAAAGCGATCGGCACGAAGATGAGCAGGCTGTAGATGATCCTCTCGACGGTCGTCGCCCCGTCTGAGCCGCTGATCGCGTCAAGGATGCTGCCCAAGCTGAATTGTCGTGGTTGGATGCTCTCCTGCTCTGCCATCTACGCTGCCGCTCCTATGCTTACGCTACCGTTGGCGCGTATTATACGCTAAACATGGTGATTAGCCAAATAAAGAAGGCGCACCCCACGATGCGTCTTCTTTAATCCTTAATCCTTAATCCTTATCCCGTCAGGGTGTCGTCACCCCTTTATAGACGATTTGCGCCATCTCGTCGCGGCGGATATTGTTGTTGGGGCGGAAGGTCTGATCGCGATAGCCGTTGACTACCCCTTTGGCATGAGCGGTCTCGATGAAGGTATAGAAGATATAGCTGCGCGGCACGTCAATGAAGCTGGGGTTGGCGGGGGTGATCAGCGGGTATTGCGCGGCCAGCACCACGAGCTTGGTCAGTTGGCCTCTGCTAATCGGGATGTTGGGCAGATAGCAGGGATACTGTGCGTTGTGCGTGATGCAGCTATTGGCATCAAAGCCGCTCAGGATGCTGGCATGGTAGCCAGTCTCGATGTAGAGATAGACGAAGTAGCCGGGCGGCACATCGGTGAAGGTCTGGCCGCTGCTGGGGGTGTAGAGGGGCAGGGCAAAGCCGAGCACGACGATCTTGGCAAACTGGCCGCGGGTGGCGGTGCCAGCGGGGGTGTAGTGAGTAGCGTCAGTGCCGCTGATCACCCCGCGACAATTCAGGTAGTGGATTGCCACATAGAAGACGTTGCCGCTGATATCCACGAACGGGTTGGCGCAATCGGTAGGGGCGGGGGTAATCGTAGGGCCGCTAAAAGTCGGCGATGGGGTTGGGGTGTTGGTGGGCACAGGTGTGCTAGTTGGGCCACTGGGCGTGTTTGTTGGCACTGATGTATTCGTTGGCAGCGGGGTGTGAGTGGGCGTAGCCGTGTTGGTTGCAATGACAGGCGTGCCTGTTAGGGAAGTGGTGGCGGTTCGAGTGGCAGTCGGTGGCGTGCCGGTCATGGAGGGGGTAGGGGTAAGACTGCTACAGGTGTTCAGCATCAGCGAGACACTGCTGGAGGCATTATTCGCCACCGCAAGATCAGGTCTACCATCAAGATTGAAATCACCCACCACCTCGCCCTGGGGTTGATTACCCACTGTGAAGTTGACGGCGGGCTGGAAGCTGCCGTCGCCGTTGCCGAGCAGCACCGAGAGATTGTTGGAGGCAAGGTTAGCGGCAGCAAGGTCGGGCTTGCCGTCACGATTGAAGTCGGCGATCGCCACTGACATCGGCTGAGTGCCAACTGCGTAATTAACCGCAGGCAGGAAGGTGCCGTCACCATTACCGAGCAGCACCGATATATTGTTGCTGCTGCCGTTCGCTACCGCAATATCGGGCTTGCCATCGGCGTTGAAGTCACCCACCGCCACGCTCTGGGGATAAGCGCCGACCGTGTAGCTGGCCGCAGGCTGAAAGGTGCCGTTGCCGTTACCTAGCAACACCGATACGCCGCCATTGGCGTTGGCAGTAACCAAATCGAGCTTGCCATCGCGGTTGAAGTCGCCGACCGTGATTGAGCTTGGGTGGTTGCCGACTGGGTAGTTGACGGCAGGCTGAAAGCTGCCATCGCCATTGCCAAGCAGCACGGAGACATTGCTGGAGTTATTATTGGCGGCAGCAACGTCGAGCTTGCCATCACCGTTAAAGTCGGCCACTACCACCGCATCAGGATGATCGCCGACTGTCTGGGAATAGGCCGTACCGAAGCTACCATCGCCATTGCCGAGCAGCACCCAGACGGCATATGCGCTATAACTTGCCACCACGATGTCGGGCTTGCCATCGGCGTTGAAGTCGCCCACCGCCACCGCCACCGGACGGCTGAACACCGCGCTGTTGGTCGGGGGACCAAAGCCGCCCGCGCCATCGCCGAGCAGCACCGCTACGCTGGCAAGGGCATAGTTGACCACCAGCAAGTCGGGCCTGCCGTCAACGTTGAAGTCGGCAACCGTGACCGCGATGGGGGTCATGCCAGTGGCAACGTCGCTGCGGGCAAAGTTCACCCCGCTACAGCCGCTGACGCTGGTGTTAAGCAGCACCGAGACGCTGAGGGTTGAGAATGTGAGCAGGACAATCGCCAGAGTTCGCTTTCGCATGATTAGCCTCCCGTCATTACTTCATCAACTACTTCCTCTTCATCGCCATTTTCACTATTATAACAGCGCAGCAAATGGTTGTAAAGGGGGATATAGCCTGTGTTATAATCTCTCCAACAGCTTGAAAGGCGGCCGAGGCGAGTTTTGGCAACTTATATCTACATGGCTTTGACCTTCGCGGCAGTGGCGATTGCTACCTACCTACTCACCCCGCGCATCGAGCGCTGGGCGCGGCAGCGGCAGTTGCTGCAGTTGCCGGGCGAGGAGCGGCGGGTGCATACCAGCCCGACGCCGCGCATTGGCGGCGTCGCTATCTATGTTGCGGTGATGCTCGGCTTTGCCCTCACCTTTGTGCTGCCGATTGGCCGCGAGAACAACCCGCAAGGGGCGCAGGCCGGGGTGCAGGAAGCCTGGCGCGTGGCCCTAATGATGATTGGCGCAACCCTGGTTTTTGCCGTTGCGCTGTGGGACGATATCCGTAGCCTGCCTGCCCTGCCCCGCCTGCTGGTGCAGTTTGGCGCGGCGGCGATCGTCATCCTGCCCCGCCTGTTCAGCGCCAGCGATGAGACCTCATACGGTATCCTGATCAGTGGTTTCAATCTGCCCCAGCAGCTGATCAGCCTGCTGCACCTTCCGCTCAAGCCGGGGAGCATCAACACGGTCGAGATTTCGCACCCCGCGCTCTGGCTGGCAATCATTCTCACCTTCTTTTGGATCGTGGGGATGACCAATTTGATGAACTTCATTGACGGGCTGGACGGACTAGCAGCGGGCGTGACCCTGATCTCCGGCCTGGTATTGTTTTTGCGTACCTTTGCCCTGGGCCAGAACACGATTGCCTTCCTGCCGTTGATATTGGTCGCGGCGATGATTGGCTTCCTACCCTACAACTTCAACCCGGCCCGCATCTTCATGGGCGACGGGGGCGCGATGTTCCTCGGCTACTGCCTGGCGGTGATTAGCTTCATCGGCGGGGCCAAGCTGGCAACCGCGCTGCTGGTATTGGGCGTGCCGATCCTCGATGCGACCTGGCTGGCAATCTATCGCATCTCACACAAGCGTTCGCCGCTCTCCGCCGACCGCCTGCACCTGCACCAGCGATTGCTGGACATGGGCTTCAGCCAGCGGCAGGTGGTGTTTTTCTTCTACGCGGTATCGGGCGGCTTTGGCGCACTCGGCCTGCTGCTCGAAGACCGGCTGCTCAAGTTTGTCGCCCTGCTGCTGATGAGCCTGCTGCTGGTCGCCCTGCTCATCTACATCTCTCGCCGCGAGTTCGATCGAAGAAAGGTAGAAAAATCATGAAGTTCTCAGGCAAAGGTGATGCGGGCTACACCGGATTGCTCGGCGGCAAGGAGCGGGTGCCGAAGTACAACCTGCGCATCGAGGCGCTCGGCGACCTTGACGAGGCCAGTTCCGCGCTGGGGGTGGCGCGCGCGGCCAGCCAGTCGCAGCGGGTGCGCGAGGCAGTCTACACCGCGCAGCAGCAGCTCTACACCCTGATGGCCGAGGTGGCGATGCCGAGCGACGAGCTTGACGCTAAATACAAAGTGACCGCCGCGCAGGTGCAGGCGGCGGAGCAGCTGATTGACAAATTGCAGAAAGAGGTCAAACTACCCAACAAGTTCATCATCCCCGGCGAAACGCTTGCCAGCG
>JBPCRJ010000015.1:0-20305 GCA_050996975.1 Solirubrobacteraceae bacterium | reverse complement strand
CGAGCGCGGCGACGAGCTCCTCGGCGATCCCGCGTGTCGCGGGATCGCCGTGGGACTCAAGCTGCATTTGCAGCTCCTGAACGCGCTCGAGCAGCTGCTCGGGGCGCTCCGCCGGAATCGTGGCTGCTGCAGCTTCCATACGGCTAGGACATCGCCGTCGGCGTGTGCATGACCTTGGTGACCTTGCCACCGCCGGTGTACATGTGCACACCACACGGCAGACACGGATCGAACGAGCGCACAGCGCGCATGATGTCGATCCCCTTGAACTTGTCGGGTCCGTTCTCCTCGAAGATCGGCGTGTTCTGCACGGCGTCCTCGTAGGGTCCGGGAGTCCCGTACACGTCGCGTGGGCTTGCGTTCCACGGCGTCGGGGGGTAGGGCTGGTAGTTGGCGATCTTGCCGTCGCGGATGACCATGTGGTGCGAGAGGACGCCACGCGCCGCCTCGTGGAACCCACAGCTGACCGCGGTGTCTGGAACCTTGAAGTTGTTCCAGCTCTTCGTACGGCCGGCCTGGACCTCCTTCATCGCCCGCTCCAGGCAGTGCAGCGCGATCAGGGCGCTGTAGGTCTGGTGGTAGGTACGGGCGCGGTCACGCTCGATCGCGTTGGACTTCTCCGGCACGTGCCACTCCAGCTCCATCTCCGGCATGTTCGGAGAGCGCGGCAGGACCATCTGGATCGAGTGACCGGTCGCCTTGGCATAGCCGAAGTCGACCAGAGCCGCCTTGGCCGTGCACCATTGGCGCGCGAACGGGCCACCACCGGTGTCACAGCACACGTGCGTGTCGGTGCGCTTGTCGTACATGCGCGGCGAGACCACCCAGGTGTACTTGTCCGTGAAGTCGCGCTTCTGGGGACGGGGGAGGGTGACCTTGTTCCACGGGTGGTTCTTGTCGACCGGGTTGCCGAGCGGGTCGTGCGTGACGAACGTGGGCTCGCTCTCCCACCCATCGAAGTACGACGAGCCGAGCAGGATCCGGATCATCAGGTTGATCTCGACGAGATCGGTGGAGCGCAGCTCGCCGCCGATGGCCACACCTGGGGTGATGTAGCGGTGGCGTCCCCACTCCGTCATGTTGCGGTAGTCGTAGTCGACGTAGTCAGGATCGTCGAACGAGCCCCAGTTGACCAGGTTCGTCTCGCGATAGCCGACCATGTCGTACCCCGGCAACTGCTGGAGGAAGAAGTCGTACAGGTCGTCGTGCATCGGCACGCTGCGCTTGACGTAGTCGAAGTAACGCATCAGCCGCACGTAGTAGTCAGTGCACGTCTGGTGCGTGATGTCGGCGCTGCAACCGCCCGGCATGATCGTCGAGGGGTGCGTGTGGCGACCGCCGAACAGGCAGTACATCTCACGCGTATACCGCGCGACGTGCAGCGTCTCGAGATAGAACTCGCCCGTGAACGGGTTCAGCGAGCGCATGATGTCCGCGATCGTCTTGAAGCCGTGGATGTCGCGCCCGGGCGCCGGCGTGTTCTCCGCCGTTGCCAGGAGGCTGGGGTTGGTCTCCTTGACCATCTGCTCGCAGAAGTCCACGTTCGCCATGCAGTCGTTGAAGATCGCGTGGTCGAAGATGTAGTCCGCGGTCTCAGCCAGGTTGAACGCCAGGTCGCCGAGCGGCGGCGGCTTTACGCCATAGGCCATGTTCTGGTTGAGGCACGAGGCCGTGCAGTGGTTGTCACCGCAGATCCCGCAGATGCGGCTGGTGATGAAGTGGGCGTCACGAGGATCGATCCCCTTCATGAAAATGTCGAAGCCACGGAAGATCATCGAGGTGCTGTAGCACTTCAGCACCTGCTGATTCGTGAAGTCGATCTCGGTGTGAATACCAAGGCTTCCCACGATCCGAGTGATCGGATCCCAGGACATCTCCTTGACCATCACCCTCTGCTGCGGAGGCGTCTGAATCGCCATCTAGTTTCTCTCCTTACTCGGGTCTTGCCGAAACGAAGTCATCAAAGCATCAAACAAAGGTACGATTGAGCTCAGCGGATTACCACCTCTTCTGGTAGCCGGTGGTCAGGGTGTTGCCCCTCTTGCGCCACGCGGGCTCGACATCGTACTTCTTCGCGATGTTGCGGTTGCGGAAGAACCGCACGACCGGTCCATAGCTGAACTGTAGCGTCGTGGCGGCCAGCGAACCGAACGTGTCCTCGTCCATGAACGGCATGTACTTGTCAGGGAACCCAGGCATCGTGCAGGCCATGCAGATACCACCGACGTTCGGACAACCGCCGATTCCGTTGACCCATCCGCGGACGGGCACGTTGCACTTGACGACCGGACCCTTGCACCCGAGCTTGATCAGGCACCGGTGGTCCGAGCCGTACTCGGTCGCGAAGTCGCCCTGCTCGGCGAAGCCCGCGCGGTTGCAGCCCTCGCGCACCGTCCGACCGAACAGCCACTTCGGACGCAGCGCCTCGTCGAGCTCCGGCGCAGGCGCCAGACCGGCGAGGTGCAGGGCGAGGTACAGCAGCACCTCGGTCATGTTGTCGGGCTGCGCGGGGCAGCAGGGGATGCCGACGACCGGCAGGCCGGCCCGCGACTTCCAGTTCCACCCCAGGTAGTCCGGCACGCCCATCGCGCCGGTGGCGTTGTTCTTCATCGCCGGGATCCCACCGTAGGTGGCGCAGGTCCCGATCGCCACGACCGCCGCGGCCTTCGGAGCCAGGCGATCCATCCACTCGTTCATGGTGATCGGCTGACCGTTCGACGGGTTGACCGCAAAGCCGGTCCAGAAACCCTCGCCGTTGATCTCCTCGTTGCCGAGCGAGCCCTCGATGCAGAGCACGAACGGGTCGAGCAGGCCATTCTCGGCGTCGAACCACGCCTGGGCGAACTCCTGGCCGACGGCGTAGTCGACGACCTGGTTGTGAACCACAACCTTGGGCATACCCGGGATCGCCTGGAGGATGATGTCCTCGAGGCTTGGGTTTGTGGCCGAGGTCATCGCCACCGAGTCGCCCTCGCAACTGAGTCCCGTCGTCATCCACAGAACATGCGCAGTGACGCCTTCGGTCTTCTTCTGCTCCGCGTACGCGGTGTTGGCTATGGTCGCCATTCCGTCTCCTCTCGCTCTCTCAACAGATCCGCGGCAGCGGGTCTCCGACCAACTGGTCCATCACCCGTCTGCCGCCAAAGCTCGTCTGCACCAGCACCATCCCGGGCGGTTCCGTCCGCACTTCCCCGATCTCGGCCGCGTCCTCGCAACCGGGCACGCCCCGAAGCACTTCCAGCGCCTCCTGCGCACCCGTCGGCGATACGAAAACGACCATCTTGCCCTCGTTCGCCACGTACATCGGGTCAATCCCGAGGATCTCCGCCGCCCCTGCCACTGCGGGCTGGACGGGGATATCCCCCTCTCGCACGATCATCGCAACCGATGACGCGCGCGCAAGCTCGTTCAGCACTGAGGCCACGCCGCCGCGGGTCGCGTCGCGCATGCAGCGCAGCTCCGGGCCAACCGCCTCGAGCAACGCGTCGACCGCGGGCCACAGCGAGCACGTGTCGGATTCGATCGAGGCGTCGAGCTCGAATTCTCCGCGCGCGAGCATGATCGCGGTGCCGTGCTCGCCGATGCTGCCCGAGAGCAGCATCCGATCACCCGGTACCAGCGCCGCCGGCGATAGCCGCGCCCGCGGGTCGCGCTGTCCGATCCCGGTCGTGCACACGTACATCCCGTCGGCGTGACCCCGCTCGACCACCTTCGTGTCGCCGGCGACGATCTGAACGCCGGCGGCGGCCGCGGCGCGCGAGATCGCGTCCACCTCGGCGCGCAGATCTTCGGCGGAGAGCCCCTCCTCCAGAACCAGCGAAAGGCTCAGTGCCAGCGGGCGCGCGCCCGAGACCGCCAGGTCGTTGACGGTGCCGTTGACCGCCAGCCCTCCGATCGAGCCGCCCGGGAAGCGCAGCGGCTTGACCACGTAGGAGTCGGTGGTCATCGACAATTCGACGCCCCCGATCGTGACCGTCCCGGCGTCGGCCATCTCCCCGAGCGTGTCGCCGCCCAGCGCGGGCACGAACAGCCCCTCGATCAGCGTCTGAGTGGCCTTGCCGCCGGCGCCGTGGGCCATCGTGATCTGGGTGTCGCGGAACTTCCCCCGCTTGCCGCGAGCGGTCTCGATGATCCCGAGGATCTTCTGCTCGCGCTCGGAGACAGCCGACTGGTCGCTCATCAGACGAGCTCTTCCGTCGTCTGATCGTGCATCGAACGACCTCCGCTTGTCGTCTGAATCATCAGACGACCTCCCTCTCACGCGCGAAGCGTCCGTAGTTGTAGTAGGCGGCGCACGCCCCCTCCGAGGAAACCATGCACGTGCCGATCGGTCGCTCTGGGGTGCACGCGGTGCCGAACACCTTGCACTCCCAGGGCTTGATGACGCCCTTGAGCACCTCGCCGCACTGGCACGCCTTGGGGTCGGCCACCCGCACCCCCGGCACGCTGAAGCGACGCTCGGCATCGAGGTCGGCATACGCCTCGGACAGCTTCAGTCCGCTGTGGGAGATGAATCCGAGCCCGCGCCACTCGAAGTGCGGGCGCAGCTCGAATACCTCGGCCATCACCTCGAGCGCGCGAATGTTGCCCTCGTAGGGAACCACACGGCTGTACTGGTTCTCGACCTCGCACCGTCCCTCACGAATCTGACGCAGGATCATCGCGACCCCCTGGAGGATGTCCAGGGGCTCGAACCCGGAGACGACGATCGGCTTGCCGTAGTCGGCGGGGATGAACTCGAACGGCCGCGCGCCCACCACCGTCGAAACGTGCCCGGGGCCGACGAAGCCGTCGAGCCGCAGGTCAGGGGACTCCAGCAGCGCCCGCAACGGCGGGACGATCGTGACGTGGCTGCACATGCAGGAGAAGTTCTTGATCCCTTCGGCGCGGGCGCGCCTGAGCGTCAGCGCCGTCGACGGCGCGGTGGTCTCGAAGCCGATCGCGAAGAACACGACCTCCCGATCGGGATTCTGCTTGGCGATCCGCAGCGCGTCCAGCGGCGAGTACACCATCCGGATGTCCGCGCCCGAGGCCTTCGCGTCGAGCAGGCTGCCATTCGAGCCGGGGACTCTCATCATGTCGCCGAAGCAGGTGAAGATCACGTCGTGCTCGTGCGCGAGCGCGATTCCGTCGTCGACGCGTCCCATCGGGATCACGCATACGGGGCAGCCGGGACCGTGGACGAGCTCGACGTTGGCCGGCAGCAGGTCATCGACGCCGTACTTGTAGATCGAATGGGTGTGGCCGCCGCAGACCTCCATCAGCTTGTAATGGCGACCGGGCTCGACCAGCGACAGAATTTCTCCGGCCAGGGCCTGGCCGAGGTCAGCGTCGCGAAACTCATCGACGTACTTCATGGCGCGACCTCCTCGCCGCCCGCCTTCAAGCGGGCAATCGCAGTTCCGGCGTGGACAAGGATGCGCATCCCGGGAGCAACAGGCTCGACGAGCGCCGTCTCGACGGTGCTCCGTGCGCCGTCCTCCGCGCTGCACAGCGCGAGCCCACGCTCGCTGTCAACCTTCACCACCGTCATCGGATCTCCGTCATCACCGCAAGTGATGCAGTGGTGCGACCCGCACTCCGGCACGATAGTCACTTCCGCGGGCACGGCCACGCTCACTCGATCACGCTAGCCTTAAGCTCCTCGAGCTCCTGCTCGTAGTCTGCGCCCATCCGAACGAGCAGATCACGGGTCGCCCGTGCCTCCTCCTCATCCACCTGGGAGATCGCAAACCCGACGTGAATCAGCACCCAGTCACCGGGGCCAACCCCTCCACTCTCACCGTCGCCGTCCAGCAACCCGATGTTGACGTTGCGGCGGACGCCGGCGACATCGACCCGGGCCAATCGGTTGGCGGGGTCGACGATTTCCATCACTTGTCCTGGGATCGCTAAGCACATGCCGAAGTTTGTAGCATCGTCAGCGGACCAGCGCGCGGTGGGTGTAAGCGGGCTTACGGGAGTTGGTGTAAGTAGGATTACGCCCGCGCCGCCGGTGCCGGCACCGTAGACTGTTCGTAGACTTGCAGGGACTTCCGCCGGAAACATCTCCGGACGAATCCCAAGACTTCCGCCGGAGCACCCCGGCGCCGTAACACGGAGAGGCCCCGCCATACCCACCGAAGACCAAAACGGCGCACCGCTCGGACCGCTGCGGTGGTCGAGCCGCCCGGACCTCTCGCGCGGGCGTCAAGAGTCCGGCTCCACGCACGTCTGCCTCCTGGACGCCGACGACGACCTGGCTGAGGAGCTGGACGTTCGCGCCCGGATCGCCGCTCGGCAGTTCACCACCGTGAGGATTCTGGACGTCGAGCTCGGCGAGCGTGATCCCGCGCACTGGTTCGAAGCGACACGCAACGGCCCTGGCCTGCTGATCCTCGACGGCCTGATCGCCTTCAC
Source organism: Solirubrobacteraceae bacterium (assembly GCA_050996975.1). Classification (GTDB taxonomy): domain Bacteria; phylum Actinomycetota; class Thermoleophilia; order Solirubrobacterales; family Solirubrobacteraceae; genus Palsa-465. Next base: position 13,906 of record JBPCRJ010000015.1, on the reverse strand, counting down.
GACGTGCGTCGGCGACCGCACGGCGACCGAGCTGATCGGAGACGGCGATCTGTTTCAGCCGCCCGCCGTTCGGGCCGACGACCTGCTGGCCGGAGAGCACGGCTGGCGGGTGCTGCTCCCGACTCGCTTCGCGCTGCTCGACGCAGAGTTCGCCGAGCGCGTGCGGCCCTGGCCGCAGATCGTCCAGGCGCTGCTGCATCGCGTCGCCAGACGGATCGCCGACATCGACATGCTCAGAGCGATCACCTACCAACCCCGGCTGGAGCTACGACTCGTCCTGCTGCTGTGGCACCTGGCCGCCCGCTGGGGACGTGTCGATCCGGCGGGCATCCGCTTGTCGCTGCCGCTCACGCACCGACTGCTCGGCCAGCTCGTCGGGGCTGAACGCCCGTCGATCTCGCATGCGCTCGCGCGGCTGGCGACGGCCGGCCTGGTGACCGGCGCCGCCGGCGATCTGCACCTGCACGGCAGCCTCGAAGACCACTTGAAGGCGCTCGTCGAGCGGACCAGCGTGCCGGACGAGCAGCCCGAGCGCAACGGCCATTCCGTGTCGCCGTCCGGCGCTCAGCTCCGCTGAGAGCGCGCCGAGCCTCAGATGAGGCGAGCCGCTCGGCCCCGCCGTCGCGAGTGCGAAAGCTTCGCGCGGCCGTAGCGCTCAGGCGGTCAGCCCTTGCGTTTCTCGACCGCTCGCTCCAGCTCTGCCTTGCTCATCCCGGAACGGCCATCGATACCGAGCGCTCGCGCCTCGTTGTAGAGCTGGTCCCTGGTCCGCCCCTTGGCCCGGCTGGTTCCGGACCGCTGTCCTCCCCGGCGCGAGGATGACATGTCCTGCACCGAGGTCCGCGAAGCGCTCCTCGACTCTCCAGACCGTGCACGTTCCTTGTTGACCGTCCGGGCGGCGATCTCCTCCGCGCGAGCCTCGCTCGTGCCGCGCTCAACCTGACTGTCCTTGATGTGCTCGTACTGACGCGCTCGCTTGGATCCCTGCTTGACGCCCGAGGGGGGCATGGTCCACCTCCTGCGTTGACGGTGTGTGGGTCGCTCCTGGGCCCTGCGTGGCCGGTCTCTACCCGGGTGGGATGCTCGCAAACCGTTCAGATGCTCCTCGACGGCACTGCAAGCACGACGGCCAGCGCCACCACGCCCGGGAACACGCGCGCGGCGGCCACGCGATAGCCAAACGGCCGCAGGGCACGCTGCGCGGCGCTGCGCACCGCACCGGCCGGCGGGTCCCCCGGCAGCTCCACGATCGTCCACAGGCGATGCCGGCGCTCCGACAGCAGCCTGATACCGGCCGCGGGGTCGTCGGTCCAGCCCGCGCGCAGCCCCGAGACGCCGTAATAGAGCAGCGGTACGGCGGTGGCGGGATTGCCGGGCGCGACCACGAGATCGCCGGCCCGCTCATGCGCGCGCACGTAGGCGACGACGCCGCGCGCGTCGGGATAGAAGCCCTGCGCGCGGTGGCTCTCGAACAGCCCCTGCAGCGTGACCAGGGCCAATGCCGCGATCGCCACCGCGACCAGCCCTCCCGCCGCCGGTCGCGGGAGCGCAGCCAGGACGGCGATCGCGGCCGCGATCGCGACGATCATGAACGGCGCCGCCACCGCCGCGTAGCGCGTCAGCATCAGGTGCGCGCCGAAGGCGCTGCTGAGCAGCAGGGCCAGCGGCTCGCCAGCCGCTATCAGCGCCAGCAGCCGCCACTCGCCGATCACCTTCGCACCCCGGGTGAGCACCAGCGCCAACGCGCCGAGCGTAAGCACGATCCCCAGCGGGCGCAGCGCGTCGACGCGGCCGTCGAACGGCGTGTCGAGCAGCCGCGCCACGGTCGTGGCGGTGATCCCGGCACTCGCGGCGACCCCTCGGCGGGCGGGGATCGAAGCGTGCTGGGCTGCCACCAGCGGCGCGAGCGAGAGCGCAGCCAGCGCACATGCCGCCACGAACACGCGGCGAGCGGCGACGGTGAACGCGGGACGCCTCGCCACCCAGCCGCAGAGAACGAGCAGCACCCATCCAGCCGTGTAATGGAGCCATAGCGAAACCACAGCCCCGCCGGCGGCTGCCATAAGCCAAGCCGTGCGGCGGTGGCTCGAACGCTCCGCTTGGAGCGCGGCGGCGACCGTGAGCGTGACCGCGAGCATTACGAACACGTATCCCTGGGCGCGCTGGGAGTATTCGAGCACGAACGGGCTGGCGGCCGTCAGGGCGGCGCTCCCCAGCGCCACCGCGCGGCGCCCGGCGAGCCGCCAGGCCAGCCAGTACACGGCGCCGACGAGCAGCGCGCCGCAGGCGGCGGACGGAAGCCGGGCGATCCACTCGGTTTGCGTAGCGAGGCGGGTGAGCCACTCGTGCAGGAAGTAGAAGTACGCGGGAGGCGTCAGCTCTCCGGTGGAAACGGCTTGCAGCACGTTACCCAGCGGCCTGAAGGCAGCGCTGACGCTGAGGATCTCGTCGACGAAGTAGTTCGAGCTACCAAGCTGCCAGAGGAAGTTCGCGGCGCCGACGGCAATCACGGCCGCGAGCGCGAGGCGGCTACGCCGCGCATGATCGCCGTGCACGCGGGGCAGGATATCCCGCGGGTTGGGGGTGCGTCGGTTCCGAGCTCTCGGGCGCGAGCCGCGGAAAAGCGCAGGTGTCTACAGGATGGTCAGGCGCTCGTCACTGGCGGCCTTGACCGCGGAGATGGACAGCGAGCGGTCAAATGTGACAAAGCGCCCGCCGTGCACCGCGGCCAGCGCGAGCAGGTATGCGTCCGTGACCTGACGCGGGCCGTGCAGGCGAGAGCGATCCACGATGCGGGGATCCAGCAGGCTGACTTCGCAGGTCCAGAACTCGTGAGGACCGTCGTCGCACGCCGCTCTCAAGAGGTTAATGGCCTGCGCAGGTGAGATCGGGCTCGGATAGCGCGGCTGGCTGATGATCCGCACGAAGCCGTTCTCGGTGATCGCGCATGATGCCCATCCGTCCTCGATCCCGCCCTCGAGCCAGTCGTGGGCCCGACCGTGATCCACATGGTCGCTGTCGAGCAGCGCCAGGAGCACGTTGATGTCGAGCAGCGCCCGGGTCACTCCGGCTCGTCTTCCCGGAGCCGGTCGATCAGCGCGTTGGAGATGGCCGGGCCTCGGCGTGGTAGGGGCTTAAAGCCGTGGTGCCCGGTTTGATGGTGGTCCTCGGGTTGGCGGTCTTGTCCCGTCAGAGCTCGACGTGCGAGATCAGACAGCACCTGCCCGGCCGTGCGCTTCTCACGCCGTGCCCGCTCCTGCACGGCGTACAGGACATCATCGTCCAGGTTGAGCGTGGTGCGCATGCATCTGATGCTATCGCATCAAAGTCCGGTCGCCGAGCGCGACGCCGCGGCGCGTCCGTCCGGCTACATGAATTCGTCGCTGCTCGACCCGAGCCGAATTCAGGCTGTAGCCGATCGCCTTCCGAGCAGGTTCGTCAACAACACGCTGTGGGAATGAGGGAACGCCGGTCCACGGTTCGGAGCCGGTCCCGTTCGCGACCAGGTAAGGCCGCCCTGTGCGCATGATCTCAAAGCCGGCGGAGATGACCAGGCGTCGCAGCAGGTTCACCCCTTCATCACCCCGGCGCAGATTCGCGTCCGCTCCCTCGACGCCCGCCTGCTCCCGCTGCAGGTCGACGGCGACTGGCGAGGTCGACGAGGCCGTGTTCAGCGTGACGCCGCGGGCATCGCGGTCGTTGCCTAGGGCCAGCCGGTGTGCGGACTGGCCTGCTGGCTTCTCAGCGGGCCACCAACACTCCGCGGTCGCCGCGCAGGTACTGGGGGTCGTGGTGCGGCGAGGGCTCGAGGTACCGGACGTCGCGGAAACCCGCCACCCGCGCCATCATCTCGAGCGCCGCGCGATTGGGAACGAGGCTCATGACCCCGGTGACCGATGCGAGCGGGTTGACCCCTGCGTCGGCCTCGACGACGGCGGCGAAGCTGGCCTCGGCCTTCAGGAAGGCGTCGGGGCTCCCGCCCCCATAGACAATCGGCTCGCTCTGACGCGTGAGCTGGCTTTCGATCGCGCATAGAGAGCGCGTCAGGGCTCGTGCTCGGCGCAGTGCACCAGCGGGGTCCTCTACGTGGTAGACCAGCCCGAGCACGAGTACGACGTCGAAGCGTCCGAGCTCGTCCGGGTCCAGCTCGAAGATGTCGGCGCGCCGAAAGCTCAGCCGCTCGGGCTCGATCGCGAAGTGGTCTCGCACGAGCTCCGCCCGCTGGACGTTTTCCTCGCGGACGTCGATTCCGACCACTCGCCGCGCGCCCCACTCGAGCAGTCGGTGCGAGAACCAGCCTTCGCAGCAAGCGAGATCGAGCGCCGTGGCGTCCGGACCGGCCAGCTCGAGAGCCTCCCGCACCGCACCTTGGATCATCTCGGCGCGGGTGCTGTGCACCCAGGGCAGGTTCGGGCCGAGCAGCGGCGCCGTCACCCCTTGGGCGAGCTCCCACGGATACATCCAACCCGTGCCCTCGAGCTCGCGTTGGAGCGCCTCGCCGATCCTAGCTCGGGAAGCCCGGCCCCCTCGCTTCTTCAAGAATCTGGCCATCACCAGGCCTTATGACTGCACCTGGGCCGCGACGCAACCCGTCTGATCGCTCGCGTGAGCCGCGCTCGTGAGATCGGGCCGTGGCGACGCGAGCAACCAGGCGTGCGGGACGCCGATCCGATCCTTCGCCGTGCGGATGAGCGCGAGCGGCAGCTCTCGCAACGACGGCCGCGTCGTCGCCCCTTGCGCCTGCATCGGATCGCTTTCGCGTCCCGCCCCATACCGGAGCAGGTACGGGCCGCCGCTCGCGAGCACCCGGTAGCCGGCGGCCTCGGCGAGCAGCCGCAGAGCAGCGACGTTCGGAATCCACCAAGCGGGCTGCTCGGCTTTCGCCAGTCCGGCCACGGGCCATCTGGGGCTCAGCAGCGAGAGGGGAAGCGAAACCACGTCGTTGACGAGCAGCTCACCACGGAGGACGCTGCGCAGGGCGATCAGCGCGCCAACCGGATCGCGCAGATGAACGAGCAGGCTGCCCAGGAAGACGAAGTCGAACTCGCCGTGAACCTCTGGCCTGAGATCGTACACGGAGCCCGCGACCCACTCGACGCTCGAGCCGAGAGCTTCGCGCGCGAGCTTGAACCGCGGAACGACCTCCATCTTTCGCTCCGGCGGCGGCCCGTAGGCGGGCGGCCAGTCCACCAGAGACCACTCGCCGAGGTCCATGGCGATCACCTCGCTCGCGCCCCGTCGTTCCATCTCGAACGCCCAGAAGCCCTCGGCGGTCCCCATGTCCAGGCAGCGCTTTCCGCTCAGCGAGTCCGGCAGCCTCACCTGCGACAGCGCTCGGGGCATGTCGAATAGCCCCGGCGTCCTGATCCCGCCGGGCAGCTCGATCGTGTGGTACCAGAAGTCTTCCTTGGCAATCTCGGCGGCGAGGTCGTCTCTCATGGCCCGGCACTATAGATGGGCGTCTGACCCCGGCTGAGCGGAACGTGCGGGCGGGTAGGGATAGTGTGGCCCGGATGCATGTGCGGAGTCTTGCGCCGGTGAGGCCATCGCAACGGGTGGCCGACGCTCTGCGGTCTGCTCGTCGCCGGCTGCGCGACAGCGCTGGGTTCGGCACGGCACCGACGCCGATCGAGCAGATGGCAGCGGCGATCGCCGCCGGTCGGACGGTGATGTGGTGCGATTGGCCGATCCTCGACGGTGAGGCGTGCGCGGACGAGTACCTTCACGTGTACGGCTGGGCGCACTGCGCGGCAGGCCTCGAGGAGGTCAGCGTCATCGTGGGAGGGCGCCGCTTCCGGGCGAGAACCGATCTTCCGCGCTTGGATGTGGACGAGGCCCTGCCCGGATTCGGGGGAAGCGTCTCCGGCTTCCTGGTGGTCCTGGACACGCGGCGATGGTCTCCGGGGCCGCACGAGCTGACGGTCCAGGCCCGGGGGCGCGGAGGCAACGACGTGGCCCAGACCGGCGCCGTCCAAACGGGCCCGGACCTGCCCTACCGTGCCTGGCTGCGGCACGCGGCGCGGGAGCAGGGCTCCGGCGCGCAGCTCCCAGCGATCGCCGGTCGGGGGGCGCCCGCGCTGGCCGTCCACGTGCTGCCAGCGCCGGACGCACGCGGCAGCGTCGAGGCCTCGCTCGCCCGCCAGACCTACTCGAACTGGCATCGCGCTGCCGGCTCTCTCGGCGATGCCCTGCACGCGGTCGTCGGTGGCGGCGGGCCCGCGGTCCTGGTCGAGGATCGCGGGTCGCTGGCGCCCGGAGCGCTAGCGCGGCTTGCCGCCGCGATGAGCGGCGGTTCGGCGCCGGACCTCGTCTACGCCGACGAGGACGCGGTGATGGCGGACGGCGAGCGCGGTGACGCGTTCTTCAAGCCGGGCTGGTCACCGGAGCTCCTGCTCAGCACCGACTACGTGGGACCGCTGGTGGCCATCGGCCCCCGCGCAGCCAGCGCGGCGCTCGCCAGCGAGCCGCAGCTCCCGCGGACGATTTACGAGATGCTGCTGCGAGCGGTGGACGCCCCGCTGAACGTGGAGCGAATCCCCGAGACGCTCTTCACCTCCGATCGCCGCCGTGTTCCCGCGGACGATGCGCAGGCGCGGGAAGCGATCGCGCGGCTCGCTTCTCGGCGGGGACGCGGCGCGCAGCTCGTCGCGCTGGGACGGCCCGGCGCCCGGGATGTCCGCTGGGAGCTCGGCTCCGAGCCACTGGTCTCCGTCGTCATTCCCAGCACCTCGGAGAAGCTGCTGGCGAGATGCCTGCGGTCGCTGCGCGAGCGCACAACATATAAAAACCTCGAGGTGGTCATCGTTGACTCCAAGGCCGGCCGGCTCTCCTGCGTGCCGGAACTGCTGGATGGAGCTCTTCACCGCCACGTGCCCTATGTCGGGCGCTTCAGCTTCTCCCGCGCGATCAACATCGGGGCTGCGGCGGCCTCGGGCGAGTACCTCGTGCTGCTCAACGACGACACAGAGGTGCGGTCTCCCGATTGGATCGAGCGAATGCTCGAGCACGCGCTTACGCATGGCGTCGGAGTGGTCAGCGGCAAGCTGCTCTATCCGGGCGGGACGGTCCAGCACGCCGGCGTGGTGATCGGGCAGGGAGCCCTGGGCGCCGGCCACATCAACGTCGGCTTTCCCGGCGACGCACCGGGATACCGCGGAATGCTCGCTACGACGCACAACTGCAGCGCGGTGACCGGGGCGTGCATGATGGTGAGCAGTCAGCTGTACGCGCAGCTCGGCGGCTTCGACGAGTCCTTCGACTCGGAGTACAGCGACGTCGACCTGTGCCTGCGAGCGATCGAGCGGGGACGCCGCGTCGTGTTCACGCCGCGTGCCGTCCTCATCCATCACGAGCGATCATCGCTGGCGATGAAGGTCAACGCGCGCGACCAGCGGCGGTTCGAAGAGCGCTGGAGCTCGCGCTACCGCAGCGGCGATCCCTTCTACCACCCCGCGTTCCTGCCCCTGTCCTACGAGCTTCCGCGCGACGGGCGGACCGGCTCGGGATAGCCTTTCGCGTGATGAGCCACTCCAGGCAAGGCACAACCGATACCGCGATCGACGAGACGTACGAGTCACCGCCCCGGTCCCTCGCCGGGCTCGCGAAAGCCGTCTCGGGAGGCCGCACGGCAATGGTATGCGAGAGCCCGCCGCTCGATGGGAGCGCCAGAGCCGCCGGCTTCCTGGACATCCGGGGTTGGGCGTACTCGCGCGCCGGCCTTGACGGCGTCTTCGTGTACCTGGACGGACTGCGCTACCAGGCGAGGCTCGGGGTCCTGCGGCCCGACCTGTATGGGCTCTTCGGAACCGACCTCACTACGTCCGGCTTCGATCTGACGATCGAGCTTGATGCCCGCCAGGCGGGGCTGCTCGCCGTGACCGTTCTCGCGCGCGGAGCCGACGGGCACGCCGTCGGCGTGCGCGGATCGGTCGAGTGCGTTCCGGAGCCGGAGCTGCCCGTGGCGTTCCCCGCACGCGAGGACGACGCGGGGCCGGGAGGCGAGACCTTCGAGGCGTCGGCGCCGGGCGCGGTGGAGCGGCGGTCATCACACGACCTCGCGCTGCGGGAGCGCGTTGTGAGCGCGGAGGCGCGGGCATCGGCCAGCGCTGCCGACGCCAGCGCGGCTCGAATCGAGAGCGCACGACGGCTGCGCCTGCTCCAGCGCTCCGAGGACGCACGGCGGGAGGTCGAGAGCTCCCTGTCGTGGCGGATCACCAAGCCATTGCGCCTGGCCAAGCGTACGCTGGAACCCGTCCGGCGCGCGCTGCGCCCGGTGCGGACGATGCTTGGTCCGGCCTCGCGCATGCGGGGATTTGCCCGGCGTGCGGCGGTGCAAGCTTTGAGCTACTTTGGCCGGCTCGCGAGACGCTCGCGGATCTGACGCGCGAGGGCCGGTACGCGCAGCCGAGCGCGTCCGGCCTCGAACTTCCGGATAGAGGGGCGGCGGCGTTCGTGGTTGCGCGCCCTGAGCAGCACGATGTCGTGACCGGAGAGCAGGGCGTGGTGGCCGGGCTGGTTGGGCCGCTGCTCGATGACGTCCACGACGTCGAACCATCGGGCCCAATGCTCGCGTATGTAGTCCCGGCGGTGAAACGAGGTGTGGTAGTAATCGGGAAAGAAGGACCCCCAGTCGTCTCCCCTCCAGTGCAGGAAGCCACGACGCGCGAGCCGCTTCGCCATTCGCTCCAGGTCCGGCTCGACCGCCATCGGTCCGTTGCGGATCGCCTCCCACTTGAACCTGCCGTGGACGGTCGCCACCACCGAGCCCCCAGGGCGGGTCAGGCGCCGCAGCTCCTGTAGCCAGGCGTCCTGGAAGTCCTCGTCCAAGTGAGTGAAGACGCTGAAGACGATGACCAGGTCGAAGCTCCCCGCAGAGAGAGGGAGCGGGGGCAGCGGACCCGCGACGGCGGTCTCCGCGAACGGCAGCTCGCGGCGCACCCAGGCGATCGCCTCCTCGTCCTGATCGACGCCGCAGAGGCGGGCCTGCGGCGCCATCGCGCGCAGCTGACGCAAGAACCGGCCCGGTCCGCATCCGAAGTCGAGGATGTCCTGGCAGGCGGCCAGGCCAGGACCGCGGGTGCGCAGCACATCGTCGAGCTGCTCGAGCTCGAGGCGCCCGCCAACCTCGAAGCGTCCGGGGCTGTCGCTGCCGACCACCCGGAACATGAGCTCCGCAGGCGGCACGGGCAACTCCGAGCGCGGCAGCGCTCGCGCCTGCGCGCCGAGTGACCGCAGCGCGGCCCTCCCGTCCGCGGTGAGCGTGTCGAGCGAGAGGTCGAGGGCCAGCAGGTTCCAACCCTGGCGCTCGGCTCGATCCAGCAGATCGGGAAGTCCGGACCAGGGACAGACCATGTCGAGCTTGGCCGCGACCAGCACCTCGGCTCGCCCCTGCTCGAGCTCATGCATGGCTTGGCTGCGGCCCTGCGGCTCGTCCCGTCCGTCGGGACCAACGGCGTCGACGAAGACCTCGCCGAGCTCCCAGCCTCGCTTCCGGCAGACGTCGGCGATCGCCGCTCGCTGAACGTCCTCGCCCGCGCCCGGCAGGATGACGCCCAGTCGCTCCCGCACGGCCGCGGGCACCGGCTGGGCGCGATCTTCCCGAGGTGCACAGGCGTACCCAACCGCTCGCATGCGCCGCAAGTCTACGGACGCAGCGGGTATGAGCCCCCTTCCAGCGGGAATGCGGGAAGGGGGCTGGTTTCGGCTTCTGACCCTCGCGGCGAGCAGCGGGCCGGCCGACTATCTCTGTCGCGCGTCCTCGGCGGCGCGCTCGAGCACCCGGAGCCATCCGTCCAGGGTGCGTTGCCACGTGAAGCCCTCGGCGCGCCTTCGCCCATCCGCCGCGAGCCGCGCCGACAGCGCTGCGTCGGAGAGGATCCGGGCCAGCGCCCGCTCGACCGCCTCCGTGGTGGGCGTCACGATCAGACCAGCGCCTTCGACGACCTCGGGCAGCGAGCCGCGATCGGAAACGATCACCGGTGTCCCGCAAGCCATCGCCTCCAGGGGGGTGAGGCCGAAGCCCTCGGAGAAGCTCGGCTGGCAGACGGCGTCGGCGTCGGCCATCAGCGCGGCGAGCTGGGCATCCTCACCACCCGGAATCGAGACGATGCGCCCCGGCGCGCCGGGCAGCTCCGCCTCGGCTCTGCGGCGCAGCCGGCTCGAGTCGTCGCGGTCCGGGGCGTCAGCCGTCGCGAGCACGAGCAGCTGGGGGAATCCGCGCCTGGCTAGGCGCGCCACAGCGTGCCGTACGGCAGCGAGGTTCTTGCGTGGGTGCAGCGTCCCGACGAAGAGCACGTAGCGTGGATCCTTCGCTTCGGTGACCGCCGCCACCAGCGCGCGGCCTCCGCTCACATCAGGCCTGAACACCGCGACGTCCACCCCGTAAGGGACCGTATGAACGCGGTCGCCCCGCACCCCGTACGCGTCCAGCACCTGGCCGCGGCTCCACTCCGACGGCGTCAGGACATGGGCCGCCGCCAGCACCCCGGCGAGCGTGTTGGCGCCGAACATCCGGGCGAAGTCGGGGTCGAGGTAGCCCCTCAGCTCACGCGTCATCCAGCCCACCTCGTGGATGGCGGCGACCACCGGCGCCTCGACGTTCAGGGCGCCGCTGTGCCCGTCGGTAAGCCAGACGTCCGCCTTCACGCGCGCGTACGACGGATGCCACTCGACGAGTTCCAGCGCGACGCGCTCCGTGAGGCCCGCGAGCAGCCGGCGCCACACCCGCCCGTGGCCCGTCCTCGGAGGCAGACGGGCAAGGCTCACGGGCACGGCCACGCGCAGGCGCCGCCGACCAGCACTACGACCGCGGCGGCGGCCGGGCGTCGCGATGAAGCTCTCCAAGACGCGAACTCTATGCGCTAGGTTCTTGGCGGTGGCGTCATGCGACCATCCGCCGGCGAAGCGACCACGGGCGGTGAATGCCATGGGACTGCCCGGCCAGACGCGACGCTCCGCGGAGCGGTTCGTGCCGGAGACCATGCCGGGGCTGATCCGGGCTGAGCACGAGGGGCGCTACCGGTGGGCGGCGGCCGCGGTGGACGGCGAGGAGGTGCTCGACGCAGGCTGCGGCGTGGGTTACGGCTGCGAGATCCTCGCCGAGGGCGGTGCCTCGCGCGTGGTCGGCCTCGACATCGCGACTGAGGCGATCGAGGGCGCGATCGTGCGCGCGGGCTCGATCGCGGAGTTCGTCCTCGGTGACCTCGAGCAGCTCCCCTTCACGACGGGCTCCTTCGACGTCGTCGTGTGCTTCGAGGTGATCGAGCACCTCCGTCGACGCGAGCTCGCGCTCGACGAGCTTCGCCGCGTCCTGCGCCCCGAGGGCGTGCTGATCGTGTCGTCCCCGAACCGCAACGTCTACCTGCCGGGGAATCCCCATCACGTCCACGAGTACACCCCGAGCGAGCTGCACGCGGCCCTGGCCAAGCGGTTCCGGCACGTCGCTCTCTCCGGCCAGCATCAGTGGGTCGCATCGCTGGTCACCGATGACCTCGGGCACCTCGGGCACCAGACGCCAAGCGCGGGCGTCGAGATCGCGGCCAGCGTGCGTAAGGTCGTGGGCGTCGCGTCCGGCGAGGAGGTGTACACGCTCGGGGTCGCCGGCGACGGTCCGTTGCCAGTCATGCGAGGGACCGCCATGCTCACCGACGCGATCGACCTGAGGTGGTGGCACGGCCAGCTGACGGCATTGGAGCGGGAGCTGGAGGCCCTGCGGAGCTCGATGAGCTGGCGGGCCACGGCGCCCCTGCGATCGGCGAAGCGGCGCTCCTCGAGCTGGCGGGTCAGCTCGCCCCTGCGGTCAGCCAAGCGGCGGCTGGCGGAGCGCCGCGCGCCCGAGACCACGTGAGGTCGCGGCTGAAGCGCCGCCTCGGGGACCTCGCGATCTATCGCAGGCTGTCCGCGGACGTGCGCCCGGACCGCTTGCGAATAGCGGCAACCATCTGCTTCAGCCTGCTGGCCACCCCCTTGATGCTCCTCACGCCCTTCCCGATCAAGATAGCCGTGGACAACGTCATCGGCGGCCGACCGATCTCGGGCTTCCTCAAGGCCCTGCTTCCGGCTGGGGTCGCGAAGTCCCACACCGGACTGCTGATCGTTGCGGTGGCCCTGCTCCTGCTCGTCGGACTGCTCGCCCAGCTGCAGGTGCTCGGCAACCGCGTGCTGAAGGCCTACACGGGCGAGCGGATCATGCTGCGCTACCGCACGAGGCTCTTTGGCCACGTTCAGCGGCTGTCGCTGGCCTATCACGACTCCGGAGGACCGGCCGACTCGATGTACCGCATCCACAACGACGCGATGTCGGTGCGCTACCTGACAGTCGACGCCCTGGTCACGTTCTGCACCGGTGCCCTCACGCTGATCGGGATGCTCGTCGTGACCGCGCTGATCGACTGGCGGCTGAGCCTGGTCGCGATCTTGATCGTCCCCGTCCTCTACCTGCTGCTGATCGTCAACCGCAAGGGTCTGCGCGCTCGGGCGATCGAGATCAAGGAGCTCGAGAGCAGTGCCGTCTCCGTGGTGCAGGAGGTGCTGGGGGGACTGCGCGTGGTGAAGGCGTTCGGGCAGGAAGACCGCGAGCAGGAACGGTTCACTCGGTGTGCGGGCAACGGGATGCGCGCGCGGGTTGGCTACGAGATCGCAGCGGGGGCCCTGGGACTCGGCATCGCTCTGGCGCTCGTAGCCGGTCTGTCGGCGTTCCTGTTCGTCGGCGTGCGCCACGTCCAGTCCGGCGTGATCACGCTGGGAGCGCTGATCCTGCTCCTCAGCTACCTGGGGCAGCTCTACGAGCCGCTGCGAAGCATCAGTGAGCTGGCCGGTACGCTGCAGAGCCACCTGGCGAGCACCGAGCGAGTCTACCGGCTCCTCGACGAGGTCCCGGAGGTCCGTGAGCGACCCGGCGCGCGCAGCATCGGGACGGCGTCCGGCACGGTGATCTTCGACCGCGTGTCGTTCTCATACGACGGTGGCGAGGATGTGCTCCACGATATCTCCTTCGCGCTTCACCGCGGGACACAGCTTGGCATCGCCGGGACCACGGGCGCAGGCAAGACCACGCTGATCAGCCTCCTGCTGCGCTTCTATGATCCGACGAGCGGGCGGATCCTCCTCGATGGGGTAGACCTGCGCGACTACAGGGTCGACGATCTGCGCAGGCAGATGTCGGTCGTCCTCCAAGAGCCCGTGCTCTTCTCCACCACTGTGGCGGCAAACATCGCCTACGCGAACCCCGCGGCCAGTGCCGCAGAGCTCGAGGCCGCGGCGCGGGCGGCGAACGCGCACGACTTCATCCTGGGGCTGCCGGAGGGCTACGAGACGAACGTCGGCGAGCGGGGGATGCGCCTGTCGGGTGGAGAGCGCCAGCGGATCTCGCTCGCGCGGGCGTTCCTGCGGGATGCGCCGCTGCTCGTCCTCGACGAGCCCACCAGCTCGGTGGACCCCGCGACCGAGGGCGAGATCATGAACGCGCTCGACCGGCTGGCGAGCAACCGCACGGCGATCGTGATCGCCCACCGTCCGAGCACGCTCGAGCATTGCAACGCGCAGGTCACGATAGAGGGCGGCCGCATCGTCGACTCATCGCTCGAGGGACGCGGAGGGAGCGAAGCGTCCGGGCGCTCGACCCCCCATCAGCCGGGGATAGCGTCGGCCTAGCAGCCACCTCATCTCCGAGTCGTCGATGTTGGTCAGCGTGATCGTTGAGTACTCGCTGCGGTGATAGCGCCCGAGGATCTGGGGGACGAAGGCCCCGCGCCGACCGTACTCGGCATATCTGCACCACAGGTCGTAGTCCTCCCAGCCGTGCAGGCGCAGGTCCTCCTCGTAGCCGCCGAGCTCGATGAGCTCGCGCCGGCGCATGAGGGCCATGGTGTCGATGTAGTTCGCCTCCCGGAACCGCTCGGGCTCCCAC
>JBPCRJ010000005.1:0-12702 GCA_050996975.1 Solirubrobacteraceae bacterium | reverse complement strand
GTCCGGCGCCCCCGGACGCCGCCGGCTGCGGGCCCTCGGCGTCGGCCGGCTCCTGGCTCTCAGCCACGGCGGGCAGTGGGCTCTCGGCCACGGCCTGGTCGGCGCCGTTGCCGGATGCGGCGTCGCCGCTTTCGACCGATTCCGGCTTAGGGCTCTCCTCGACCTTCTTGCGCTGGGGGCCCAGCAGCATCGTCATGTTTCGGCCGTCCTGGAGCGGGCGCTGCTCGATCACGCCGAGGTCGTCCACGTCCTCCGCGAGGCGCATCAGCAGATTCGTGCCGCGCTCGGGGTGGCTCTGCTCGCGGCCGCGGAACATGATCGTGACCTTCACGCGGTCGTCCCCGTCGAGGAACCTCCGCACGTGGTTCTTCTTGGTCTCGTAGTCGTTGTCCGCGATCTTGGGCCGGAACTTGATCTCGCGGATCGTGATCTGCTGCTGGTGCTTGCGCGCCTGCTTGAGCTTCTGGGCCTGCTCGTACTTGTACTTCGAGTAGTCGAGCACGCGGCACACGGGCGGTCGCGCTTCCGGAGCGACCTCGACAAGGTCGAGATCCCGCTCCTGCGCGTAGACGAGTGCCTCGGCTGTCTTCACGACGCCGATCTGGTTGCCGTCCTCGCCGACGAGCCGAACTTCTGGCACACGGATGCGATCGTTGATCCGAGTCAAGTCCCGCTCAGGCGGGCGCCGGTCGAACCTACGGGGAACCGGCACTAGCTGCGGTGTGGACGCGGCGTCAAGCGGTGCAGGGCAGTATGTGATGAAGCGGTTGGATCAACGAGCACGAGTATAGCGGCGCTTCACCGCGGAACGCGAGAACGTATCTCACTCAGCACGCGCCGGGTGAACGCATCGACCGCCACCGAGTCGGGTAGCGCGTGCGTCGATGTCCCCTCGCCGCCCCGATGCTCACGCACGGCGACCTGATCGGACTCCTGCTCACGGTCGCCGACCACAAGCAGGTAAGGGATCTTGCGCAGCTCGGCTTCGCGGATTTTGCGTGAGATCGACTCTGTCCGTGCGTCGAGCTCTCCGCCCACCCCGGCCGCTCGCAGCCGATCGACGATTTCCGCGCCATACCCGGCGTGGCGATCCGCGATCGGCAGGACGATCGCCTGAACCGGGGTGAGCCACACCGGCAGCTCGCCGCGCTGGTGCTCGAGCAGGATTCCGATGAAGCGCTCGTAAGAACCCATCAGCGCCCGGTGAATCATCACCGGCCGGTGCTCAGCGTTGTCGGCGCCGGTATAGGTGAGGTCGAAGCGGGCCGGCATGTTGTAGTCGAGCTGCACCGTGCCCAGCTGCCACGAGCGTCCCAGCGAGTCGGTCATGTGCATGTCGATCTTCGGTCCGTAGAAGGCCCCGTCGCCCGCGTTGGTGTCATATTCGAGGCCCTGGCCCTCCAGCGCGGTGAGCAGCGCGGCTTCGCTGCGATCCCACCGCTCATCGGAGCCGATCCGCTGCTCGGGTCGTGTCGAGAGCTCCAACCGGACTTCGACTCCGAAGATCGCGTAGGTCGCAAACGCAAATTCCAGACAGCCTGCGACCTCCTGCTGGATCTGGTCCTCGGTGCAGAAGATGTGCGAGTCGTCCTGGGCAAAGTGGCGGACCCGCAGCAGGCCGTGGAGCGTTCCGCTCGATTCTCGGCGGTTCAATAACCCCGGCTCCCAATAGCGCACCGGAAGGTCGCGGTAGGAGTGGCGCTGAAGCGAGTAGAGCTTGCAGTGGCCGGGGCAGTTCATCGGCTTGATCGCCATCGCGCGGTCCTCGAACTCGGTCACGAACATGTTGCCGCGGTATTTGTCCCAATGCCCCGAGGTCTGCCACAGCGAGCTGTCATAGAGCTGTGGTGTCTTGACCTCTGCGTAGCCCCGCTGCTCGCCCATCTCGCGGCTAAGTGCGACCAGCGAGTTGAACACCCGCGTGCCGCCAGGCAGCCAGAACGCCGAGCCCGGCGAAACGTGGGAGAAGGTGAACAGACCCAGCTGTGGACCGAGTCTACGATGGTCGTTCGCACGGGCCTGCTCGAGGCGCTCGAGGTGCTGCTCGAGCTCCTGGCGGGAGAAGAATGCGGTTCCGTACACGCGCGTGAGCATCGGGTTAGACGCGTTGCCGCGCCAGTAGGCGCCGGCCACCGACTGCAGCTTGAATGCCTTGATCCGCTTCGTCGATGGCGCGTGGGGGCCCCGGCACAGGTCCGTGAACGGTCCGTTGGTATACAGCGAGACGGTCTCGATGGCCTGGCTGCGGACGAGGTCCTCGATCAGCTTGACCTTGTAGTCCTGACCATCGCCGGCGAAGCGCTCGAGCGCCGTCACCGCGGAGACGTCCTGACGCTCGAACTGCTCGTCGGCGGCGATGTGCTCGCGCATCCGCTGCTCGATCCGGTCGAAGTCCGCGTCGCTGATCGTGACCCCATCCGGAAAGTCGAAGTCGTAATAGAAGCCGCTCTCGATCGGAGGCCCGATCGCGATCTTCAATCCCGGGTAGAGATCCATCATCGCGGCCGCGAGCACGTGGGCGCAGTCGTGGCGAATCAGGCTGAGCGCAGGCTCGCCGGTGCGGTCGGTGATGATCTCGAGCTTGACCGTGCCGTCGCCGGCGCTCGGGCTCGTGGGGAGCGTCCGCGTCAGGTCGCGGAGCTCGCCGTCGACCTTGACCGCGAGCGCGGCGCGGGCAAGACCCGGCCCGATCGCAGCGGCCGCATCAGCACCCGTGGCGCCGTCCGGGAGGTTCAGCGTCTTGCCGTCGGGAAGCTTGAAGTCCATTCGGCGCCTGATGCTAATGGCGCGTGACCAAAAGCCGATCCCACGCTACATTTACCCGTCCCGGGCGATTAGCTCAGCTGGGAGAGCGCCGTCTCGACAAGGCGGAGGTCACTGGTTCGAGCCCAGTATCGCCCACTCCCCGTTCGGCTCCGAAACCCTCGCATTAGTGGGGGTTTCGCCGTCTCACACTCTCCCCCGGGCCGCTCCGGGGGCCCAATCGGGGCCCAAGTTCACCAGAACACAAAACTGGCGGGTCTTACATTGCTTTTGGATCGCGTGCCACCGCGTGCCAGTGGATCGCCGCTACCGGCTTTTCGTGCTTCGCAGGTGGGTAGTGGGTCAGTTTGAATCGAGCAGGGCCGCGATCTTCCAATGGGTTAGGGTTGCGGGCATCGCTCGCCGGATGTCCGGATACCCAACGTCTAGGAGGCTCCCCTTGATCGCTCGTTCCCTCGCTCTCGCCGCAGTGCTACTCATGACCGGCGCGTTCGCTACGCCGGCACTCGCCGCTAAGCAGACCCTCAAGTTCACCTCGGTGGAGACTTCGCAGAACGGCCCGGTCCTAAAGGCCAAGGACGTCAACGCGAAGGGCAAGGTCATTGGGCATGACGTGTTGACCTGCAAGTCTACGAGCAAGCACTCGCTGGCCTGTACGGGGGTCTTCAAGTTCACGGCCCCGAAGAAGGGCTCGATCAGCGTCAAGCTGAAGATCGATTTCACCGCCAACCTCGGTCAGGGCATCATTACTGGCGGCACCGGCGGGTACGCAGGCGCGAAGGGCACGATCAAGGGCAGGGCTACCTCGGCGGCGGGTAACAAGGTCAAGATCGTTCTCACGATCACGTAGCGACGCGGCCACACCCACCCACGGTTCGGGAGGCCCGGTTCGCCGGGCCTCCCGCCGTTCTGGCCGAGCGCCGTCGTCGCCAACCACGACCCTCCGCTCGAATTCAGACTGACCCACTAACTAACTGGACGGACTATCGAAGGCGACCACCGCCCACGACGACGGCGATCTCGTGTTCGCAGACCCACACACCCACGGACCGCTCGACAAGGCCGCGATCCTGCGCCCCTACCGCCGAGCACTCCGCGCCGCCCGCCTAGACGAAGCGCACCGCTTCCACGACCTGCGCCACACGTTCGGGACACGAATGGCCGGCGCCGGGGTGCCGATGCGCACCCTTCAAGAATGGATGGGGCACCGCGACATACAGACCACGCAACGCTACGCCGACTACGCGCCAAGCCCCGTCGAAGCGGCGCTCGTCGAGGCGGCGTTCGGCCGTGGGCCCAATCGTGGGCCCAATCTGAGCGAAACTCACAGCAGCTCAGATCACCTAAACCCAGTGAACACCGGCGATCTCGCCTGAGCTAATCCCCAATGGCTGGTTCGAGCCCAGTATCGCCCACTAGTTGCCGAACCCGCAGCCCGTCGAGCGTGAGCTCGAGGTGCCGGCGCCAGTCGAGGCCGCGGTCCATGCTGTTGCAGACGCCGCACATCAGCATCGGGATGTCGGCGACAGTGAGATCCTCGCGCAGCGTACCCGCGCGATGCGCGCGGGCGATCAGCTCAGCGGTCAGCTCGTTCAGCTCGTCGATCTCGGCGGTCGCGGCCTCCAGGACCGCCGTTCCGGTTCCCATCGCGTAGCGAGTCGCAGCATCACGCGCCATCTGCTCGGCGTCGCGGCGCAGCGAGGCGGTCAGAGCTTCGAAGGATGCCTGGCCAGAGCTCAGAGCTTCGCGGGCGTGCACCACGAAGAGCACGAACTTCTGGCGCACGAGCTCACCCATCAGCGCCTCCTTGGTCGGGAAGTGCCGGTACACCGTTCCCACGCCCACTCCCGCGCACCGCGCGACGTCATCCATCTGCGCCTCGACGCCGCTCTCGCCGAAGACCTCGCGGCCGGCGGCCAGAACCCGATCGTGGTTGCGCCGAGCGTCCGCCCGCATCGGCCGCTGGGTGGCATCGATCGTGGATTCGGTGATCTTCATGTAAATCTTTTGCTCTTGCGCTTGACAAGTGGAACTATACCTCCGTATCGTGCCGCTGGCAAACGGAACCGGAGGTCCCTTTCCATGACGACACTGAAAATGCCGACCGCGAGAAGCATCACGACGCTGGACACCCCCCGCGCGAAGAACCTCGCGCTTGGCCTGCTCGCGATCACGCAGTTCATGATCGTGATCGACGCTTCGATCGTGAACGTCGCGCTGCCCTCGATCGGACGCGCGCTGAAGTTCTCCCAGCTCGACCTTTCGTGGGTCGTGAACGCATACGTGCTCACCTTCGGCGGCTTCCTCCTGCTCGGCGGTCGCCTTGCGGACCTGCTCGGGCGCCGGCGGATGTTCATCGTCGGACTCGGGCTGTTCTCGCTGGCGTCGCTGCTGGGCGGACTGGCTCAGTCGGAGCCCTGGCTGATCGCGGCCCGCGCACTCCAGGGTCTCGGCGCCGCGATCGTCTCGCCGGCGGCGCTCTCGATTATCACCACGACCTTCGCCGAGGGCTCGGAGCGCAACCGTGCGCTGGGTGTCTGGGGGGCCGTCGCCGGCGCCGGCGGCGCCGCGGGCGTTCTGCTGGGTGGGGTGCTCACCGACGGTCTGAACTGGCGCTGGGTGCTGTTCGTCAACGTCCCGATCGGTGTCGCCGCCGCGCTGCTGGCGCCGCGCCTGCTCGTCGAGAGCCGCTCTGAGGACAAACGGCGTTCGTTCGACGCCAAGGGCGCGGTGACTGTCACCGCGGGGCTCGCGCTGCTGGTCTATGCGCTCGTCGACGCGGTCAACGCCGGATGGACGTCGACCGTCACGCTCGAGCGCATCGGTGGCGCCGTGGTTCTGCTGGCGACCTTCGTCGCGCTCGAGTCTCGCGCCAGCCATCCGCTGATGCCGTTCTCGATCTTCCGGCTGCGCACGCTGCGCGGCGCGAACGTCATCGGCCTGTTGATCGGAATGTCGCTGTTCTCGATGTTCTTCTTCATCTCCCTCTACCTCCAGCAGGTCCTGCACTTCTCCGCGCTGAAGACTGGGCTCTCATACCTGCCGCTGGCGTTCGCGATCATCCTCAGCGCCGGCGGCGCAGCGCAACTGGTGACGCGCATCGGGTTCAAGCCGACGCTGATCGCAGGTCTGCTGTTCGTCGCCGTCGGGCTGCTGTGGTTCGCTGGCGTGCGCGCCCCCGGCGGCTCGTACTCCGCTGACGTTCTGGGGCCCTCGCTGCTCGCAGGGGTCGGGCTGGGGCTCTCGTTCGTCCCGGTCACGATCGCCGCGATGTCCGGCACCACACCCGACGAAGCCGGACTTGCGTCCGGCCTCATCAACACGACCCAGCAGGTCGGCGGCGCTCTCGGCCTCGCGATCCTGGCTTCGATCGCCAACAGCCGCACACGCGACGTGCTCCACACGGGCGGACATGACATTTCCGCCGCGCTGACCAAGGGCTTCCAGGATGCCTTCCTCGTGGGCGCGGGCTTCGCGATCGCGGGGATCCTGCTCGCGGTCGTGCTGATCTCCTCGCGTGAGAGCCGGGAGCAGGCGCTTGCGGCTCGCTCCGGCGAGGCTTCGGTCGTGCCGCTGCCCGGATAGCCCGGTGCGACACGTGAGATTGCCCGGTCCGGGCCGCGCCCCGCGTGCGCGCGCGACTACGAGGTGCTCCCGTACCTCGCTCAGGCACCGGAGCGAAGACTGCCGATGTCCGCGCTGGCACGCAACACGATGCTCACGCGATCCGGGTTTCGAGCCTCGTCGCCGGCTTGGTGGCGAAGGGTCTGATCGGTCGCGTTTCGTGTCCTGAAGATGGGCCGTGTGCGACGCGCGCCTCACCCAATGGGGCCACGAAAGCCGTTGGCAACGGGATCGAGATTTACCGTGACGGTCCCGCGGAGATTGGCCGCGGACCGGCGAGCAGCTCGCGACGGCGACGGCGCCGCTCGACCTCGATGACGTGCTGGCTGAGCTCGCGGACGCCGACCAGCGTCAGCCGACCGCTCCCGTCGGCCGGTATCGAGATTGAATCGAGCAATTTGGGCGCGGTGGGGCGCGACCCATCCGGCAATGCGGTGCGGCTCCGGAGCGGGACGATGTCGTGAGCGCCCGTTTTCTTGGCTGCCCCGTCTCGAGGGAGTGCCCCGCGACGCTACGCTAGGAGACTTGGGCGACGTGGCGGAGTGGCTACGCAGCGGCCTGCAAAGCCGTCCACACCGGTTCGATTCCGGTCGTCGCCTCTTCTCCCAACGACCACGCACAAGCGCTTGGCCCGCGGCGACTGAACGCACGTATTTCTACGCTGTGCAACGTGGATGTCTCCGTGCGCGAGTTGCGCAACCACACCGCCGGGTGATCGGCGCCGTCAAGGGCGGCGAGCGCGTCATGCTTACCGTGCACGGCCTCCCGGTGGCCGATATCGTGCCGCATGCGCGGCGCAGCGAGCTACGCTCGAGCGGGCGCGGCGCCGGGCCTGCAGCTCTCACGCGCGTTCGCCGCTCGCGTCAGTGTGCAGCGCGAGTTGGAGCAACTCGGCAAGGTACGGGCTGCTCGTCGCGCGGCAGCACCACGCCGATCGGCACCTGGCGGTAGTTTGATGCATCAGTCGCGTAAAGCGCTCGGCTCCCCGCGCCGAACCGCACCTCGCCGCGGATGGTATGCACTAGCTCGGCCGCCAAGCGCCGAGTATCGACCTCGCCCGTCACGCAGCGGCCACCGCGGCGCGCGACGAATCGATTGGCCCGGTAGCAACCCGTTGGGTCAGCCGTGAGACAAGGTCCATGATCATCAGCGGGGGACGGGCTGTGCCGCCCGACTCAGAAACCCCGGCGCCGTCAGCCGTTGCGAGGGGAGGCGAGAACCCTGGTGATAGGCCCTTAGCCATACGTAAACAGCCGTCGCCGTCAGGACGCCTACACGTCGGGACCCCATGCGGTGGTTGAAGTTCATGGCGCCTGCTCTTCAAGACGGTAGTGGTACCAGCCGGACAGAGCCATCGTGTGGACGGTGATCCCCGACAACTGCCCACGCGAAACGCGGTGCTCCACGCTTGCCAGCCCGGGCTTCACGTTGGCACAAGAGTTCAGGCTCTGGGCGCAAACGGGACTTCGTGGTCTCGCCAGACTGGCCCGGTCGTAGGGTACCGCTGACCTGGCTGCAGCAGCGTATCCGAGCCCGCCAAGCGACTGGACAGGGCTATACTCGCCCTCGCGCGGCTGTAGCTCAGTTGGCTAGAGCGTCTGCTTGCCATGCAGAAGGTCGAGGGTTCGAGTCCCTTCAGCCGCTCTCACAGAAAGCCTCGTGTTTGCGGGGCTTTTTGTTTGGGTCAGGCGGACGGGTTGTTGGGCGGCCACTCCGGCGCTACCACTCGGCGCTACCAGAACCGGTCCCGATCCGACCGGCCCACCGGGCATGATTCGGAGATGGCCAACGCCAAGGAATTGGCTGTACCAACGGATGCGCCCGAGCTGGACCTGCTCTATCCGTTCTACCTGGACACCGACATGTCCATGGCATTTGCGGCCGCGCTCGGAGGCGGCGTCGCCCTTGAGCGAGAGGAAGTTGCGCACGACGACCTAGCGTCGAGCGCGCTGCGAAACCTCCGCGGGAACCTGCGGCTGTTCGAGGTCCTCGGCGCCGAGGCGGGCAGACAACGAAGCGAGACCGAGTCCTCAAGCCGCGAAGCACGCTTGGTCTTGAGGCACACCGAAGCCTCGATCTTCATTTCGTTGTACGACGAACTCAGGCGGACGAACCGGGTTCAGCGCGAGCCGGTCAGCCTCGATGCCGTCCAGCCAAATCAGCTCATCGCCATGCATATCGGCCCAGCGGTCGCACCGCTCAGACGCGTGACGGAGCAGGTTCTCCGCATGCTTGACGTGGCAGCGCCGCTCGTCGGGCTGGACACAACAACCGGCACGGCGGGCGAGACACGACAGCAGCGTCGGCAGCAGGCGCGCGAGGCGGCGAAGCAAGCCGCCGATAACCCCGAGTCGCCCGAGGCGGCGTTGAAGGCAGTCCGGACGGTGCTCATCGCGCTTCAGGAGGACATGTCGACAAGCGGGATGGTCGACGTTGTCGTGAACCGGACCGACGGACCGGCCGTGGTCATCACGCTCGACGAGCGTTTCCTCACAAACCAAGCGCTTGAGATGCTGCACACCTCCGAGTTCACGGTGGTCGGCAAGGTCACGCACATCTGGCGAACCGACGAGGAGTTCATCAATCTCCTGCGTCGCTCGGTTCTGTCCCTCGTGCCATCCGTGGGGCAGACCGTGATCTGGTCCATATTCGCGCTACTGGCGGGGATTGCGGCGGTTGCCGATCCGACCGAAGCACAGAAAGCCGCCATGACGGCCGCGGGTGCCGTCGAATCAATCGAGGCGCCACCGCACGAGGTGCGGTTCGGCGATGACGTCGCAGCGCTGCAGCCAGTGATACAGGGTCCCGCAGTTCAAGTGCTGCCACTCGCTATCTGCGCGTAGGCGACCGCCGCGCCGACCCCTGATCGCACCCGCACGAGATTCCAAGGGTCATTCCAACTGCGGAAGCTGCTCGATCTCCTCCCGGATCGCCGAGAGCGCAGAGACCACGAGCTCTCGAATGTGCTGCCAAGTCGCTTGCCAGGAATCGCTTGGGAGTGCGACCCCGAGGCGACGCGCGGCGTCAGCGCCCACCTTCTCAGTGCCGGGATGCTGGCGCCAAACTCGAAGGGCAACGACGTCACGGAGAACATTGACGGCATCTTGCACTCGCGCGGCGGGAGTCGTCGCTGAGAATCTGCCCCAAGAACGTGCGGAGGTCGATGAGCTTCTTGTCCCCCGTTTCTTTTGGCAGGCGGAGCTGAGCCAGGATCCCCGCGACGGCACTCAACCGTGACTCGAACTCGTCGACGGTGGAGCAGTCGAGCGCCAGTTTCGCAGCCGCCTCGGCGCGCGAGATCCGAATAAGCACTGTGCCGCTCCCGACGCTCGCGCGCCACACGGCGTTCAGATAGTCGACTGCCTCTGGCAGCGACAGCGACGACGGATGAAGCGGGAGCCACGGCTGCGGCGGGAGCCTGATCGTCTCGACGAGACGGTCCACGTATTCGAGTGGGCTCGCGACGCCGGCGTAGCTGCGCAGGAACGGACTCAGCCGTGCGCTCCACGAAGCAGCCTCGGTTGCTGTGACCTGGCAATGCCAGGTTGCCGGCTCGCGCCTGAGTATCTCGACGAGCGCTGTCAGGTTGTCGTCGTCGCCGATGACCCAGCGCTTTTCGAGGCGCCGGCGGATCTCTGCGGACCCGATCTCGACATGCTGGACTTCCGTCGGGTGCGGCGCAAACCTTCGCTCGCGCTCGACAAACAGCGCAAGCGTCTCGACGAACGCCTCGGCCTCGGCAGTTGCTTTGGTGACCTGGACCATGCCGGCGACGGTGAGCCGGACCTTGTCCTCCGGCTGCAACGCCGCGCCCGGGCGCTCAGCCTGGATCCAACCGTACCGGCCCTGCCCAGCACTGAACCTGATGCTGGGAGCGTCGTTGATGAGCGCTCGGGCGTCGAGACCATGCTCGCGGTAGAGAACGGCTTCTACGTACTGGAAGATCGGCCAAGCGTCGGGCTCGCGCCCCACGCGATGAGGCACGTGGCTCAGCTCGACCGGCTGGAAAGACGGGCCGCCCGCCAGTTCGCGCCCTTGGTAGACGATCTCAAGGAGGCGCGACTGCGCTTCGGTTGGTGTCCTCGTAAGCGGGTTCATCGCGGCCGATTATCGGCTCGGCCTCGGTCGGCACGAGGTCGCCGCGGAACGCGCGACCCACAGCCGCTCGCGATGCGTTGCTCAGCGAAACCTCTGCGGAGGAGATCGCCGCACGCAGCCGGTCTGCGGTAGCGAGCGCCGCGGCTGCGCGCTCGACGATCACGCGCTGCTCGTCCAGTGGAGGAAGCGGCAATACGGTCTCCTTGAACATTCCAAGGCTGAGGTTTGGTTGGACGCCGCCGAGAGACGACGCCCGCATCCGCTGGTAGCCGTTCTCGAAGAACAGGCGCAGGTACGGCTTGAACGGTGCCGAGGTGTCATCGAACAGGATGGCCGCCAGTGCCTGGTTGGTACCTGCCTCGATCGCAAGCTCGGCGACGCGCCCACGCGTCTGTCCCTCTCCGTACATCGCGATGACCAGCGTCCCTGGCGGGAACAGTTTGACGTTCGTCTCCTTGAGGGCGAGCGGCGTGATCATCTCGGTTGGCTCCGAGATGATCCCGGCGTTCACTGCGCCGCTCGTGACCCACGGGACTGTCCCGTCTTGGTAGTACGCCGCGTTCTTCCGGAGCGGCGTTGCGCCAGTCGCGATCCGAACGATGTCGCCGAGGCGCGTCGGTCCCCAGGTGGTCGGGGGTCCGTCTGGCGGTCCCGATATCGGGTGCCCGTGTTCGTCGCGCCAGTCGGCGGTTAGTCGGCCGGAGCATGCGGCGGCGAGCACCGCGGTGCGGAGGCGATCGACGATCGCACGCGCTGCTGCCAGGCTGTCGGCGATCGAATCGTGGCGGGCGTCGATGTCGCGGAGAAGCGCTGCTACTTGCCGCTGCTCCGCTAGAGGGGGCGCTGGCAACGTCGATCTGTTCAGCTTTGCCTTGGTGATGTGAGCTAGCCCAACGCCTCCCTGCGCTTGGTCGATGTACGAGGCAACGTTCTCGTTCAGCGCGAAGCACAGGAAGTCTCGGTCAAACAGTTCCGGAGGAAAGTCAACCCGAAAGATGTGCTGGTTCACCCACCCATCTGGCCCGTTCCATACATGAGCTCCGAAGGATGTCCCAGGCGTTCCAGACCAGGCGAAGAGCAGGTCTCCAGGCCGAGCAGCGAATTGGTCTGGTAGATCGCCGTCGAAATAGTTGAACGGCGCATCGCGAGACTTCAGGTTCTGGATCCGGACAATCGGCGCCCCGCTTGTGCGCCACTCCGACGACTTGAACGCCCGACCATTTCGAAGCATCAGCACGTCACCAATCCTGACGCGCGGCCACCTCTCGGCACCATCCTCCTTCAAACGACGGCCTCGGACTCGTCAAGCACCTTCTGGAGCTCGTGGAGCTCGCTTACCGCAGCCTGCAGTTCGGCGATGGCGTCGGTCACTAGCTCCGCTGGGTCGAGGATCTCGTCTGGGTCGTCGAGATCGTCGTCTCGGAGCCACTTGAAGCTGTCGATCTTGTAGCCGCGTTCGATAACCGCTTCCAGCGTGAAGCTGCGCCAGCGGTCGTCTGCCGAGTCTGACGGAGACCGCTTCGCCCGCCCGTTGGGATCGCCGCGGTAGCAGCGCTCGAACGGGGCGAAGTGCGCCGCCGTCAGCGGCCGGGACTTCTTCGTGATCGTCGGGACGTTAGCCCGAGCGTCGTAGACCCACAGCGTCTTGTCGGCTCGCCCTTGGTGAAGAACAGGACGTTCGTCTTTGTGCCGGCGGTGTACGGCGCGAACGTGCCGCGCGGGCATCGGAGCACGGTATGCACGTTGCAGTCCTCCATCAGCACCTTGAAAACCTCGCCCGCTTTATCGGCGAACAGCACGTTGTCCGGGACGACGATCCCGCAGCGTCCGCCGGGCTTGAGCAGCGTGAGCACGTGCTGGAGGAAGTTCAGCTGCTTGTTGCTCGTCTCAACAACGAAGTCATCGCGGACCGGCGCCTGGTTGGCACCCTTTGTGCCGAACGGCGGATTGGTGAGGATCACGTCGAAGCGCTGGCTTGTCGGCGTTTCGTAGATCGAGTCGCCGAGCGTGACGTGCGGCTCGACCTGGTGCAGGTACAGGTTCATCAGCGCGAGGCGGCGCGGGCGAGCGACGAGGTCCTGGGCGTAGTAGGTCTGGGTCTTGATCCGCGTGGCCTCCTGGCGTTCGAACGCGCCGCCGGTCTGGGCCTTTAGCCACTCGTACGCCGCGACCAGGAATCCTCCGGTTCCGCAGGCCGGGTCGCCGATCGTGAAGCTC
>JBPCRJ010000012.1:0-3000 GCA_050996975.1 Solirubrobacteraceae bacterium | reverse complement strand
GCGCTTGCGCCTAACGGCCTACACCCAGGCTGAGGTCACGGTCGACCCCACCGAGGCATTCGGCCAGCCGCTGGTCGTCCACGGCGGCGCCAGAGTCGAGGATCTGGTCGACCGCTTCAAGGCCGGCGATGGCTTCGCCGAGATCGCGACCGACTTCGACGTTTCCAGCGCCGAAGTCGAGGACGTGATCCGGGTTGCCCTCCGCGTCCGTGCGATCCGGCCGACCTAACGCGAGGACGACGCTCAGCCCCAGAAGATGCAGGTCGGGTCCTGATCGATCTCGTCGAGCAGGACGGTCACATCCGCTGTCGGCTGGGCGAAGTCGTAGTGGTGCCAGCGCTGGTTGCGGTCGCGCCAGAACAGCTTCCAGTGCCGATGCTTGTGGAAGTAGCGCAGGCGGGCGACGCCGCCGGTCGTCCATTCGGGACCGTAGTCGGCACGCCACGGCGCACGGCGCTCCACAATCGTGACCGTGTTGCGGTCGACGATCGCCTCGACGCGGACCTGGTGGAGGGCGTGAGGCGGCACTCGCTGCTCGCAGTAGGAGCGGATCGCGGCGACGTCGATGGGCGGTGGGCCGGGCATCTGCCGGATCGTTACGGGAGCCCGAACCGCTCACACGCCTCGCGTGGCGTGATCGCTGGCGGCATCAGACCGTCATGATCGAGCAGATCACGGTCGCCGGTCACGATCGCTTCCGCCCTGGCCGACCGGGCCAGAGCGACGAGGTAGTCATCCTCCCGATCGCGCACGACTGCCTCTGGTGCAGCAGGGTCCGGATACATGTCGGCCGCCGCCCGCAGCACCGCATCGAGCGTCTGCCTTTCGACGTCGGTCAGGCGTGCGGCGAAGTAGGGCCGCGCAAGCGCGCGATCGAGCTCTCGGAGGACGTGCTCGCAGAGGATCACCTCGATCCGGCCGGAGCCGACGGCGTACAGCAACCGACGGGACGGGCTCTCCGGATGACCGGCTGCGGCCGACGCCAGCACGTTGGCGTCGATGACGACTCGGTTCACTTCAGTTCGGCGCGCGCCTCGTGGACCGCTTTCACGGCCTCCGCAAGGACCACTTCCTCGGGATCCGCATCGAGCCGCTGAGTCTCACGGAGAAATGCCATGCCGAGGTCGATAATCGCCAAGCGCTCGATCAGCTCGCGGTCGGATTTCCCGGGATGACGCGCCCGCAGCCGCGAGAGCAGCTCGCTGTCCATCTCGATGTGAACGGTCGAGGCCATACCGGGAAGTGTAGGCCGGGTCAGGCGGCTGGCTCCGCAGCCTGGTCGGGTACTGGAGGGGCGACGGCGAAGATCGCATCCATGCGCTCGGCGAGCTCGTTCAGCGGCCGGGCGTGCAGGTAGCGCTCGGTCGTCGTGATCTTGGAATGTCCAAGGAGCGCTTGGACGGTCGCCGGATCCAGGCCACGGATCGCCAGCGTCGCGAACGAGTGCCGGAGATGATGGAAGGGCAGCGGGGGCAGGCCGGCTGCGTCACGCGCGGCGTTGTAGCGGCGGCGCAGGGCAGAGTCGTCGATCGGGTCGCCGGCCGGGCCGCAGAAGACGAAGTCGTCGGGTCCGGTGAACCACTCGCGCCGACTCAGCTCGTCGAGCGCGACGAACGCCTCGCGGGTGAGTGGCACCGCGCGCCACTTCCCGGACTTGGTGCTCGAATCGAGCCCGGCCGACATGGCGGCCACCACGACCAGCGTCCGGTCGGCGAAGCGGACGTGCTTCCAGCGCAGCGCGCGCAGCTCGCCCTGGCGCAGCCCGGTGAAACCGGCAACGGTGTAGATCGCCGCATCCTGCTCGTTGGCGAGTCGCTGCTGGACGTCCTCCTCGGCGCTCGCCCATCGCCGCCCGCCGTTCACGTGCTCGCCGGCTCGCGCCGCCCGCGCGAGCGCCAGCACCTGCTCGGCGGTGAACGTCTCGGGCGGCTTGGAGTAGTCCTCGCGGCGCTTGTCTGTCCGCCGGACCGGGTTCGATGGCAGCGCGAAAGCATCCGCGCGCGTCGCGTACTCGAACACGTTCATCAGCGCCTGACGGTGTCCGTTGACGCTCCGCCCCGGCAGTCCCTCGCTGTCGAGCCCTCGCAGGAACCGCTCGACCTCGGCGGTGGTGACCTCGACGATCCGCCGCTCCCCTAAGGCGCGCATGATTCGGGCCAGTCGCGGCCCGCCTCCCCGCCGCCGCTCACCGGGCGCTGAGAGCAGCGCGTCGTAGTTGCGCAGTGTCGCCGGCTTCAGTCGCTTGGTGTGCTCGGCCCACTCGCGCCACTCGGCCACGGCGTCCGCAAATGTCGCCTCGCGGTTGGGCTGCACCTCAACGAGCACGCGCTCGGTCTCGTCGATCAGGACGTCCATCGCCCGCTCAGCCGCCCGCCGGTCGAGACAACCGTCGGGCGCGCGGCCGCGGCGCCGCCGCCAGCCGCCGGCGCCGTCAGGCTCCACCCACGCCCGCCCCAGCCGCCGGTAGCACTGCCGGCCGGTCGAGTCCCGCCACTTGGCGATCGCGGAGACCGTCTCGGAAGCCGACCCCTTACCCGCCCGGAATACGATCGCGCCGACTGGCTTTTCTCGCCTCACAAACGCCAATTCTAACCGGCGCTACCACTGGCGCTACCACTTTGTACCGATTCATGGCCTCAGAATGCCCAGTAACCACGGGCTATCGCCAGTATTCATCGCAACTCAAGGTCCAAAACCGCGATTGCCATGCAGAAGGTCGAGGGTTCGAGTCCCTTCAGCCGCTCTGAAGAAAGCCCCGCAAGTCAAGCGCTTTACGTAGCCGTTCAGTCCCCTGGTCCTGGGCGGGGGACGGGCTCAGGATCAGAGCAGGGCGGGGAGTGCGCCGCTGGTTTGGTTGGAGGTCAGCAGTTCGCGGAGGTAGGCGAAGAGCGATCTGTGTTGCGGGCGGCAGGTGATCGACGCTGAGAGGGATCGTTCGGTGAACCGTTCGCCGTCGTCGGATTGGTTGCCGTAGGAGAGTCGTCGCTGGATCACGGGTCC
>JBPCRJ010000088.1:0-16631 GCA_050996975.1 Solirubrobacteraceae bacterium | reverse complement strand
CCGCCACGGCAGTGACGATGGGACCGGTGAGCACCAGCGCGAGCGCGACCACCACCAGCAGCAGGAGCATCACGAGGGTGACGAGCATCTGCAGGGGGCGCAGCTTCCAGATCGGCCGGCCTTCAGGGGTCTCGTAGATCACGTTGGAGGCGCGCATGAACGCGCCGACGTAGCTGGAGGCCGACCACAGCGCACCGACGAGGCCGACGATCCCCATGATCCCGGCCGTGCTCTTGTGCGAGGTGATCGATTGGATCGGCCCCGCGAAAGTCTGCGCCGCTGAGCTCGGACCGACCTTGGTGACGATCTGGGTGATCGTCTTGGTCGTCGAGGCGGGGTCGCCGACCAAGCCGATCAACCCGACCAGCGCGATCAGCGCCGGAAACAGCGCCAGCAGCCCGTAGTAGGTCAGCGCCGCCGCCCAGTCGCTCAGGTTGTCCTCGCTGAACTCGGTGCCCGTTCGCTTGAGCGTGGCGAACAGCGACGTGCCCGTGGCCGTTCCGCCCGGACGATAATCGTGGCGGCGCTGCTGATCGGGTTGATTCCCGCCGGACACGCTCATAGCCGGAGCTTTCCGGCGGAGTCGTCGAGCATCTCACCCGGATCGATGCCGATCTGTCCGAGTAGATCGCTGTGCCGCTCAGGGTCGACTCGGTTGAAAAGCTGCTGGTCGGCCTGCGGGACGTGATCATGATCGCCACGGTCGCGCAGGAGCCGCAGAATCTGCTCGTTGGGGATCTCCACAGTCTTCTCCTCGCTTAAGTCCCACTAAATGGGACGTTGTCTCCATGATGTCCCTCCCACGGCATCCATAAACCCAATCTTGGCGATCTGGGCCTTGATATGGGACATCTCGGGATAATCCAGGTCGGGGCGACTAAACACCCGCGGGTCCGGATACATACAGTGGGTAGATGCCCGAACCCGCCGTACCAGACGACGACGGCGTGACCTCTCGGGCGAGCGCGGGGGCGATGCGCGCCGACGCGCTCGACAGCCGCCAGCGGATCCTCGGAGCCGCCGCTACGTTGGTGGGCGACCGACGCGTCACGATGGGCGAGGTCGCCGCCGCCGCGGGCGTCGGGCGTTCGACGCTTTACCGGCACTTCGCCACCCGCCAAGCGCTCAGTCAGGCCCTCGACGCGCTCGAGTCTCACCCGCCCGAACCCGGGCCCGATGACGCAGCGCGCGCGAGCTGGCAGGTGGCCACGATGCCCTTCCTCGCCCCGGGACAGCTGGGTCGTGACCGACCGCTAACGCTCGAGGTGACCCGCGTCCTCGACGAGGTACCACCGCACCTCGTGCCGGACCAGCTCGTGGCCGAGGCGCGTCGCGCCGCCGGCGTCTCGGTGGCGCTCTACGTCGTCGACATCGACGGCTCGCAGCTGCTGCGCCTCGCGGGCTCGGAAGAGTTCCCCGACCAGCTCAACGCGCCACCAGCGATCGGACCCGAAATCGTTCCCGAGGGACTGCCCGGATTCTATTCACGCCTGCGAAGACGGCTCCCCGGCTGTTGCGCGGAGCCTTTGTGGCTGCGGGGGCGGGTGATTGGCCTATTGCTTTGCATCGGGACACCACTTGCCTCGCTCGAGGACATCGCTAAGCAAGGCGCCGCGGCGCTCGAGCTCGCCAACGACTACACCGACTACATCGAGGCCGCCCGACGGCGCAAACCAACCACCGCCGCTGCGGAGATACAGCAGAACCTCTTCCCGCCCCGCATCGCCCGCATAGCCGGCGCACAGCTCGCCGGCGTCCTGCTACCCAGCTACGCGGTCGGCGGCGACTGGTTTGACTTCGTCGAGAACCGCGACGGTGCCTGGCTAGCGATCGCCGACTCCGCCGGCCACGGTCCCACCGCCGCGGGGCTCGGCGCCGCCGCACTCGGTGCGCTGCGAGCCGCGCGGCGCAGCGGCGAGAAACTCGAGCAGGCGCTGCTGAGCATGCACGAAACCGTTTGCGAGCTGGGCAACCCCGATTTTCACGTCACCGCGCTCGTGGGCCGCTGGCATGCCGCCACCGCAACCCTGACCTGGATCAACTGCGGGCACCCACCCGCCTACCTCGTCAACGCCGACGGCGAGCTGAACGCGCTCGAGGGACCCACGCACCCAGCGCTCGGCACGGCGCACCCCCACCCCGGCTACACGCCCTCCCAGCGCCAGCTGCACCCTGGCGAACGGCTGATTCTCCTCACCGACGGCATCACTCAACGACGCATGGAGGACGGCGAGACGTTCGGCGTCGACGGTCTCAGACACGCGCTCGAGCGGGCCGAGAACCGCACCGCCGCATCAACCGCAATGGCGATCCAGCAAGCCGTGACCGACTGCTGGCGCGAGCCCCTCCAGGACGACGGCACAGTCGTTGTAATGGCTGTCGACTAGACGCATCATCCGAAACGAGCGGAAATCTCCGCTTATGACAGGCCTCCCTCAGCGCGTCGGATGTCCGCGCTTCGTCCTCGATCTCCGGTGCCCTGGCCCGTTCAAGATCCAGATCTTCGAGGACGAGACGCCGGCGCCGTTCATCGTCCAGATCCTCGCGGACGAGACACCGAAGCCATCCTCAGGGCTCGAGCACCTGCGGCGCAGTCGGCTCCCGCGGTTCCCCGTCGCTGCCCACGACCAGCGGCAGTTGCCACCAGCCGACGTCATGCCACCCGCCCGCCTTCCATCCGACCCGCCGGTACACACCGACCGGCACGAACCCGAGTGCTTCGTGCAGGCCGACGCTGGCGTCGTTAGGAAGCGTTATCCCCGCGCAGGCATTGCAGATTCCCTGACGACGCAGCAGCTCGAGCAGGACGGCGTAGAGCGCGCTTCCGAGGCCCCGGCGACGATCCCCGGGCCCGACGTACACGCTGACGTCGGCGGTCCACCGGTACGCCTCTCGGGCGCGATGAGGCGCCGCGTAGGCGAAGGCGACCACCCGCTCGCCCGCCTGCGCGACCAGCCACGGGTGGGTGAGCGAAGTCCGCTCGATCCGCACCGCCATCTCGCTCGCGGCCGGCGCGTCGCGCTCGAACGAGACGGCGGTGTCGCGGACGAACGGGGCGTAGATCGCCGCGCAATCGCCCGCATCCGCTCCCGGGTCGGCGTGCCGAATCACCGCTGCATGCTGGCAGGCCTCGGGGTGACGGCGCCGGCGTTCGCACCGTCCGCGTCACGCCTTCGGGGATGCACCCCGCGAGCAGGCGCGGACCACCCGTCAGGAGGAGGCGACCCGGCCCTCGCGGCCGCACACGGGGCAGGACTCCTGCGGCGCCAGCGGACGCCCGCCGCATCCCGGGCAGTCCTCGACCCGCTCGAGCACCCCCAGCAGCTCGCCGACCCGGCACACGAGCAGACGCTCCTCGTCGATGTCGATCCAGGTGCCGGCCGGCGCGGGAAAGACGACATGGTCACCGGGCCGGACGGGCATCTGCACGCCGACGTGATCCCACCAGTCCAGCCCCGGCCCGACCGCGAGCACAATCCCGTGCTGCGGCGGCGCCTCATCCGAGCCGGGCGGAACCAGCAGCCCGGAGCGCCGGACTCGATCGGGATCGAGCTCCTTGATGACGACGCGGTCGAAGAGTGGACGAAGCTGGTTGGGCATGGCTTGATTGTCGCTGACGATGATAGGCGGCCCGATCGCCGGATCCGGAAGCCCCGGGCCGGATCAACGGTTTCGACCCAGCAGCGCCTCGCAATAGGACCACAGCTTCGCGCGGTCCTCGTCGCGGTCCGGGGATGCGCCGATCCTGTAGTGGGTGGGGCGCGGTCGGCGGTCGTGCCAGAACTGGCCGGTGCTCTGCAGCGCCTCCGGCGCACCACCGAGCCAGACGATCGTGTCGGCGCCCTGCTCCGGGGTACGGATGATCGGCCCGGTGAGCGCACGGAACACCGGCATCGACTCGCGAACGCCCTTGGTGTCGACCCAGCCCGGATGCATCGCGTGCACTACGACCCCGCTGCCCTTCAACCGCTCGGCCCACTGCTCGCTGATGACCAGCTGCTCACGTTTGGTGCGGGCGTAAAGCTGCTTGGGCGAGTAGCTGGTCCGCGCGGACTGCAGATCGTCGTCGGAGGGGAGGCTCTGCCCGTACAGGCCACCCGAGCTGACGTTGATCACGCGCGCCGGGGCACTACGCCCCAGTAATCCCCGGAGGCGCGCGGTCAGCGCAAACGGCGCGAGCACGTGCGTGGCGAACATCAGCTCGTGACCATCGGCGGAATGGCTGCGCTCATCGGGCATCACGCCGGCGTTGTTGACGAGCACGTCGAGCCGCGACTCCTGCGCGCTGAAGCTGTGGGCCAGAGCGCGAAGCTCGTCCAGACTGCTCACATCGCAGGCGAGCGGGCGAACGTCGACGCTCGGCACCGTGTTACGAACCTCGCGGGCCGCCTGCTCTGCGCGGCGCTGATCGCGAGCGAGCACGCGCACGCTCGCGCCGAGCCGGCCGAAGCCCTCAGCCGCCGCGAGCCCGAGGCCGGATGCCGCGCCAGTGATCAGCACCACCTTGCCGTCCATCCTGGGCGGATCGCCAGGCCAGTTCCCCAGCCGCCGGCGGACGAGCAAGCCAGCGTTGCCGTAGCCAAGAACCACGCTGCGGTCCAGGATGTCGTCGATCATCTGCGATGCGTCGATGCCCACCCTCTACCCGTCGCCTGTCGTCAGTGAACGCCTTTGTCAGTCAGCGAGTCGTCCGGTCGTGGTCGTAAATTTTTCGGCGATGCGCCTGATCGTTGCCCGCTGCTGCGTTCGCTACAGCGGCCGTTTGTCGACCGTCCTCCCGGAGGCCGTCCGTCTGCTGATGCTCAAGAGCGACGGCACGTTCATGGTCTGGGCGGACGGCGGCGGACAGAGCGTGAAGCCGCTGAACTGGATGGCCCCGCCGACTGAGATCGAGGAGTCTCCGGAGCGGATCGTGGTTCGCAAGCGCGCCCGCGCGAGCGAGGATCGGCTCGAGATCACGATCTCGGAGGTACTCTCGGACGTCACCCACGCGATGGGCTCCCCGGACGCCAAAGCTGCCCTGGCCAAGGACGGGGTCGAGGCCCATCTGCAGGAGCTGCTCGCGCAGGCGCCCGGGTACTGCGGCGAGGGATTCCGGTTGGTGCGCCGCGAATGGCCGACCGACATCGGCCCGGTCGATCTGATGTGTCGCGACGGCGAGGAGCAGTGGGTGGCGGTCGAGATCAAGCGCATCGCCGGGATCGAGGCGGTCGAGCAGCTCACTCGGTACCTCGAACGGATTCGGTGTGACCCCGCCTTCAGTGGGTGTCGCGGCGTGCTGGCGGCACAGTCGATCAAGCCACAGGCCCGCGTGCTGGCCGGCTCCCGGGGGATCGAATGCGTAGAGGTCGAGCTGGCGGTACTGCGCGGCGAGCGCGAGCCGGACCTGAGATTGTTCGCGGCATGAATCCGCGCCCGCATTCCGGACCCCAGTTCACCCGCGGACGTCAGCCGGGGCTTCGCGGCATGAGACAGACCACCACGACATGAGCGAGGCCACAAACGTGTTCACCTGCTTCGGCGGCGCGTGCGCTGTGCTCGTCGATGGCCGCGGTCCCGCCGGGGCGCCGCAGGAGGCCGTCTCGGAGGCGTGCGCCCAGCTGCTGCGCTGGCACGACCAGTTCTCGCGCTTCAAGCCCGCGAGCGAGCTCGCGAGCCTCAACCGCGATCCGCGTGAGCGCGTGCCGGTCAGCGCGACGATGGCCCGCTTCGTCCAGGCGGTGAGCGACGCCGCGAGCCTGACCGACGGCCTGGTCGATGCGACGATGCTCGACCAGATCGAGGCGGCGGGGTACGAGGCCGACCATCTGCGGGCGTCGCTCGCACTGCCGCTCGCACTCGCACTCGCGCCGCCCCGCCGCCCCGCGGGCCCGCAGCCGGCCGGGCGCTGGCGCGAGATCGAGGTCGACCACGACGAGGGTGTGGTGACGCGCCCGCCGGGGTTGCATTTCGACGGCGGTGGAGTCGTCAAGGGCCTGTGCGCCGACATGCTCGCCGAGCGGCTCGCGGATCACCACGCTTACGCGATCGACTGTGAGGGCGACCTGCGGATCGGCGGTACGGGCGGCGTGCAGCGCGAGATCCCGGTGGCGGCGCCGTTCGACGGGAGCCTCCTACACGAGCCCGCGCTGCGCGAGGGCGGCGTGGCGACCACCGGAATCACCAAGCGCAGCTGGCTGCACCGCGGCCGACCGGCCCACCACCTGCTCGACCCGGCGACCGGGCAACCGGCCTACACGGGTGTCGTTCAGGTCACCGCACTCGCGGGGACCGCGCTCGAGGGCGAAGCGCTGGCCAAGGCGGCGCTGCTCAGCGGGCCGGAGCGCGCGCCGGGTTGGCTGCGGAGCGGCGGCGTGATCGTGTTTGACGATCTCTCCCATTCGGTGATCGCCCCTTCGGC
Organism: Solirubrobacteraceae bacterium; assembly: GCA_050996975.1. GTDB lineage: Bacteria > Actinomycetota > Thermoleophilia > Solirubrobacterales > Solirubrobacteraceae > Palsa-465. The sequence goes on along the minus strand of JBPCRJ010000088.1, from coordinate 10,231 downwards.
ATAGGCGTGGGAATTGACTGGAGCGTGGCTTCGGCGCGCCTGGGACATTTTCCACGCCAGGACATAGATATCTCCCAACCGCCAAGACAGCACGACTTCGGAGAGCGACCATGAGCTCCGAATGGCGCATCCCCCGTGGCGTCCGAGCCCCACCCAGGGCGCGCGCGAGCGCGCCCCCTCACCCTGGTCAGTCCGTACCCGCCGCTCCCCACGCCGTCGCCAGCACCGATCGCGCTCCGCCCCGATCACGGTGCTCGCAGAGGTAGATCCCCTGCCAGCTGCCGAGCGCCAGCCGGCCCCCGGCGATCGGGAGCGTTAGCGACGGACCGAGCAGCGCCGCCTTGATGTGCGCCGGCATGTCGTCCGGTCCTTCGAGCGTGTGCGTCCAGAAGCGCGCCCGCTCGGGGACGGCTTCGTTGAACCAGCTCTCGAAGTCCCGTCGCACCTCCGGGGAGGCGTTCTCGTTCAGCGCCAGCGAGGCGGACGTATGGCGGATCAGCAGATGCAGGAGGCCGACGTCGAGCCGCTCGAGCTCGGGCAGCGCCTGAAGCACCTCACGCGTGACGAGGTGAAAGCCGCGCGGGCGCGCCGGCAGCGTGATCTCGCGGCTCACCCACATCCTCAGACCGGCAGGCGGGCAATTCGCATGTCGACTCGGTCGCCGCGGAAGGGGACGCCTTCGGCCTCCAGCAACCTGCGCTGACGCGTCCCCTTGGCCAGCGAGCCGTCGGCCCGCACGATTCGGTGCCAGGGTACCGCGGGATCCTCGCAGGCGTGCAGGGCGGCGCCGGTCCGGCGCGGGGACCCCGGCGAGACGTCGCCGTAGGTGGCGACAAAACCCGGAGGCGTGGCGCGCACCCGCGCGAGGATCGTGCTCTCCAAGCGTGATTGATCGCGGAGGTGACGGCCGTCGTGGTCTGCCCGATGCACGATCCGCAATATAGGACTACGCGGCGATGAGCGGGGACCAGGACACGAGCGCGCCCAGGCGGCGACGAGCGAGGAGGAGGAGACTCGGACCAGGACAGGACACCCGGGCCAGGACCGGGCCAGGAGACGCGGGCCGGCAACGACCGTGGGCTCTCGGTAGCGCGGCGGATCCCTGATAGGGTGCCAGCGCCGAGTTCCCTCCTGAGGGTGGGGAAGCGGGGGACCCAGTTTCTCTGGGGCTAATCGCCGCCTGATGGCCGCGTAGCGCACTCAGCGCGAGCCCGACAGCTAACCCCGTAGGCCCACACGATGAGCCGCCTTCCGCGCATCCCCCACGCTTGGCTCGCGGCTGGCGCCGCAGCCGTTCTCGCCGTGCTCGTCGCCGCCGCGGTGCCGGCGCTCACCTCGGCGGCGCCGAGTATCGGGCAGCTGAGCTCGCAGCTCGGCCAGCAGCACGCTCACGAGCAGAGCCTGTCGGCGAGCCTCAGCGCCGTATCGAGGCTCGTCGCCTCGCTCGACCGTCAGATCACGCTGGTGCAGACTCGCGAAGCGGCGGTCCAGGGCCAGCTCGCCAGCGACCGCAGCGCGCTGGCGTCGGTGCGGGGCTCGCTCACCCGCGAGCAGCGGCTGCTCGCCCGGCTGCACACGCGCCTGGGCCATGCCCGCTTGCTCCTCTCGCGTCAGCTGCTGAGCAACTACGAGGGCGACAAACCGGACGTGATCTCGGTCGTGCTCGAGGCGCGGGGTTTTGCCGACCTGCTCGACCGGGTCAAGTTCCTGCACGATGCCGAGCGACAGCAGCAGGCGATCATCGGGCTCACGCGGATCCTCAAGGCGCAGGCCGAAACCTCCGCGCACCGCCTGGCAAACCTCGAGACGACCGACCGGCAGGTCGCGCAGCGGGAGCTGGTTCGGGCTCGCGCGCTGCAGGGGATGAACGGACTGCTCCAGGTGAAGCAGTCGACCCTGCACCAGGCGCAGGCTGTCCAGCAGGCCGCGCTGGGGGCGACCCGGGGGCGCGTCGGCCAACTCCAGACCGCGCTCACCCAGCTAGAGGCCCGTCAGGCCGCCGCCGAGCGAGCGGCAGCCCAGCGCGCCGCTGCTGCGCAGGCGGCCGCGAGCACCGGAGCAGGTGCGCCGCCCGGGTCCTCGTCCGGGCCCTCCGGGTCTTCCGGGTCTTCCGGGTCCTCCTCCGGGTCATCCGGGTCCTCGTCCGCCCCTGCCGCCGGTCCGACGCTGGGACCCTCGGGGGGCTGGGCCATCCCGTATGCGATCGTCCTGTGCGAGTCCGGGGGCCAGGACCTACCCCCCAACAGCGCCGGGGCGTCGGGCTACTACCAGATCATCCCCAGCACCTGGACCGGATCCGGGGGCAGCGGACCGGCCGCCTATCTGGCCAGCAAGGCCGAGCAGGACGCCGTGGCGTCGCGGATCTGGAACGGCGGTGCCGGCGCCGCCAACTGGGTCTGCGCCGGGATCGTCGGAATCCACTGATCGGCCTCTAGCGCGGCTCCGTCGGCCGTCGATGCTGGGGCTCTGGATAACGACGTCGGTTTCGTTCGCGCAGCGGTCTGAGCCGTGGCCGGCCGATTCTGGGGTGCCGGGGTCGCTGAGCTCAAGCGCGGGCAGCCGTGGGCTCGGCGCCGACGTCGTTGAGCAGTCGCGTCGCGGTGGCGGCGTTGGCGGGATAGAACGCTTCGATCGCGAGCTCCGAAAGAGTGATGTCGATGGCGGTCCCGAAGGTCGAGATCGTGCTGAAGAACGCGAGCTCCCCGTCGTCGTGGCGGACGCGAAGTGGGAGGATGATCTCTGCGCCGACGAGCTCGTCGTGAGGCGGTTGCCGCTCCACGCCGGGGTAGCTCAGCAGCTCTTCGTGCAGGCGCGCGAGATCATCGTCGCCCGTGAGCGTCGCTTCCCGACCAAGACGCTGGAGCAGGTGGGCGCTCCATTCACCGAAATTGACGATCCGCCGGGCCATGCCGCGCGGGTGCAAGGCCACCCGCAGCGCGTTGGCTGGCGGCGCGAGCAGGTCGGCGGCAACCCCCTCGATGAGCCAGTGGACGGCGTCGTTGGCGTCCATCAGATTGTGGTGGCGGTCGATGACGACGGCGGGATAGGGCTCATGGGCGCTGAGGAACCGATCGAGGGCCTGGCGGACGGGGGCCATCTCCTCGGTCTCGAGCGAGCGCTCCGCATACAGCGGTGCGTAGCCCGCGGCGAGCAGCAGGCCGTTGCGCTCACGGAGCGGGACATCGAGATGCTCGGCGAGGTGGAGCACCATCTCGCGGCTCGGGTTGGAGCGTCCGGTTTCGACGAAGCTGACGTGACGGGAGGAGACGGTCGCGTTCAAAGCCAGCTCGAGCTGGCTGATGTTGCGCCGCCGGCGCCAGGCGCGCAGCAGCTCTCCGACCGGCGTAGCGGCGGTGGTGAGGCTCATCGGGCAAAGCTAGCGCGAGCCGTCGCTCGCCGCGATTACCTGCCAGGTAGGTGACGGGGTGCCATCCGCACTGCGGCCCGCGGGCGCAGCAGCCCCACCCGCTCTGGGGCGCCATCCGCGCGCGGCCCGCGGACGGGCCGAGCGCGGATGGTTCGCGGCGTGGCTGCTCACGCCGCGGGCTGGTGTGATGGCAGTAGACGGGTCAGGGCCGCCACCGCCAGCAGTAGCAACGCCAGCTGAACGAGGCTGAGCTCGAACGCGTGGGCGTAGCCGTCGTGCAGCGCACCGAAGAAGATCACTCCGGTGAGCGCTACGCCGATCGCGGCCCCGACGTTCTGCATCGTGGCCAGCGCCCCCGAGGCGGCCCCGGCGTGCTCGGGACCGACACTCGCCATGATCGTCGTGGTCAGGGGGACGATCAGCAGCCCCATGCCAACGCCGATCAACAGCAGCCCCGGGGCGAGCAGCGCGACGGTTCCGCCCACGCCCACCTCGGCGACCGCGGCGAGCAGCAGGCTGTGGCCCGCGGCGAGGACAAGCGCGCCGAGCGCGAGCAGCCGCCGACCGTAGCGCGCCATGAGCCCGGGAGCGCGCGCCGACGCTGCCACGTAGGCGCCGGCGAGGATCGTGAACACCAGTCCGGCGTTCAGCGGGCTCAGTCCTCGACCCTGCTGCAGGTACAGCGCGAGCACGAGGAAGAACGATGCCTGCCCGCACCAGAACGCCAGCTGGGTCACCAGTCCCGCGCTGAACGATCGCTGCCGGAACAGCGCCGGCACCAGCAGCGCCGCTCCGCCGCCGCCGGCCAGGCGCCGCTGGTGGGCTACGAACGTGAGCAGGATCACTGGAGCCGCCGCGAGCGAGACCCATGTCCATAGGGGCCAGGCGTGCTGACGGCCTTCCACCAGGGGCAGCACGATCGCCGTCAGCCCGGCCGTTACGAGCACTGTCCCGGTGAGGTCGAGGCGGCTGCTTTGCTCGGACCGGGACTCGGGCACAATCCGCGGGGCGAGCATCAAGGCCAGAGCCCCGATCGGCAGATTGATCAGAAAGCAGCTGCGCCAGCCCAGTCCGAACAGGTTGGCCTGCACGAGCGCGCCGCCGATCAGCTGACCGCCGACGGCTGCGAGCCCCATCACCAGCCCGTACGCGCCCAGGGCACGCCCGCGATCGACCCCCGTGTAGTTGACGCCGATGATCGACAGGACGTTCGGCATCAACAGCGCCGCCCCGACTCCCTGCACCAGCCGGGAGAGCACCAGCAGGGCCGGGCTCCCCGCGACCCCGCACCCGGTCGAGGCGAGCGTGAACAGGCCCAGGCCGAGCGAGAAGGCGCGCCGACGGCCGATCTGATCGCCCAATCGCGCGGCGGTGATCAGGAACACCGCCGAAGTCAGGGCGTAGCCCGCCACGATCCACTCGATCGCGCTGCTGCCGGCGTGCAGATCGTGCTGGATCGATGGCAAGGCGACGTTGACGATGAAGAAGTCCAGGACGACCATGAACGTGCCGGCCAGAACGATGGGAAGAGTCGCCCAGCGACTCGCACGGGCTCGTGAGAGCGGTGAGGTCGGGGGCGGCGCGAGAGCATGAGTCTGTTGATGTGTAGTCATGCCGGGCACCTTGCCTGGCGCTCGGAGCCCTGTCGATTACCTTGCCGGTAACCGGGACCGCCCGCGCTTACCTGCCCGGTAATCGAACTCAGGCCAAGAAAGTGATCGCGGCCGCGGCGCTCTGGGACGCCGTCCGGCCTCAGGCGGTGCGCCGGTCGGAAGTGACCGTGGGGTGGCGGTGGCGCCCGGCGATGGCGAGCGTGTCGAAGTGAACGAGTGCCTCACCTGAGCCCGACGCAACACACGTGAGCGGCGACTCGGCGCTGAACACGGGCATCCCGGTCTCGGCCTGCACCAGCGCGGGAAAGCCGCGCACGAGCGTCCCCCCGCCGGCCAGCAGAATTCCATCGCGGGCGATGTCACTCGCGAGCTCTGGCGGCGTCTGCTCGAGCGTATCCCTGATCGCCCTGAGGATCTCCTCCAGCGTGGGGAGGATCGCGGCTCGTACCTCCGCGCTGGAGAGCTGGACGGCGGTGGGCAGCCCGGTGATCAGGTGCCGCCCACGCACCTCGATCGTCTCCTCCGCGGAGTGCGCGATCGCCGATCCGATCGCGATCTTGATCCGCTCCGAGGTCTGCGAGCCGATCGCCAGCTGGTGGACCGACCGCAGATAGTGGGTGACCGCCTCGTCCATCTCGTAACCCCCGACGCGGACAGAGCTCGCGATCACGATCCCCCCCATCGAGATCACCGCGACCTCGCTGGTGCCCCCGCCGACGTCGACGACCATCCGGCCGACCGGCTCCTCGATCGCCACGCCGGCGCCGATCGCCGCCGCGATCGGCTCCTCGATCAAGTGCACCTGCCTGGCGCCGGCGGCCAGCGACGCCTCCTCGACGGCGCGCTTCTCGACCTCCGTCACCCCGGAGGGGGCGCAGACGATCAGCCGCGGGTGGGCCATCCGGCGGTCCAGCACCTTGCGGATGAAATAGCGCAGCATCTGCTCGGTCACCTCGAAGTCGGCGATCACGCCATGGCGCAGCGGACGCGTGGCCGAGATCGTCGCCGGCGTGCGCCCGATCATCCGCTCGGCGTCAGCCCCGACGGCATGGACCTCGCCGGTCTCAGTGTCGGCGGCGACGACCGACGGCTCGGAGACCACGATGCCTCGACCGCCGACGTACACCAGCGTGTTGGCGGTGCCAAGGTCGATCGCCATGTCGTGGACCCCGAGGCTGGGGGTCAGGTGACGGCGGGAATTGTCGCGGCGCGAGCCGTCTCTACGAAAGCCGATTTCGACAGAGTGGCAAAACCAGCGCGAGGCAGGCTCAACCTGCGTCCCCCGCGCGGCCCACGCACGGCGAATTGCAGCTCCTGCGTAGCGCCGAGGCGGGTCACCGCGTTTGCGATCGCCGGGGCCCGGCGAGCGTGCGGGGCCCGCGTAGCGCCGAGGCGGGTCGCCGTGTTTGCGACCGTGCGGGGCCCGCGACCGTGCATCCCGACGGCGCGGCGGTCCGGGCCCTAGCGCTCGCCGGGCGGCTCGCCGGGCGGAGTGCCCGGATGGTGAGAGACCACCCGGCCCAGATCGAGTGCGGTGGTGACGATCCGGTTCTGCTCGACCGCGTGCGCGATCGGGTAACCCTCGCCCGAGGCCGCCCGCTCGGGACGGCCGATGTAGCCGAACTGAAGCCGCTCGGGCAGGATCTGCATCAGTCTCGAGGACATGAACGAACGTGCACCCATGTTGCGCGGCTCCTCCTGAACCCAGACGACCTCTTCCAGCTGGGGATAGCTCGCCACGAGCTCGAGGATCTCAGCCCGCGGGAGCGGGTAGAGCAGCTCGACACGGCCGATCGACACCCCAGGCCGCTTGTCGCGCTCGGCGTGCCCGATCAGGTCGTAGTACATCTTGCCGCTGCACAGGAGCAGCCGCTTGACTTGATCGCCGTCGACGTTCGGCTCTCCGAGCACGGGGGCGAACTTGCCTTCGGAGAGGTGCTCGACCGGGCTCGTCGCCTGGGGCAGCCGAAGCAGGCTCTTGGGAGTCATCATCACCAGCGGGCGCTGCTTGGCGATCCGCGCCTGGCGGCGCAGCAGATGGAAGTACTGTGCGGGCGTCGTGGGATTGGCGATCCGGATGTTCCCTTCGGCGGCCAGCTGCAGGAAGCGCTCGAGCCGCGCGGATGAATGCTCGGGGCCGGAGCCCTCGTAGCCGTGCGGGAGCAGCAGTGTGAGCCTCGACGTCTGGCCCCACTTCGCCAGGCCCGAGGTGATGAACTGATCGACGATCACCTGGGCGCCATTGACGAAGTCGCCGAACTGAGCTTCCCACAGCACGAGCGTCTCCGGCCCCTCCTGCGAATAGCCGTACTCGAACCCCAGGCACGCCATCTCCGACAGCGGAGAGTTGTGCAGCTCCATCGGCGCGAGCGCACCGGGAAGGTGCTGCATCGCGCAATGCGCTTGGCCGGTCTTGGGATCGTGGAGCACCAGGTGGCGCTGAGAGAAGGTGCCACGCTCGGAGTCCTGGCCCGTAAGCCTGATCGGAATCCCCTCGGTGAGCAGCGACGCGAACGCGAGTGCCTCAGCGTGGGCCCAGGTGATGCCTCCTGCGGATCCACCGATCGCGGCGTGCCGCTGCTCGAACTGCTTGACGAGCTTCGGGTGGACGGTGAACCCATCCGGGACCGCCAGCAGCTCCTCGCTCAGCACCCGCAGTCGATCGGTCGGGACGGCCGTCCTGACCTCTGGGGACGGCGTGCGGTCGAGCTGATACTCGCCGGTCGCGTGCTCGAGCTCCTTGGCCGCGGCGATCCGGGCCTTCAGCGCTTCGTGCTCGTCGCTGAGAGTCGCCCAGACCATGTCGGTCATCTCGGTGGATTCCTGCTCGGTGACGGCGTGCTGGGCGATCAGCTGCTTGGCGAACAGCTCGCGGACGGGGGGGTGCTGCTTGATCACGTGGTACATCTCAGGCTGGGTGTAGGCCGGCTCGTCGGCTTCGTTGTGTCCGAAGCGGCGGTAGCCGATCAGGTCGATCAGGACATCGTGCCCGAACTCCTGGCGGAACGCGAAGGCCAGCCGAATCGACGCGACGCACGCGGCGACGTCGTCGGAGTTGACGTGGATGATCGGCACGTCGAAGCCCTTGGCCAGGTCCGAGGCCCACCGCGTCGAGCGCGCGTCGTCGGGATCGGTGGTGAAGCCGATCTGGTTGTTCTGGATGATGTGGATCGTGCCGCCGACCGTGTAGCCGTCGAGCGCCTGCAGGTTGAGCGTCTCGGCCACCACTCCCTGTCCCGGGAAGGCGGCGTCTCCGTGAAGGATCACGGGGATCGCGGCGTTGGTGTCCTGGTGGGCGTGGGGGCCCTGACGGGTGGTCTGGGCCGCTCGCGTCGCGCCCGAGGCGACCGGAGCAGCAAACTCCAGGTGGCTCGGATTGGACTCCAACCTGACGATGATCGACTCCCCGTTCCGCAGCTGGTAGGAGCCCTCGGCGCCATGGTGATACTTGACGTCGCCGGTCCCCCCCTGCGGGATCGTGGTGATCGGCTCGAGCGTCGAGGTTCCCTCGAACTCGGCGAAGATCGTCCCGTAGGGGCGGCCGAGATTGTGCGCGAGGATGTTCAGCCGGCCGCGGTGCGCGGTCCCGATCACGACCTCTCGCGCGCCTCGGGTGGCCGCGAGCTCGATGATCTCGTCGATCATCGGAACCGTCATGTCGAGGCCCTCGACCGAGAACTGCTTCTGGCCGAGATATGCCTTGTGCATGAACCGCTCGAGTGCGTCGACCTCGGTCAGCCGCTTGAGCATCGCCTTCTGCTCCGGCTGGCTGAGAGGCTGTCGGAACTCACCGCCCTCGATCGACTCCCTGAGCCACAGCCGCTGGCGGTGCGAGGCGATGTGCTCGATCTCGTAGGCGATCGGGCCGCAGTAGGTCTCGCGCAGATGCGGCAGCGCCTCGGCCAGCGTCGCGCCGGGAACGTACATCCGCAGGATCCGGGCGGGGATCTTCGCCATCAGCTCCTCGCTCAGACCGAGCGGCCCGGGCTCGAGCGCGGGATCCCCTTCGGACTTGCGCCCGAGGGGATCGAGCTTGGCGGCGAGATGGCCGTGCGTGCGGTGGGCCTTGAGCAGCGACGCGCCGGCCTGGACGGCCTGCAGCAGCTCCTCCACCGGCGCCGCGGCGCTCGGCGGTGCCGGTGTCGCGGCACTCGGCGGTGCCGGCGCCGGAGTGGGCGCGAGCGCCGACGCCGGCTTGGCGGCGACCTCGAGCGCCGCGGAGGGGGGCGGGGTCACAGGCGCGGGCATGCGCAGGCCCAGATCCTCGAAGATGCCCTCGTAGAAGCCTGCTTCGCCCTGCAGGTACGCCTCGATCCGCGCCAGGAAGCGACCGGACTCCGCGCCCTGGATGATGCGGTGGTCGTAGTTCGAGGTCATCGTCATGACCTTCTCGACGCCGAGCGCCGGCCCGATCCTCCCGAGCCCGACGGGATAGGCGATCGAGCCCGTCGCGACGATCGTCCCCTGGCCCACCATCAGCCGCGGGACCGAGGCGACGGTGCCGATCCCCCCGGGGTTGGTCAGCGTGACGTTCGAGCCGGTCAGCTCGCCGGCGCTCAGCGAATTGGTCCGAGCCCTCTCCACCAGCGCATCGTAGGCGTCGAGGAACTCAGCGAAGCTCAGCCGGCCGGCATCCCGGATCACCGGCACCATCAGCGTCCGCGTACCGTCGCGCTTCTCGACGTCGACGGCCAGCCCGAGGTTGACGGCGCCGTCGCGCACGCGGTGAGGCTCGCCTTCCAGCTCGGCGAAATGGTGCGCCATGACGGGCATCTCCTCGGTCGCCACGCGCGCGATCGCGTAGGCGATCAGGGGCGTGAACGAGACTCGCCGGCCGGCGTCGGAGAGCTGAGTGCGCCGCTGCGCCAGGGTGGTGACGGTGAGCGTGCGCAGCGAGGTCGCGGTCGGGATCGAGCGGCTCTGATCCATGTGGCGCACCAGGGCCGCGGCGCTACCCCGGAGTGGCTGCGCGCGCGACGTCGAGGGGGCTTTAGGGGCGCCCTCGAGCTTGCCGCGCGCTCGGCGTCCGGCCTCGCCCTGATGCGCGGCGCTCGAGTCATCCGGCTCCGGGGGCGCGGTTGGTGGGGCTGGCGCACCATTGGCGGCCGCTGCCAGCACGTCGGCCTTCGTGACGCGCCCGCCGCGGGCGCTGCCCTGAACGCGAGCGAGGTCGATCCCCTCCTGCGCGGCGACGCGGTGGGCGACGGGCGAGGCGGCCGGCGCCGACCCAGCGGCCGGCGCGGTCGACGGG